>NZ_JBFAWG010000197.1:0-5162 GCF_040680215.1 Streptomyces sp. NPDC052107
GCCAGCCAGGCAGCGACCGAACCAGTGAACCTGAAACCACGTCAACCCGCCCTGACCTGCTAGTCAGCCACTCCCGCGCAGCGGGGGAACCTCAGGCGCAGTGGAGCCTGGCGGACGAGCCGTTCCACCTGGGCGACTTGCCGATCGCCTGGCAGATCTCCGCCCGTGCGGACACGAACAACCCGCTCGCCCAGTGGTCGGCCTACTTCACCCCCGACGTCCCCGGCGAGGCCGTGACCGACTTCCTCGTCGCGCTCGACGCCCGCGACCAGCCCGCCCTGCCGCTCGCCGGCCCCGAGCTGGTCCTCGACACCGTCGCCGCACACGGCTGGCTCCGCGACATCGACCAGCCCCAGGCGGCAGCGACGGACCCGACGTTCACCTCGCACATCAGCCTTGGCAAGGTGCCGCCGCTCATCCAGGACGCCGACCCGCGCACCCTGGTCGCCGAGGCCGACGCTGCGGGACCGGCCGGATGGCAGGCATGGGCCGAGCCCGCGCTGGGCACGCAGTGCCTGTGGGCGGCGTCCTTCGCAGCCAGCGTCCCGCACGACCTGGTCGCCGCGTTCGCCGCCTCGCTCAGCTCGACCGCACCGGTCCTGCGCCGGGTGCTGCCGGCGAGCACGCGGGACCGGCTCCTGCGCGCCCCGGCTGGCTGAACGCCGGTGTCCGTCCTTCATTCGACGCATGAAGCCCGGCCTCCCCGATTTCGGGAAGGGCGGGCTTCATGCTGCTGTGTTTGCCGGTGCGCTGAGGGGTTCGGACCGTGACGGCAGTACGTGACGACAGCGGCGACAGAACCCGTAATCCCCACCAGCAGTGCCATCTTGCCTGCCCAGACGATGCGTTCCACGATCTCGCCCCGATTGTCAGACCGGAGTGCCATCGTTCGTCCATGTTCACCCTTACGACGACCACCTCATGGTCAACCCGCACATCTGGGGCCAGCCGGCCAGCGCCAACCCGCTACTCCAGCTCCGCAACATAGACGGCGGGGAGTGGTTCCAGCGGTACGGCGACAGCTTCGAGGCCGTGTGGGCATCCGCGCGCCCCTGGGCGCCCGACAGACAGGAGTAGCACTGCCGTGGGCAGGACCGAGTACTACCACGACCCCAAGGCCCCCAAGGCCAACACCCTTATCCCCGCCAGCAACCTGCTCGTGGTCAACGACGAAGGCGCCATCCTTCTCCAGCGACGCCGCGACACCGGCCAGTGGGCCCTGCCCGGAGGAGCCCAGGACATCGGCGAGAGCCCGGCGCAGTGCGCCGTCCGCGAGTGCGAGGAGGAGACCGGCATCGTCGCGGAGGTCACCGGCTTCCTCGGCGTCTACTCCAACCCGGAGCACATCATCGAGTACACCGACGGCGAGATCCGGCAGCAGTACGAGGCCGTGTACATCGGCCGCCCCGTAGGGGGCAAGCCCACCGTCAATGAGGAGGCCGACGGCGTGCGCTGGGTTCACCCGGACGACCTGGACAAGCTCGACATCCACCCGAGCATGCACGAGCAGATCGGCCACTACCTGACTGGCGCTTACCCCTACCTCGGCTGACCGCTCGGACTTACAGCTCCACGCCGGCCTCGACCGCTGCCGCCCGCACCCGATCCACACTCGCGTGGATGTGCGGGGCGGCCCGGCGGATGAAACGCCCGACCACGCTGTCCTCGCCGTAGCGGCCCAAGATCTCCCGCAGCCGCTCATGGGGCGTCGTCCGTCGGCCGTCCGGCGTCGTGGTCATGTCGCAGTAGACCAGCGCGTCCACGAGGAGCGGATCATCCAGGAGGGGGAACTCGTCGGCCAGCTCAGTCCGGAGGCCACGCTCCTCGGCTTCGAGCAGCGCATACGAGTGGTTCGCGACCAGGCGGACAACCCGTCCATCCGCCCCGTGCACGTCACGGAGGTACCGTGCTCCGTCCAGCGGATGGAATCCGGTAGAGACGAGCGGGGGCGCGTAGCCGATGTCATGCAGCACCGCAGCGGCTTCCAGCACCTCGGCGCTGTTACCGGCCAGCGGCGCCAGCGTCTGGGCGCAAGCGGCAACGCCCTGCGAGTGTGCCCACCTGCGCGGGAGGCTGCTACTCAGCAGCTCGCCAGCCAGTTCGTACGCCCAGTCAACCTTGGTCGCTGCCACCTGGGGAGGATATGGCAGCAACGGCGAGGACGTCTTGGGCATCCGTGGCCGTGCGCAAAGGGGAAGCCTGGACGCTGCGGGAGCCGCCGAAGCGTTTCTCGATTGCGGACGCGATCGCGGCGTACTTATCCTTCCTGGCAACGCGTTGACGGAGACGAGTAGCCAGGGATCACGCGAGCCGAGAGAGCTGCTGGCAGCTGGGAAGGCAGCCTCGCGCCCCAGGGTGAATCCCCTCCCGAGTGCGGGGAGGAACGGCCTCAGGGAAGGTCCAATGCCCCGCCGGTTGATCCCCGTGACCGGGTCTGAATGAGGCCACCATCTGCTGGTGGCGAAGGCGCGGTGGCACCGCGAGTTGCCCCTTCTCGCCCGCGCTCCCAAGGGATCACGTCATGATGACTGATCGAATGGAGCACGGCAGGATGATCGATGTCACCCTGATTCGCCAGAACCCAGTCCGTGTCCAGCAGGCGCTAGCCAAGCGGGCGGTCCACGTCGACCTCGACGAGTTTCTTCGACTGGACGACGACTACCGACAGGTGCGGGCTGAGATGGAACGCCTCCGTGGGGAGCGCAAGAGGATCTCGGGCGAGATCGCGAAACGGCAGCGGGTTGGCGAGGGCGTGGCAAGTCTGCACGGTGAAGCATCGGCCGTGGGCGAGCAGCTGACCGCCGTCGGGGCGCGGCTCATCGAACTGGAGCATGCGCGTCAGGTCTTCCTTGATCCGCTGCCGAACCTACCCGACGCGGACGTGCTGGCCGGGGGCAAGGAGAACAACGAGGTCATTCGTGAAGCCGGCCAGCGTCCGGAGTTCGGTTTCACGCCCAGGGACCATGTGGAGCTCGCTCGGACTCTGGGCTTGGTCGACTATGAGCGGGGCACGAAGCTCGGCGGCAGCGGCTTCTGGGTCTACCGGGGTGACGGCGCGCTCCTGGAGTGGGCGCTGCTGAACCACTTCCTGGAGGCACATGTGCGGGACGGCTATGAGTTCGTGTTGCCACCGCACATCCTGACCTTCGCGGCCGGGTACACGGCGGGCCAGTTCCCCAAGTTTGCGGACGAGGTCTTCGCCTTGGAGCAGGGGGAGCACGGTCCGGAGCGGTTCCTGCTACCGACCGCGGAGACAGCGTTGGTCAATCTGCATCGGGACGAGACGCTGCCCGAGACGGAGCTGCCTCGGAAGTACGTCGCGTACACGCCGTGCTACCGCAAGGAGGCCGGCGGCTACCGCACGGCTGAGCGGGGGACCCTGCGCGGTCACCAGTTCAACAAGGTCGAGCTGTTCCAGTTCACCCGCCCTGACGCCTCGGACGCCGCACACGAGGAGCTTCTCGGCAGAGCGGAGGACTTGGTAAAGGGACTGGGCCTTCACTATCGGATCACGCGACTCGCGGCCGGGGACACCAGCGCAGCGATGGCCAAGACGTACGACGTCGAGGTGTGGCTGCCCAGCATCGAGGCGTACGTCGAGGTCAGCTCGGTGTCGAATGCCCGCGACTACCAGGCGAGGCGTGGCAACATCCGCTACCGGCCGCAACAGGGGAAGTCGATGTTCGTCCACACGCTGAACGGCTCAGGTCTGGCCACGAGCAGGCTTGTGCCCGCGCTGCTGGAGCAGCACCAGCGGGCCGACGGCACGGTGGAGGTACCCGACGTGTTGCGCAAGTGGATCCCGAGCGGTGTCCTGACAGCACCGCCCTCGGCCTGAGCTGAGCGGGCTGTCTGCCGAACACTGAACGGGTGGGCCCCAGGTCAGAATGCCCAACCACGCCGGTTAGCCAGCCATCGCAGTGTGACCTCTCCACACCACGTCTGGTGCTGGCGAAGATGCGGTGACCAGTCTGCTGCGGGCTGTCCGCCGGAGGTGAGGAAGAAACCGGAGAGAGCGGCGAGCGCCGCATCGAGTTGTTCGTCGGCGACTCCGCGGGCGGTGGGGTGCTGGGTGAACAGGGCGGTGGCATCGTGCCCGTCGGCGTAGGCGGTGGCCAGGAGCAGGACGAGGTCGAACCAGCTCGCCCCCAGGCAGGGCCAGTTCCAGTCGCAGATCCACGCGGCGCCGTACGCATCGATCAGCACGTTGTCCTGTCGTAGGTCGTGGTGGAGGACGGCATTGCCTGCGACGGCCTCCCGCCATCCGCTTTCCAGGCTGGCCAGCACGTCCAGTAGGTCGAGTGGTACCCAGGAAGGCAGGGCATTCGTGGACGTGGCGCCTCGGGCGAGGTTGCGCCAGTCGGCGAAGTCACCGCCGTCACCCACCGGCTTGAGGCCCACATGCTGGAGTGCTGTGGGTGGGGTGGAGAGTGCCTCTGCTGTGATCCTGTACGCGTCGAGAGTGGCCGTTAGCTCATCAGACTCCCACGGTGTGGTGGGCATGCGGCCACCGGGGACAGCGTCGATGCCGAGAACGACCCATCCGTCGTGCTCCTCAATCCACTGCAGGCGTGGCGCCGGAATCTCTGCCGGGAGCGCCTGGTTGATCAACGCTTCCCTGCGGTAGGAGTCGGCCACCACACTGTTGTCGAGGCTCTTGACCGCCTTGACGAACAGAGGTCCGAAGGCCCCGCGGAGTACAGCGGCGAAGCCGCTGGTAAATCCGCTCCCTGCGCTGCACCCGGCCTCTACTGAGCCTCCGAGGCGTCGGGTGATGAGCTGGCGAACATCTTGTGGGAGGTCCTTCCAGTCTGGGCGTACCGCTGTGGCGTTGTACTGAAGGCACGAGGTGATGATGTCGGGCATTCCGTCAGGATGGGGGAGCTGTGTTTCCCGGCGCCACGAAATTGTCACGCGGATCCGTGTCCGTCCATTCGCTGACTGAGCCCCGTAGGCTGCGCCCCGGGTAGCGTCATCATCAGTGCGACTACACCTCCTCCTTCCTGGCGCCGTTGATCGTCAGGTGGCCGCACCTGCTTCCGAACCTGCCCACTGGCACGATCACGACCTAGAAGGCTTATGAAGATCTTGGGGTTCTGGCCCCGCCGCGTGAGCGGCGGGGCCAGACTCGTTTTCGTGGTGATGGGGGAATGGGCCGGGGA
>NZ_JBFAWG010000198.1:0-5132 GCF_040680215.1 Streptomyces sp. NPDC052107
ATCGACCCCACCTTCAACGCCTACCACGTCTCGGGCACGGCCCAGAGCGTCACCGACCCGGTGGCCAACATCACCGCGGCCGCCAACTACGCCGCCCACCGCTACGGCTCCATCGACAACGTCAACTCCGCATACTGACCAGCCCCCCGGGCCGACTGGGGTGGCCGGCCCGCAGGAGCCGGGCGACCTCGGCGACCTTCCTTCCGGATGCGACGAGATCGAGAACCCTGCGGCGGAATTCGGGCGGGTAGCTACGGGGCATCACGGCCTCCGAAGGTTGCTGGATGGTCAATTGTCCAGCAACCCGACCCCATCAGACCCAGGGCAGACCACCCCGATGCCAGGGTTACGATCCTGGCGAAGGAGATCCACCAGCACCACGGCAGTACCACGTAAATACCCGGATGAACTCCGCGAGCGCGCGGTCCGTGAAGTCCGGGCCACCGGCCGGCCCGTCGCGCATGTCGCACGGGATCTCGGCATCCATCCCGAAGCCCTGCGCGGTTGGGTCCGCCAGGCCGAGGCCGATACCGGCGAGCGGGACGACCGGCTGACCACTGCCGAACGTGACGAGTTGAAGCAACTCCGCAAGGAGGATGCGGAGTTGAGGCGGGAACGAGATCCTGGGATGCCTTGACCGCCCACCTGCTGGGATTAGCATCGCCCGGTGAGTGCGATGATTCGGGGAGCCAGCCTGCGCGGGTTCGCGCGCCTCGTCGAGGAACTCGGCGGCGACCCTGGGGAGTTCATGGGTCGGTTCGCGATCCCTGCGCATGCGCTCACCTCCGAGGAGGGGCTCGTCTCGATCACCAGCCACGACCTGATGCTCGACGCGGTCGCCCGTGAGCTTCGATGCCCTGATTTCGGCCTCCGCCTCGCCTGCCGCCAGGATCTCAGCATCCTCGGCCGGCTCGCGCTGGCCATCCAGGCATCGTCGACGGTGGCGGAGGCACTGGAGTGCGCCTCGCGGTTCATGTTCGTGCACAGCCCGGCGCTGAGCGTCGGTGTGGAACCGGATCCGCGGGGGTGCCGTGAGGTGGTCGCGCTGACCTATCGGAAGGATCTGCGCGAGTCGCCGTACTCCCCGCAGGCCATGGAGCTCGGGCTCGGCCTCTTTCACCAGGTGGCGGCGGCTCTGGTCGGCAGCCTGGCCGGCCTTCGAGCGGTGGAGCTGCCGCACCAGCCCCTGTCGCCGGTGTCGCGGTACACCGACTTCTTCGGCGTGGATGTGAAGTTCGGGTGCCCGACCGCCGCGCTGCGCGTGGAACGGCGGCTGCTCGACGAGGAGTTCCGCAGCGCCGACGCGGCGATCCGCCGTCTCGCCGTCGACTACCTGGCCAGTCACCACACCGATCCGGAACGCTTGGTCTCCACACACGTCCGTCGGGCCCTGGCCGGGAGCGTCGGCACCACCCCTCCGGCGATCGGCCACGTCGCGCGGCTCCTCGCGATGCATCCCCGCACGCTGCAACGGCGACTCGCCGCGGAGTCGACCAGCTTCGAGGAGATCCTCGAGGACGTACGGCGGGATCTCGCGCTGCGCTACATCATCACCACCGACCTGCCTCTCGGACAGGTGGCCGCGATGGCGGGCTTCGCCGACCAGTCCGGCCTCAGCCACGCCGTACGACGGTGGCGGGGCGCCAGTCCGAGCGAGGTGCGCCGCCGCGTGTATGGCACCCCCTGAGATTGTCGCGCTGGAACAAATCCCGCCTTGCTCGGGAGGGCATTCTGCTGACCCGACGACGAGAGCGAGGAGCAGCCCATGGCGACAGCCGGAACCGACCACCTGACCGGGATCGGTGCGCGACCGGTCCCCGAGTTCGACGGCGTCCACGACGTGCGGCCGCGCGGCGAACGGCTGCGGGCGGTCCGCGAGGCCGCCGCGGCGTACAAGGAGCGCTTCAAGGCCCAGGGCCAGGTGCGCGCGGTGAAGTCGGTTGACATCGCCGCGGCGCCATACCCGGTGAAGTACGCCTTCCACGACGCCGTCTCGGTGCCCACGCTCCCGCTGATCTCGATGATCAACCGCATGATCGTCGTGCAGTACGACGACTTCGACGGCCGGGCACGCACGCTGGTCTTCGAGCCGACGGTGCCGGAGGGCTCCGCTAAGGCGCCGTTCTACCGCAACTTGCAGAAGGTGACGGACAAGGTTCCCGGCGGCAAGCTGCTCGAGCGGGTGGTGCTGAGGTATTACGCCGAGCCCGGCGACGTGCTGCGCCGACTGGGGCTGACCCCGGACGACATCGACTTCTGCACCTTCGACCACCTGCACGTACAGGACCCGCGGATGATCCTGGGCTCCACCGAGGTCATGGAGGGCGAGGCGGCTCCACGAAAACCGCTGTTCGGCGGGGCGAGGATGCTGGTGCACAACCGCGAGCTCGCGACCCTTAAGTCCCTGCACCCGATGCAGTGGGCGTGGTACGTCGACGGCGGGCTGGACGGCGTCGACCCGGAGAAGTTCGTCACCTTCGACGGGGACGTCGAGCTCGGTCCCGGCGTCGCGCTGCTGTGGACCCCCGGGCACACCGACGGCAACCACTCGCTGGTGCTCAACACCCCCGACGGGGTGTGGGTGTCCTCGGAGAACGGCATCTCGCTGGACAACTGGCAGCCGGAGCTGTCTCAGATCCCCGGCGTACGCCGCTACCACGAGGTCTTCGGCCGCGAGATATGCCCCAACGCCAACACGCTGGAGGACTCGCTGGACCAGTACGACTCGATGGTCAAGGAGAAGACGCTCGCCGACCGTTGCAAGGCCGACCCGCGCTGGCTGCAGATCCTGCCGTCCACCGAGCTGGCCCCATGGAAGCGGTTCTGGCCGGTGGTCCCCACCTACGTCCACGGCGGGATCACCTACGGCGAGATCAAGGGCGGTCGGCGATGAACCTGAACCGTCCCCCCGCCGGCGCGGTAGTCACCGGGGCGGGCCGCGGCCTCGGCAGGCTGATTGCCGCCGCTCTGGTCCAGCGCCGCCACCACGTGCTGGTCACCGACGTCGACGAGGAAGCGGCGCGCGCCGCGGCGGCGGAGCTCGGGCCTGACGTGTTGTGGGCCGCCGTCGACGTGCGCGACGAGGTCCAGGTCGCCGCGGCACGGGACCGCATCGTGGCGGAGGCCGGCCGCCTCGACGTGTGGGTCAACAACGCCGGGGTGCTCGTGACCGGGCCGGCTTGGGAGCAGCCGCCCGACGTACGCCGCCTGATGCTGGAGGTCAACGCGCTCGGCACCGTCAACGGCACCGTTGCCGCGATCGAGGCCATGCGCGGCACGGGCGGACACATCGTCAACGTCGTATCGCTGGCGGGACTGACCGCGGTCCCGGGCGAGGCGGTGTACGCCGCGTCCAAGCACGCCGCGATCGGCTTCAGCCTGAGCACACTCGCCGACCTGCGCCTGGCCGGGATCAAGGAGATCGACCTCTCCTGCGTCTGTCCCGACGGCATCTGGACCCCGATGCTCCACGACAAACTCGACGACCCCGCCTCGGCACTGTCCTTCTCCGGCAAACTGCTCATGCCCGAGGAGGTCGTCGACGCGGTGCGCAAGGTGCTGGACCGCCCACGCCCGGTCACCGCGGTACCGGGCTGGCGGGGACTGCAGGCGCGCCTGGCAGACGCGCTCCCCTCGTTCGGGCTGCGTGCCGTCCCCCTGGCGGTCGCGCAGGGCAAGCGGGTGCAGCGGAAGATGCTGGCGAAGAGACCGTCGGTGTAGAGGGCCCACCCCTGGTCTGATGCGATATCAGTGGCCCGCGCCACACTGGCTGTTCGCCGGTGGATGCAGCAAGGCGGGCGGATGGTCTCAGTTCAAACCGGGCGGTGTCGTTTTGCTACGGTCATTGTCCGGCTCCGCACCTGCCGGGCGAACCGTTTTTTTCCACTGCCTGCCGCGGCGGCTTCTTCCCCACGGCCATCGCAGCAGCCGCACGAGCTAACTGTGCTTGCACCTGCTCGAACGCTCGCGACCGTGACCGCTTCCGTTTATGACTTCGGCTCATACACGTTCAACGCCCCACCGCGCGTTCCGTAACCGCAATACCCCCAAATGGAGCATGCAACTTTGGCCCCGGGCAACGTCATCCGACGACTACCGAGGGGCGAACCCACCCCGAAGCGGGGCTGAGCCGGTGATGATCCGACTGTGCCCCAATAGTCCTGACCCGATGGGGGAGCGGCAAGGACTACGGAACCCGCGTCGTGGCCGCCTGGCCCGACACCGTCGGCGACCTTGCCCTCGGCGCCCCGTCACGGGCGAGGGGCATCGACCAGGAGAACTCAGAACTCCCTGAGACCCCTGTCGGGGAAGGCCGGGCATGGATGGTGGAGATCCTCGGCGTCGACCTCGGGCGACATCGGATCTTCCTGGCTGCGGCAAGGGGACGGTGAGCGCAGACACCCCATGGACCAACCGGATGGCAACTTCATTTCGTGGGACACCGAGGGCCTTGGAACCCACCATGGCGGGTTTCGGCGTGGGCAGGAGCTGGAGCGGATCCGCGCGGTTGCGCAGTCCCGCATCTCCGGCCTGTACGCCTCGCGCGATGCCCGTGTTCGCTCAAGCCAGGCTGTCCCTGATGGCGAACAGGCGGTTTCATGGCGACGGTCCGGGGAGCAAGCCGTATGCGCAGCCAGGGATGGGCACTTCGGACCTGGGCTATGGAACACCTCGGCACCGAACCTCGGCACCGATGCTCACCCGGACTGGAACCCCGAAGCTGCGCGGTCACAAGAACCTCACCGCTCGCATCGACCGGCTGATGCCTGACCTGCCGCCCGGATCGATCGAAGACCAACTCGCACGCCGGGGTCCGCGCGCCGGCACCTGCCCTGACCCCGGGGCGGTCGAGAAGGCCGGCGGCGTATCGAGACCATCGTCCGCCGGCTTGCGTCCAGGCCGTCGCGGATTCGGGGGTGATGCTCGGTAGCCGGGTGAGACGACCCGTCTCCTTGCCCGGAATCCCAGGCGAACAACTGGGCCGAGTTCGTGCCCCTCCACCAGTTCGACACCGAGATTCGCAGCGTCGTCTGCACGACGGATGAAATCGGCAACCCCTGCGGCCGGTTCACGTGGTGTTCTTTGGTGTGGTGGCGGGGCCGCGTGGCTGCCAGTGGGCGGTCATCACTGCG
>NZ_JBFAWG010000199.1:0-5058 GCF_040680215.1 Streptomyces sp. NPDC052107
TGACCTTGATCACCAAGGCCAGGGTCAGATGAAGATCACCAAGTGGGTCAGATTTGATACGCCGTCAGAGGGTCAGGGTTCGGCCGTCGTCGAGAGCCTCCAGCCCCAGCGTGGCGAGTTGTTGGGCGAGCCGGTCGGCACCGCGTCGAGCCTCGCCCCAACCTCGGACGTAGCTCACGCCGGCCGTCAGGTTCTCGGCGCGTGGTGCGATGACTCCGCGTCGGTCTGTCATGAGTTCACTCCCTCGGTTCGCGGTCAGTCTTGGTGTTGGGGCGAGGCGCGGCAGCGCTCGCCAAGGCCAGGCGCAGCAGCTCGGCCAAATGTTCGGCAGTCGCAGGTGAAACACGGCCCAGTTCGACCAGGCCGTGGCCGAAGGCGTTCAGGTCGGCGCGCAGGTACGGGAAGTCGCGCTCCATGCCCGCACTGATCAAGGCGTCGCGGAGGGCCGTTGTTGCGTCACGAGCGGCGTACCAACCGTCGCTGTCCAACGGGGACCAGCGCGCTGCGTCAAGGCGGCCGCGGGATTCCTCATGCACCGGAAGTCGACTCCTCCGGATAGGCCGCCATGGCGTCAGCAGCGGAGGTGAACCGATCGCCGTAGCGGTCGACGCGTGCCAGTAGCTCGGCGGCAGCGACAAGCACTGTTGCCAGGGCGATCGGACGGAGCGGATTGGCCTCTGGACGCCGTACCGGGGCCCGGAGCCATTGGTAGCGGTCGCCGCTCAGGGGCATGGGCCCCGGCACCACCACCACGGATTTGAGACCGAGGTACCGGTACTCCGGCGGCTCGCTGGTCTCGCGCCTGAGGAAGTAGGTGAACCAGTCGCGGCTGTTGGAGCTAAGGAAGAAGCCGACCCTGCGGGCCCGGTGGTCGACCATGACCGGGCCGCATGGCAACTCGCGGCGGCACATCTGATCGAACGTCTCCAGGCCGAGCCGCTGTTCCACCGACACCACGTCGAAGAGGCGGCCGGCGGGAATCATCGACGGGCTACGCGGGTCGTCCGCCCAGAGCGCCCGGCACATCACCGGGTCGTCCGCCGCTGCCGACAGCCACTCGATGCCTCTCCTGGTCATCGTTTGCACGACTTCTTCCCACCTCAGGTCGGCTACCCCACGGCGCCTGAGCCGCAGTGGGTTCAGCGTCGCGGGACTGGCACTGACCAGGGCAGATGACGACAGGTGACGGGGGATGACGAGTGGCGCGGAAGCCCGTCACCCCCCGTCGTCCCGAAGTGGTGGTGATAAATCCCGTTCGCCGCTGCCAACGGGGTTGTAAATCGCGTACGTTCGTGATGGTCGAGGACCACGCACCACCCCCTTTGCGCTGCCAGGAGGAGGGAAAGGCCGTCTCCCATGGACCCCGTCAGCGAGCGTTTACGCCGGGCCCGAACCGAACGCGGCTGGAGCCAGCTGCGATTGGTACGGGAACTACGCAAGGCTGCGGCCAAGCGCGGCCACCAGCTCCCCACCGACGACAGCGTCAAGCGGCGCATCGCGAGCTGGGAGAACGGGCACAGCGTGCCGGACGGGTTCTACGGCGCTCTGCTCGGGGACGCATACGGCGCCAGCCCACACGAGCTGGGGCTGGAACACGACGGCAGAGAGGACGCCGCACTTCTGGACGCCAGCTACCCCGACAGCCCTGACGCGGCTATCAACACAGTTGACCGGCTATGGAGCGCCGACCTGAACCGGTACGAGCCGCTGTTGCAGTCCGAGGCGTCCGAGCCGGCGTGGAACGAGGCGTCCTTGCGGTGGTTGGTGGCTCCGGAGCCAGCGCCCCGATCCTGTCGCCCGGTGGGGCTGCGTGTGGGGCTCGGAGACGTGGCAGCAGTGAAGACCACGGCCGACATGTTCGCAAGGCTCGACGACCAGTTCGGCGGCGATCACGCCCGGCGGGCCGTTATCCAGTACCTCAGTGCCGAGGTGGTTCCGCTGCTGCGCGGCGGCTACAGCGACGCCGTGGGGAGGGCTCTCTACTCCACCGTGGCGGAGGCGACCTTGCTCGCCGGCTGGATGTCGTACGACGCCTGCCATCACGGACTCGCCCAGCGCTACTTCCTTCAAGCCCTCCGGCTGGCCCAGGACGCCAACGACCGGCGCCTTGCCGGAAGCATCCTGTCGGCGATGAGCCACCAGGCCACCTTCCTCGGCCGGTACACCGAGGCAGCGACGCTCGCCCGTGCCGCCCTGATGGGCATCTCGGCGGTGGCGACGCCGACGCTCCGGGCCCAGTTCCATGCGATGGAGGCTCGCGCGCTCGCCCGTACAGGAGATGTCCGAGGGTGTGAAGCAGCTCTGGCGGCGGCGACGCGAGCGCTGGAGGGCAGGAACAGCGACGACGAGCCCGAGTGGATCGCCTACTTCGATGAGGCGGAGTTGGCCGCCGAAGCAGCGCACTGCTTCAGGGACGTCAACAGCGCCAGGCAGGCGGTCGCCCACGCGGAGAACGCGATGAGCGGCAGCCACGTGCGGAGCGACTTCTTCGCGACGATGGTGCTGGCCGACGCCCACCTACGCGCCGACGACATCGAGGAGGCCTGCCGGGTGGCGGTGGATGCGCTGGATCTCGGGGAGAACCTGAAGTCCGCACGATGCGTGAGTTACCTGGCCGAGTTCCGGGCGAATCTGCTCGCGGCAGGGGACAACGCGGTGTCCCAGGCCTTCGCGGAGCAGGTAGGCGAGCACCGGTTGTGGGTGGCAGCCGCAGCCAGCGGTCCTGCTGCGCGTTGAGTCGGCAGGCGATGTCCGAGGTTGTTCAGAAGGCGCCCCATGTATCCCGGCCCTCACCGGTCCGAAGGGAGTACATGCGCTTCTGGAACTCGGCCGCGAAACGCTCGCTCGTCGTCACCTGGTGCCCGATCCACGCCACCATCATCAGTTCGCGGAGGTCAGCGAGGGTCTCGTAGCCGGGCCAGTTCATCAGGTCGAAGCCATACCGGTGGACGAACTCCGCATACTCCTCACGGGTGTGCCACCCGTACCGCTCGTAGTAGATCGCGGTGAGTATCAGGTCCCACTCACGCGGGGCCAGGGCGAGGCCATCGAGATCGATCAGGACGGCGTGGCCATCGCGGTGGCGGAGGACATTCCCAATGTTCGCGTCACCGTGGATCATGCCGAAGGGAAGGACGAAGTCCAGGCGGTCGTACTCCTTGCCCAGCTCGGCCGCCCGCCCCTCCAGAAACTCTCGATCCCGATCTGAGATGCCGTCCAGGCCCGCCAGGGATGAGGCCAGCTTGGCGTGTGGGTCGAAGTACGGCAGGCCCATGGATTCAGGCTCCTCCAGCCAGTGGAGGCGCTTTAACAGATCTGCAAGCTCCCCTATCGTGGCGTATTCCTCCCGCTCCTGGACGCTCTCCCAGAAGGTCACGACCCGGCCACCGACGACCACGGGTTGGGCAGTGTCCCGCGGAACGCGCGCGGCCGGGAAGCCGGACTGCTCCAGCCAGCGGGCGACGCCCACGGCGCGTTCCATCTCAGGAAGAACGGCAGGGTCCCGAGCGATGCGGACGATCACCGGTTCCGAGGCCAAGCGGTAGACGGCGTTGGATCCGAGGCGCAGCAACTCGGCGCCGGTCGGGTCGAGGCCGGCGGAGCGGCAGGCGTCTCGGAGGACGGGCGCCGTACCCCCGGCCGTGAACCCCGTGTCGCCGCCGTCTTCCCACCCGCCGTCGCTGCCCGAGATCATGTGACCGACCATACGGGGCGCATCCCGACGCCGACAGGTCACCTGCGTAATGTGGACGTAATGATCTTGGTTGGCTGCTCGACATCGGGCAGCTCCGGCGCAGGTCAGACGGGTGTCGGCCCAGTGAGCTCACCTGGGCTCCGGAGCCGTGTGCGCAGGTTCGAATCCTGCCGGGGGCACCCTGTATGAGGTGCCCAAAGACCCCGTCACCAGCGGAAACGCTGAGGCCGGGGTCTTGGCGTTTATGCAGCGCTGTGCCGCCGGAAGCGGCCCTATGTCGGGGTCCGTGGACGCGTGGACGGAATCTTGGAGCATCAGCGCAGGTGAAGCCCGACAACCGACGAGGCATCTGTCGCAGGGCGGCCAGGCACTACTACAACTGGCGCGGCAGCCGATGAGTCTCATCTCGTAACGGGTGTGGAGGCGCAGATGGATGAACGCAAGTCCGTGCTGAGCAGCGGCCGGGACGAGCACGTCACCCCCTTTACCTGGGGCCCGCTGGCGGTCGTCGTGGCCATCGTGGTGTGGATGGCATTCGGACCGCTTGGGCAGTTGTGGCTCTATGTTCTCGGCTGGGCGGTGGCGCTGGCTGCAGCGAACGGTGTCTCCTGGCTGCTGGTACGCCGCCGGGGCCGGGCTCATCGCGGGGCCGACCAGATTCCTTCACCGGGCCAGCTCGTGGCGGGGCTGCTGCGGCTCGGTCCGGAATCGTGGCCGTTGGCCCCGCGCTGGACCAAAGCCCGTTTGGCCGCCGGGGGTTTCCTGATAGCCGCCACCATTGCCGGAACCATGGGATGGAAAGCTGGTCAGGAGTACCAGATGCTGGCGAACCTCCGGCACCACGGCCACAGGACCGACGCAACCGTAGTCGAGATCACCAGCCGGTCGGAGGAAGGCTGGGCGACCGCCGTGACCGTGCGCTTTGGTACACCGTCCGGCCCCGTGCAGGCGGAAGTCGATGTCGCGGTCAGCTCAGCAACCGATGCGAAGCCAGGAACGCGCATACCCGTCGTCTACAACCCGGCGCGGCCCACCGAGGTCCGCCACATTGCGTACCTCGACGGACGCGCCGCCGACGGAATCCGACAGGGTTCGATCGTGATCGGGCTGCTGGCGGCGGGCTTGCTGGCGGGCACTGCCACAGAGGTGGTACGTACCAAGCGGCAAACGGAATCAGGCAAGACGCCAGACACCGGCCACCCAAGGGCCTAGTACCGCATCAGGCATCCTTCGCCCCGTTGGAGTACCAAGCGAATACACCCGCACCGACACCGGAGTTCCGCAGCAAATCGGCCTTCTGGCAGGTGATGCATGGCAAACCTGCTGGTCAGGCGGTTGAGACATAGCGGCAGGCGTCAGAATCC
>NZ_JBFAWG010000200.1:0-5036 GCF_040680215.1 Streptomyces sp. NPDC052107
CGCCACCGACAACGACTGAACACAACCGCAACAGACACCACCTGGGTCAGGATTCAACCGCCCAAAGTGGGTCAGCGTTCAGCCGCCGCCGACACGGCAGCTCTTTTAGGGCTGATACGTCGCGTTGGCGGGTTCCACGGCTTGAGCCTTGCGTGCGGCGGCGAAGACAGCTCTGCGGGCACTGAACGGGTCGTGGGTCGTGGGCAGCCATGGGTGGGTCGCCAGGGCGGCGGCCAGTCGCCTGCACTCTTCCTGGGCTGCGAGCCACCGCTGTCGGTCTGCGTGCGTGATGTCGACTCGTCCCGCCGCGATGTCCGCTCCTGCCGGGAGGGTGTCGGCGAGTGCCGCAAGGTGCTGTAGGGCGGAGTCCAGCGCCAGCCTCGCCGCAACTACATCGCCGGGAATCTCCCAGCCGTCCACGTTCCACGTGGACCTGTACTCCGGTGGCGGCTCCTTCGACAGCCAGTCGGAGGCATCGATGGGATCGCCACTGTCGCGGGGACGCGCGAGTTCCGCACGTATCCCGGTGTCCTCGCCATAGTGGCAGTGCGGGTCGGGCGGGAGCGGCTCGGCGGGGAGGAGAGCGGCGGTCGAGTCAGCAGCCGACGCCGGCAGATAGGGATCCGATTCCGGACGGCCCTGGAGGAACTCCGTCTTGTCCGACGGCTTCACCCACATGTGCCAGCCGCGCCGCCGCCCTGTGCGCGCTCGCATGAACAGCGTCACGAGCTCGCCCGTGGCCGTCATGCGCACCATGTCGTCGTAGTGCGCCTGCGTCGATTCCCACGTGGCGTGCCAACCGCCGCAGCGCGTACCCGTTCTGGGGCATTCGCGCTGAGTGCTCCAGTCGCAGCGGACCATGCGCAATGCTTTCACGCCTCCTCGTACGCGCAAGGCGTCACGACTGCCCACGTCCTGCCATCGCTGGATGTTCAGCCTGGCCCAAGGCGCCCGATCGATGGCGAGAGAGTTCTCGTTCGTCACGAGCCACAGCGGTGTCAGGCCGTCGCCCACTGCAGTGCGGGTCCTGCTGTCCACAGAACCACTCGCGATCGGCGAGATCTGGATCTCGTAGCCGATCTTCTTTCCTCTCGCCCCGGCGACCGTTACATCAGTACGACGGCGACCATGTACGGCTCGGTCTTCGACGGAGACGTTGAAGCCTTCCCGGCTGGCTGTTTCGGCGGTGTGGTTCTTGAGCGCCTTGTGCAGCTCGCTCTCGCTCGCTGTCTCGGACACCTCGCCCCTGGTCACGTGCCGGGCGTGGTAGCGGCCGTTCTTCTCGACGATGGTCATGAACCCGGGGCAGACGGTGCCGTATTCGTGGGCCCCGAGGCAGTAGAGAAGGTCGGGCTTGTAGTTGCGGTGAATCTCCTGCAGGAGCTCCGGGCAGTCCGGGTTACCCAGGTCTGATGCACTCAAGTCGATGGTGATCCCGTAACCGCGATGCAGCACGTTGTGGGGCATGCTTTGAGAGTAAGTCCTGCCTCTGACAACAGAGTTGGCTGCTGCTGCTGCGGCAGGGCTGGTCGGTGGCGGTGCCTCTGTCGACGAGCAACCACGCTCCCTGAACGCGCCGCTTGCCTTCGGGCGCTGTTGTGGTCGGCTGGGATCCAGTTCTGGGTGTTGCGTGAGGGGGATTGAGCATGTTCTGCGGCCCCTGAGCGGAGGTGAGATGGGGGCGGGAGGATGGGTGGGTGCTGTCCCGGGCCTGGGGTCTGACTCATGACATGTTTGACCGAAGTGTCCTGATCTCACGGTGTCGGCTGCTGGCCGGGGATGGTGCGTTGTCGGTGCCGGGCCGGCGGGGTGTGTCCCGATAGGGGCCTGCCGATCGTTGTGGCGTCCTCACGATTCTGACCGCCCGACGCGGCCCGGTACCGGCAATGCGACGCGCCGTCGGACTGGAAAGGGGAACGGACATGTCCAGATCGACCATGTCCAGTACGCCGCCTGCTCCCAAGACCCGCCGCCGTCGCCCTGCGGGTGAGGTGGTGTTGGGAGTGGACACGCACCGGGATGCCCATGTGGCTGCGGTGCTTTCCGTGATGGGGGCAGTGCTTGCCACTGACGAGTTCCCGGCCACCGCGGCCGGGTACTGCGATCTGCTGAAGTGGGCCAGGAAGTCGGGAGCCGTGAGGCGGGCCGGGGTGGAGGGGACCGGTTCCTACGGGGCGTCCTTGTCGCGCTATCTGCTGGCCCAGGGCATAGACGTGTTTGACGTGAATCGGATGGATCGGGCAGATCGCCGTCGGTGCGGCAAATCGGATCCGCTTGATGCTCAGAACGCGGCGCGAGCCGTATTGAGCGGGCGGGCCCGCGCCCGGGCGAAAGCGGGCGACGGGCCGGTGCAGATCGCGAGAATGTACAAAATCACGAAGGTGTCGGCCGTCAAAGCGCGCACGCAGGCCATCAATCAGCTCAAGTCCGTCCTGATTACTGCCGATCCTGCCTTGCGGGAAGAACTGGCCGGACTGGGCAATGCCGAACTCTTCCGGGCCTGTGTGCGGTTCGCCGACGTGAGCAGTCGCGAGGAGGACGGTGAGGAGTCGGTGCTGCAGGCCACTCGGATCACGCTGGGTCTGCTGGCTCACCGGATCGGCCAGCTCTCCGAGCAGATCCGGGATGTGGACGTTCGTCTGGCCCGCCTCGTCAAATGTCACGCCCCGCAGCTGCTCGACGTGGTGGGGGTCGGTCCGGACACGGCCGTCGCCTTGCTGATCACGGTGGGGGACAACCCGGAACGCCTGGACAGTGAGGCGTCCTTCGCCGCCCTGTGCGGGGTCAGTCCTGTCGAGCGTTCCTCGGGACGCCGGCAGTTCCGTCGCCTCAACCGTGGTGGCGATCGTCAGGCAAATGCCGCGCTCCATCGCATCGTGTTCACCCGCCTGCGGGTCGACCCGCGCACTCAGGACTACTACGAGCGCCGGATCAAGGAGGGCAAGACCCGGCGCGAAATCGTCCGTTGCCTCAAACGCTACGCTGCTCGGGAGGTCTTCCACCTGGTCAAACAGCTATAGCCAGGACCCCGCTTATAGGGGCTGTCGTGGCCGACTTCGTAGTCGGCGGGGTCACGTCCATGGGCGTGATCTGGCGGCTCGTCGAGTTGGAAAGCCCCACCGCCCGGCTAGTCCTCAACGACGGGCAACCCTCAAAAGAGCTCCGCAAGGCCACGCAGCAGATCCGGGACTGGCGCCGGTGGATCACAGAACACTTCCACACAGCTGGCTCTCCCGAGGACCGCGGCGGCACAGGGCTTGAAGGTATCCGGGTGAATCCCCCCGGACTCATCATCATTGGACGCGACAACCCTGGCGCGCCGACCGAGGCGATGCGCAACGAGTTCTTGGAAGAGAATCGCATTGAGATCCGCACCTATGACTGGCTCGTCCGAGCGGCTGCGTCCCGTCCGCCGATGGGCATCGGAGCCCTGGACATCGAACTCGATGAATCTTGGGACGAGGAAGACTGACACGCCGGACACGGGCCTGATGGGGTCTGCCAACTCGCGGTCTTGAGGATCAGCTGACGCACTACGTCGCCCGCCGGAATACTTGAGCGGATTGACGTCCTGCCCGACCGCTCCGCCCCGACTCTGGCCGCGTGGCTGCGCGAGTTTCCCGGGGCCGAGTACGTCTGCCACGACGGTGGGATTGACGTCGCGACGGGCTGGCCCTTCGCGCCTGGCGAAGCCAACGACTCCTCGCCGTCCTGTGCCGGGTGGCGAGAGGGCAGACGCCTTGAGAAGGAAGCCAGTCGCCCCAGATCAGAGCGACGACGTCGACTAACTTCAGTGTCGAAGGACAGCAGTTCGCCGGGGGCAGACAGGAAAGATCGCGGAAGGACTGGCCAACGTGCGCGAGAGCATGTCAACGTAGACGACCTTGCAAGAAACCCCAGGTCAGAGAGGTGATTACCCGTGACCGTGGCTCCCGCCGGCCCTGGATTCTCCACCACCGTCGAAGCCCTGCGGCTGCGCGAGTGGCAGCTGGGTCCTGGCCAGCCCACGCTCGTCATGGACCAGTTCTCCGCGGAGGACTTCAACCTCATCGTGGACGACCGTGCGGACGTACACGTCAGCTCCAAGGACGGCCGGTTCTACCTCGGCTGGTTCCCGCTCGGTCGTCCCGGCACCGACGGCGAGGGATGGAAGATCGCCGTCACCGGCACGGCCAACGTACGCGGCTACCAGCTGTCGTTCGACACCGAGACGCCGGCCGACATCGTCGCTGCCGCCGTGGCGCGCGTGCTGGAAACCTCACGTCGCGTATGACAGTGCCCCACGCGTAGTCCTCGCTGGGAGGGTGGCCGGCTGACTGCCAGGCCGCCGGCTGATTCCACCGCTCACCGTTTTCCTCACCCAAGGAGGCCGTTCATGACGTCCACGGAGATGACCGTCGGCGATCTCATCGACCTGCTGTCTGGTTGCGACCGCAGTGCTCCCGTCCGCCAGGCCATGAACCCGTTCTTTCCGATGGCACACCGCTTGGCGCAAGTCGTGCAGTCCGTGGACGAGACCGGCCAAACCGTCGTCTACCTCGCCGAAGGCCGAGACGAGGGCTCACAGCTCGGCCATCTGCCGCCCGAGGTCGCCGTCGCTCTGACCTGGCAGGGCGACACGCAGGCACCGCCGCGCCGCCCCCGCCGCCGTGCCGGCGGCAACTAGACCCGCACCGAGCCCTTTGGAGGCGCCCCTGTACCCCGAATTCCCGCCCAACCCGTCCACTCCACGCGGCGGCCAGCTCGCGTTCTGGGTCGGCCCCCGGCACCTGGCCGGTGACGATGGGCGCCTCTACGACACCGTCGCCGACACGCTCGCCGGCCTGGGCTGGACGAGCCTGACGATCGTCCGTGGACGGCACGAGCCGGACGAAGCACCCGAGGACCGCCAGGTCCTGCGCAGCACCGTCCTGCACATCAGCCCCGACGCGCGCTGCTGGGCTGAGGTTCCCCCGAGATGCGGGGAAAGGTGACAGCAGGTCAGATGGGTCTCATGAGAGGAGCCCAGACGATGCCTGCCCCGAGGAAGTACCCGC
>NZ_JBFAWG010000201.1:0-4893 GCF_040680215.1 Streptomyces sp. NPDC052107
CCTAGAGAAACGCCCTCCAGGCGGCCACACCCATGTCCGCCCAGGTCAGAGGCCAGATTCGATCCTCCAGGTCACCGAATTAAGTCGAACCCGGGCCGGTTGCGCACGTCGGCCCGGTCGCTGACCAGCTGACAGACCACCAGGAAGCTGCCAGCGGGCAGGCGCTCGGCCACGCGGCGCACCAGGTCCCCGGGACGGGCTTCGTCGGGCAGGCAGTGAAGCACCGAGACGAAGAGCGCGGCGACAGGCTGGCTGAAGTCGATCAGGTCCTGCACTTCCGGGTGGCCGAGGATCTGGTCGGTGTCGCGCATGTCGGCGTTGAGGACTACCGTTCGGTCGTTCTCCTCCAGTGCCGCCCGGCCGTGGGCGAGCACGCTGGGATCGTTGTCGACGTAGACCACGCGGGACTGCGGATCGATCCGCTGCGCGATCTGGTGCACGTTTTCCTGAGTGGGCAGCCCCGAGCCGTGATCGATGAACTGGCGGATTCCGTAATCCTGTGCGAGGACCCGGACGACCCGCTGGAGAAACGCCCGGTTGTTCCGTGCCAGGATCTTGCTGCTCGGAGCGATCTGCAGGAGTTGCTCGCACCCCTGACGATCGGCGGCGAAATTGTCCACCCCGCCCAGGAGCCAGTCGTACATGCGCGCCACGCTTGGCGTGCTCACGTCAATTCCGGCTGTTTCTGAATTTCCTGTCACGAACGTCACGTAGCCCCCAGGCGCCTGCTTCGGTGAATCACCCATGTTAGAGCGGCAGATGATGGCATCCAAGCGCGAGACGCGTAAACATCTGCAGGGACGAAAATGGCGTAAGGAAGTGCCGGAAATTACGCCGGTGCACACCGGAGCGCACCGGCCAGCCCACAGGAGCCGACCGGTGCGCAAACCCGATCAGAGGCGCCCAGGCGCCTGCCCTAGAGGTCGCTTGGGGACAGGCCCTGGCAGCCCGGACAACCTGAACGCCTGGGAGAAGTGCCCCCCTGTAGGTCGGCAGCGGCCTCGTGCACCGCCTGCCACAGCGGCTCGAAGTCCTCGACCCGCCCGTCCAAGGCGCGCACCAGCCGGGCCGTGGCCGGCCAGGGCGGAACATGGTGGGCAGTCAGTACCTCGCGGAGACAGTCGGCCGGCAACAGAGCCTGTTGACTGAGCCGTTCCGGCTCCGGGGAGCCGACCGACAGATGCAGGCCCCGCAGAGCGGCGGCCAGATAGCCGGCCGCACCCTGGGCCGGCAGGCCGGGGGAGCGCACCGTGCCGCAGGCGCTCTCCCACAGCACTCGCAAGTCCTCGGCCCGGCCGCCGAAGACACTCGCCAGTGTGTACGCCTCCGGCCAGGTCGGCAGGCAGCTGCCCTCCAGTACTCGTGTGAGGCGGGGCAGGTCAATCCCGGCCCGCTCTGCGGCCTGGTCGACCGACACGTTCGAGCCGACCTGCAGATGTGCCATAGCGTCCGAAAGGCGCTGCTGCATCCTGCGCCGGTCGGAGACATGCTCCGCAGGAAACAGAGCCCTCAAGGCTGCCTCGTCCCACCGGGCGCTGGCCTGCACTGCTGTCAGCCCTACCGCTGTGGCCACCTCCTCCCAACTGGCCCCGGATTTCCGGGCCTCGGTGACTGCGACGGCCGCGAAGCGTTCCGTGTGCCGTAGGAGACTGTCGACGAGGTTGAATCGGGTGCGTAGCGGCAGTCTCAGACGTTCCGCGGCCACGAGACGTCCGGCCAGCGCCGATAGATCGCCTGCCGCGCGGATGGCGCTGGGTAGGACAAGGGGCAGTCCCCGCTGCGCTTTTCGCGCCTTGCGGGCCCGGCTGCGGCAGCCGTCGTCGCAATAGTCCCGCCGGCGCCCGCGACCTTCCCGGGGAAGCAGGGCCTGTCCGCAAAAACCGCACTGCTTGCGTTGAGCTGGTGTCCGCATCCTCATCGCTCGGCTCCTCGTGCACGACATCGGATCCCGGCAGCACGAGCGGCGGGCCGCAACCAGCCGCTCGCCTTTGTGTGTGGGCCCCACGTCGGGGCCCACACACGGACGGCATCAGATGCGCAGGATGAGAGCCCGGACGGAGAGCCTGGCCATCAAGCCCGCGGCTACCCACAGCCGCCCGTCACCGGCGCCGCAGACAGGTGCCCCGATCAGGACGATCACGACGACGATGGTCAGCCGCAGCTGGATCTCCAGGGTGCCCGCCCAGCCGTTTCCTGGAACCCGGAAGCGCGAAATGGTATTTTCGCGTCGCGGGAGCCTGCACTGCAGGCCCCCATAAAGTCGGGCAGTCATAAGGTTAGTGTCCTTTCGTTCTGGTTGTCCGCACCAGGGCCCTGGAGGTGTGTGCAAGACACCGCCGGGGCCCGCCCGCATTCCGGGCGTACGGACGATCGCAGGGAGACGCTACTTGCTCAACTCCCGTTGCGTCACGGTAACTCAGACTTCCTGCCCCGTGCCGTGATGAGAAATTGTTTCGTCAAGTACCCGTCCAGGCGAGTCGATTCTCTTTTCTGAAGAAAAACGGTCCAGCGACCTCCGCGGCCGATCTCAAACCGCTCACTCCCGTGCGTCTACGCACGGGAGTGAGGAACAATTGATCGCCGCTGGACTTTGCGGGAGCGGTCTGGTCCGGACCGCTGCCATCACATCTCTACACCCTTCACCCTTTTGAGTGACCCGATGCCGACCGGAGGGCTGCCCTCCACTCATCTGCACGTGCATATGCAAAAAATGGAAGTTCCGTGACACGCCCCTCAGCGGCCGGCCAGGCTCGTTGCCCCGGGTAACTCCCAGCTCCAGGCGGCGGACGGCCCACGTCCGCGCACACGCGTACCCCTCACGCAAAACAGAGTCCGGGCGCCTCGTTCTGATGCAATCGAGCCGAACCGGCTCAGCTGTGCGCAGCGATCGTCACAATGGGACAGCACTGGACGGCCGGACGACACGGGCCGGCCCAGGCACGCGCGAGCACGAATCGGGGGAAGTGCATGCCACCACGCAGAATCACAGAGGCCGAAGCCGTCCGAGCGCTCCTGGCGCGCGGCGCACGACCGCTCGAGCCGTTCCCCGGAACCCAGCATCCATGGAAATGCCGGTGCCTGCGCTGCGGACAGGTCAACTCCCCGCGCTACAACGACGTCATCAACAAAGGGACCGGCCCCTGCGGCGGCGCATGCCGCTCACGCAAACTCGCCGCCAAACTCATGCTGGACGGCACCAAAGCCGCAGCCGTGATGGAACAGCACGGCTGGCTCCCGCTCGAGCCCTACCCCGGAGCCGGACACGCTTGGCTGTCCCGGTGCGCCCAGTGCGCATCCGTAAAGACCAAACGTCTCACGCACGTCCGTAACGGACGGGCCCGCTGCACCCACTGCGGTGGACGCAGTTTCAGCCCCACCGCGGCCGCTACGGCCATGGAAGCAGCCGGCCTCACCCCACTGACCCCCTACCCCGGCCAGCAACTACGTCCCTGGCTGTCCACATGCCAGAACTGCGGCCACCACAGCACCCCCACCCTCGCCTCAGTCCGCCAGCGCGGCCACCAGTGCTGGGCCTGCCGGGCTGCTCGATTCCCCACCCACAACGAACTTGACGAGCAACAAGCCGTCGCCTGCATGCTCTCCCACGGCCTCGCCCCACTCGACCCCTACCCAGGCCGCACAGACGCGCCCTGGAGAAGCCGCTGCACAACCTGCGACACCCACTCGGCGCCCGTCCCTCGAAACCTGCCCGGCCGCCACCAGGGCTGCCCCGTATGCGCACAGCAGGGCATCAGCGCTGTCGAACCCGGTGATTTCTACCTTGTGACCCACGATGGCCAAGGCGCTCTGGGATGGGGGGTGGCCCAGGCCGGCCGGAACCATTTGCATCCCAGCCGCCGAGCATGGCGCCCGTTGGCCCGCTGGCGGTTCAGGGCAGCCCAGGACGCCTGGGCCTTCGGGTGCCACCTCAAACAGCAGCTACGGAGCAATGGCTGCCTCTCTGCTCCCTTCGCTGACGTATCCCCGGACCTAGCCTGGCCGCAAACGGTCTCCCTCGATGACATCTCCGCAGCACAGGCCGTTCAAATGCTTGAAGAGGTTGCTGGCCCTCCGTCCTGAGGTGGCCCGGCCACGCCGACGTACATCAAGGTCACCCACTTCGGTCACTGATCGGCCGTGGCGCCGAGGCGGAATCGGCGGCTTACGCGACGTTCCAGTGGCTGCTGAAGGCGTCACCGACGACGCCCGGCACGTACACGCAGGCGGCGTATTCGAGTCCCGGCTACGAAGCTGACGCCACACCCGCCAAGCGGCTGAAGAACGTGCAGGCATCAGCCGACCCCACCTGCTGAAGCAGACATGAAAGGGCCTCCTCCTCGAGGTCCAGGGCGGGGGCTGTCGTCGTGGTCAGCGAGCCGGCTTGGTGCCATGATCCTCAGGTGCTGTAGAACCCGGAATACGAAGGCGGGCCTCTGGACGCGGGGAGCGCCTGCCGGCGATGGCCGTGGCGGTGGCCAGGGCTCGTCCAGCGGCGGGTGAGGCGTCCCAGCCGACGAGGATCCAGTGGATCGGCGCGGCGGGCATGTGGTTGTCTCCGCTCATGCCGGGTGCCGGGCCAGGGCTGTCACGAGGGCGTGGACTGGCTGTGACGTTGTTCAGCGGCCCCGCCATGTTGGCTTCCAGCGGCCCCAGTTGGTGAAGGTTCCGTAGCTTCCCGACGTCCTGAAGCGGATCCGGTTGTTGGCTGCGTCAGGACCACTGGGGGCGTCACGGCGCGGTCAGCTCCGCGTTGTCGAGAACGGCATAGCGTCGGCCCATTCCCAGAAGGCGCCCGCTTCCCCGGGTTCGACTTAATTCGGTGACCTGGAGGATCGAATCTGGCCTCTGACCTGGGCGGACATGGGTGTGGCCGCCTGGAGGGCGTTTCTCTAG
>NZ_JBFAWG010000202.1:0-4888 GCF_040680215.1 Streptomyces sp. NPDC052107
TGCTGGACCGGCACCTGCACCACCTGCCACCAGCCCCTGCCCAGCGGGATACACACGGCACCAAGATCGAGACAGACCTAACGGAGTCCTACTAGTTGGACACAACCTCAATCGGCACGTTGCGCCAAGCCCGGGGGCACCCCCTTCAAGAGGGTGTCCCCTTCAAGGGGGTGCCCCTTGAAGGGGGTGCCCCCGCGCTTGGCGCGTCGAGGAGGCCCGAAGCCGCCGGGGCGGGTACCGGGTGGCCACATTCCGGTACGAGCGCTGAGCAGCCGGCTGCCAACGTTTCTACGGCTCCGCTCAGCCCGGCGGCCTCGACGCCACCGACTTCGCCCGCCGCGTCGACGCCGCCGGCGCCAAGACGTCAACGCCATTCAGCAATGGCTCGTTGAAACCAGCCGAACCTGTAGCGCACGGGCGCGGCGTGACCTTCCTGCGTGCCCTGGCGTTGAGCACGGCACGCGTGCAGCCCCCCGTGGACGCGTGCCCAGCTGAGGGGCCCGGACCAACGCCCGGCATCCGGGCCCCTCCCGCTACCAGGTCAGAGGAACGGTGCCGGTGGCGTGGCATCGCACGCGCCGGCCAGCGCGCCTCCCGGCCGCTCCCGGCGGCCCGCCATAGACAGGTCCCGGACCAGGTAGCCAGGCCGGGACCATCCACTCAAAAAACCGGGCGCAGGAACAGGCAGCGACCGCAACACTCGCCGGACGCCCACCTGCGCCGCGCAGGGCACCTGGCTGCTCACGGTGTGGCCGGCGGTCTGCCCCGACCGCTCGGCGTAGGCGGCTTTAGGCTGCCCAGTGCCGGTACGCCTCCCCCCAGGCCCATCCCTCAGGCGCGGGGTCGGGCGGCGGTAGGTCGAGGATGCCGATCGCCTGAGCGTGCCGGCCGTGTCCGCACCAGGCGGTGATGGGGCTGCCGGGTCGGTCCTGGAGGGCGGTGACGGTCACGGGGATGCCGAGCACGACGGTGGCGAACGGCAGGGCCAGGCGGTCCTCGATGACCGCTTGGAAGGCGGCGAGCTGTTCGTTCTCGCCGTAGGCATCGACGATCGCCTCGGCGACCATGGCCTCGAGTGCGGCGGGGCGCAAGCAAGTGCGCGCGGCGCGATGAGGCTGTCCGCTCCGGTGTTCGAGTCAGCCGGCCGCCCCCCTCTCACTCCGCCCCGGC
This sequence comes from Streptomyces sp. NPDC052107, assembly GCF_040680215.1. NCBI lineage: Bacteria > Bacillati > Actinomycetota > Actinomycetes > Kitasatosporales > Streptomycetaceae > Streptomyces > Streptomyces sp. NPDC052107. Next base: position 1,171 of record NZ_JBFAWG010000202.1, read on the forward strand.
GACCCCCTGTGACGCCAGCTGCTTCGCGGCGGCCAGGATGCAGTCGCGCGGCACCAGGACCACGGACTCGTCCTCGCCGATCGAGGCGCCCACCTCGTTCATCCGCTCCGCCTCCGGGGCGGTCAGGAGGTGGAGCTTGCCGATCACGAGGAAGTCGCCGTCCTCCAGCTCCAGGACGTCGGGGCAGCTGTTGTTCGCTCCGCACCCGCGCTGGGCGGGCGTCGATCCGATGCGGCGCATGAGGCTCCTTGCGGTGACACGATCGGTGTTATGAACACCAATACGGACTGGGCGTACCGGGTGTTCGAGCCGCACGGGTCCGAGGGCTGGCGCCCCTACGGCAGCGACCCCGAACAGTGGCACGGCGCGATCACCGCTGCGGACACCGACGAGGGCGCCAAGCGCGCCATCGGCCGCATCGTCGCCGACCTCATGACCGAGTGGGAGAGGACCGGCCTGCGTCACGCGATGCACGTGCGGGTCTTCCTCTGGCACGACGAGGCGGGCGAGATGAAGGATGCGGACTTCGTCGTGGAGGTGCGGCCCCGGTCGGACTTCGACGCAGCGTGATCTCTGGCGCAGGAGGCTCCTTACGGTGACAGGATCAGTGTCATGGGCACCGAGAGGACGTGGGCGTACCGGGTGGAGGAGCCGCACGGCTCCGCTGGCCGGCGCCCCCTCGGCGGCCGCTCCATCGCTGGCGGGGAAAGATCACCACCGATACCCCCAGGCAGGGCGCCGAGTACGTCGCCGCGCTCGTCGTCACCGACCTGGCGACCGAGTGGAAGGTGAACGGCATCTGCGAGCAGCACGCACCCGTGATCGTGTGAGTGGACGAAGAAGGCACCGGCCCCGACGACGCCGTCTTCACCGTCGAGATCCAGCCTCACCTCGGCGCACAGTGACCCAGTTCGGCGTCCCCGGACGCACCTGGGCGCCATTGGGGGTGTGGTCCAAGGAGATGCAGGCCTGGATCGCCGCCGTCGGTATGGGGGCCGCCATCGCCCGGGACCGCCTCACGGCAGGCTTCCCTCTGTCTGCGATGGACCTCGTCCTGGACGGCGTCCACGTCAAGCAGTGCCTGACCGGCGGCGAGACCGTCTTCTCTGCGCTGGCCCACGCCGCGAGTAGCGGGGGCGCTCTGTCCAAGTGATCCCGCCCCAAGCGGGGGCCGGGGAGGGTCGTGGCCAGCATCAATGCTTGGCCGGCGGCCCTTCGGCCTATTCGTGGTCCGGCCCCTGGTGTTCCTCCACCAACTGCTCGATCTCCCAAGGGACCTCGTACAGCGCCTTCAGGACCAGACCCCACGCCCGGTCCCGCAACTCCTCCGGGACCTCATCTTCGATCTTCTCCGCGAGCCTGCCGATCTCGAACCGGGCGTCATCCTCCGTGCCCGTGGTCGGCGCGGTCACCACCTCCCACAGAAACCGGCCCACCCCGGCCGCCGCCCGGCCTATGCCGCCGAGCACCGAGCCCACATCCATCTGCGTTCCCCCTTGGTGGTTGGTGTCCTGCCGCAGCGAGGCCCGCCCCAGTGTGCGGGGCGGGCCACCAAGTCGTTTCAGGTGGTGGTGGGCCAGGCCCGCAGCAGGGCGGCGATCTTCCCGGCGGTGCAGGCCGGATCCAGGAGCAGGTCCTTGAGGGCGATGGCGTCCTCGCGGGCGGGTTTGACCGTGATTCCGGCGGCCTCGAGGTACATGACGCCGGATGCGGCGGCGACGGCGAGGTTGGAGCGCTCCAGCCAGCGGCAGCGGCCCAGCGTGTGCACCAGGGCGGCGGCCTTGGCGTAGGGGCCGTCGTAGACGGCATGCTCGAACAGCTCGGCCCGGTGGCGAGCGACCGCCGAGATGGGAACGCCGTAATCGTCAGGTGCCGGATCGTTCGCTCCGGCCACCTCGGCAACCTGCAGGATCCAGGGCACGTCGATGTTCAGATCCATCAGGCGGCGTGTGCTCCCCGCAGTGCCTGCTGGGCGTCCTCGGCTTCGTCGAAGACGCTCTGATGTTCGGCCAGGAAGCGGGCGGCTGCGTCGACTGCGCGGGCGCGCAGGCCGCTGGCGTCATCCTGCACGAGACGGGCGAGGTAGTCGCCGATGCTCAGTCCGAGGTCGGCGGCGCGTTTCTTTGCGAGTTCTGCAACGTCTTCATCCACGCGCGCGCCCAGCTGTGTCTTCGCCATACCAGCATGGTAACAGATGTTACCACTGGGGTGGGGCGACAGCGGCGGCAGGTGCACCCTCCTCCGTCCAGTTCCCGTCGAAGAGGGCTGCGACCAGGTGTACATGATCGTCGGGGAGTTGGCTGGCGCGGCGTTTCATACGTGCTTTAGCGAGCCAGGCGCCGATCCTGACGGTGTCACCGCCGACACGGATGGTCGCGCGGGCAGCGGGGATGCGGCCTCCGCGGTGCAGGAAGAGCTCCAACAGCTGGACGGTCCGGGCGAAGGCGCGGCGAGCGGGGTGGCGACGCAGAAGGGGCCCGCGCGTGCGGGCCCATTTTCCTGGTAGCGGGGACAGGATTTGAACCTGCGACTTCTGGGTTATGAGCCCAGCGAGCTACCGAGCTGCTCCACCCCGCGTCGGTGATGCCACTGTACATGGTGGATCATGCGGGACTCGCCACGGACGATGTTCTCGGCCTGAGGGCCCTGCTCAGTGCCCTGCTCCGACTCCTTGCCGTAGGCCTTCATCTACTCCACCCACATCGCCCGATAGACCGCCAACGCCCGGTCCCGCTCGGCCGCTTGCGGATCCGCCGGCACCGACGGGCTCGCCGAGGCTGCGGCACCAGCCAAGGACGCCGGCGTCGACGGTGCCGGTTTGTCATACCCGCCAGAACCGCATCCCGCCAACAGACCAGTGAGCGCCACGGCACCGCACAGCGCCACGGCCCGCAAAGCCGGCACGCTCACACGCATGGCTGCCCCCAGTGATCAGCATCAGGTCAGCCACCGCCGTAACCACACCGGCACCCTCCGTCACAAGGGCGATATCCGGCCCCGCCCCACAGGGACGCGGTCCCCATGCCGGAAGAGCTTCGACCACCGGCCCCGACCACGCCTCGCGGCCACCCGCTCCAAGTCCGACCACGGCTGGTCACAAGGCCACGGCCCGGAGGAAGCCGATGAGGACACCGACAGCGGCGGTGGCCATACCGACCAGGCTGAGCGAGTTCCGGGCGACGGTGGACGGCATAGCCGAGGCCGACGAGGGCCGGGCCGACGACGACAAGAAGCAGCGCGACGAGCCGAGCACAGCGATGGCAGAAACCCTAGCCCCGGCCCACGACCGGCTTCGCCTGCTGCGGCCGCGTGACAGAACACGAGGGCATGCAGGCGTCAGCTGCACGTCCGGCGCATGACGGCGTCGTACTCGGCGTGGGGCTCCGGCGCGAGCGCGCCGCTCGTCCAGCTGGTCGACGTTCTCGATCGGATATGGAGTGAGTTCACCGGGTTCCTCCGAGGATGCCCTGGCCTTCGGGCCGGGGAGGAATCGGGCTCCTGCGGAGCAGGGCAGGGATAGCCGGATGGCCGTCAGGGCGATCCGGTGTCCATCCCGCACGGCGGTGGTGTCCACAATGATCACGAACTCTCAACTGTCAGTCCTCTCAGGTAGGTTCGGTTGCATGACGACAGAGGCAGCCACGAAGGGCACCGGGCATGCCCGGTACACCTTCCGTGTGCGCCTGTCGGCTACCGCGCGGCGCGCGCTTGAAGCGGA
>NZ_JBFAWG010000203.1:0-4875 GCF_040680215.1 Streptomyces sp. NPDC052107
CGCCGTATCTGTACGAGGGCTGGGGCGATCCGCCGAGCCCGACGACGGTGATGAGCGCGACCGGGATCAAGTGGTTCACGATGGCGTTCGTGCTGTGGACGGCGACGACGCGGTAGTGGCCAAGTCCGGAGAGCTTGACCGTGTGGCCCTGGTGGTCGGAGGGGAGGGAGGCCAGCATGGTGCGGTCGTCGGCCGTGAGGGGCACGGACACGTCCGTGTCGTCGCGCACCACGGCCGCTTGGGCCGGTTGTCCGGTGTGGAGACGGGCGCCGAACGTCCCGTATGACTGACCGCGGGTGTCTGCGTGGTCGTCGGAGTTTCGCTCGTGCTCCAGGCTCGCCGCGAATCGGCCCCCCGTCGCGCTCAGCTGCTGGTCGAGGCGGCTCACTTGGAAATGGTTCAGGGCCACCACGCTTGTCAGGCCGACCGCCGCACAGGCGAGGGCGAGCAGTGCCACCAGCCCCGTGGTGAGGCGGGCGCGCAGGGTAGGGGGAACCAGCAGCCGTCTGGCCAGAGTGGCCCTCCCGCGATCTCTCACGATGCGTCCGGCTTGAGGACGTAACCGACCCCGCGCACCGTGTGGATCAAGGGTGTCCGACCCGCGTCGATCTTCTTGCGCAGGTAGCTGATGTACAGCTCGACGACGTGGGCCTGTCCGCCGAAATCGTAGGACCATACCCGGTCGAGGATCTGGGCTTTGGAAAGCACCCGGCGCGGGTTGCGCATCAGGAACCGCAGGAGTTCGAACTCGGTGCGTGACAGCTCGATCGGGTCCCCTGCCCTGCTGATCTCGTGGGCCTCTTCGTCCAGCACAAGGTCACTGACCATCAGACGGCCGTTGCCCGGCTCTCGGGTCATACCCGCACGGCGCAGCAGACCGCGCAGCCGCGCCATGACCTCCTCCAGGCTGAACGGTTTGGTGACATAGTCGTCGCCCCCTGCCGTGATCCCCGCGATGCGGTTCTCCACAGCATCGCGCGCGGTGAGGAAAAGCACACAGACGCCCGGCTGCTGGGCGCGCAGTTCGTGGAGCACATGCAGCCCATCGCTGTCGGGCAACATCCAGTCGAGGATCACCGCGTCGGGGCGCAAGGCACGCGCGGTGGCCACTGCGGAAGCCCCGTCGCCCGCGCAGCGCACCTCGAAGCGCTCGTAGCGCAGGGTCTGTGCGAGGGCCTCAGCCAGATCAGGCTCGTCGTCCACGACGAGAACACGGACTGGGCTGCCGTCGCGTCGGCGCAATGGGGCCGGCTTGGTCGTGTTCTTCATGATGCGTCCAGCATCACTCCGACCCGGCCGTGGTGGAGCGCGCGCTTCGTCTGAATTCCCTCTGAATCGCGGGAGCAGCCCGGTTCAGAGGCTATTCAGGGCAGACGTTGCCAGGGTGGCCGTCAACGTTCTCGGCCAAGGAGAACCGCCGTGACCAGCATTGATTACCCGTGTTCCCGCCCGATCCGGTGCGATCGTGGTGCCTCGAATGCCACTGGTGCAATTTACCGGGAGTTCCCTCGGCGGCACCGCTGGTGGGAGGTGAGCACCTACCGATTTCTCTCTGAATTGGCGGGTGAGGGGTGCGTTCAGAGGCGTTTAAGAAATTCCGCTGGAAAGGTGGCCGTCGCACACGCACCACACCGACGCACCACCACGTCGACGCGGCGTCCGAGGCACCACAGGGCACCGTGAGCCGACGAGAGGAGTCCCGTGGCTACCACGTCCGCGTACCACCGCCGTACCAGGACCCGCCCCCCGCGGCCCGTCGTACCCTCCCACCGGATCGTTCCGGTCGTGGCCCAGCTGCTGATCTACGCCGGGGCCGCAGCTGTGGTGGGCCTGTGGTGGATCGACACCACCTCGGTGGTGGGCTTCGCGGGATGGCTGACCGATGCCGGGCGGGTCACCGGCCTGCTCGCCGGCTACGCCTGCGCGGTGCTGCTCGGGCTGATGTCCCGCTTCCCCCTGCTGGAACGGGCTGTCGGCTCGGACCGCCTGGCCCGCTGGCACGCGCTGGGCGGTCGCTACACCATCTCGCTCACGCTCGCCCACACAATGCTGATCATTCTCGGCTACGCGGCAACCGCCCACGTCAACGTCGTCAGTCAGACCAGCACGTTCGTCTTCACCTATCCCGACATGCTCAAGGCCACCGCGGGCTTCCTACTCCTGGTCGCCACCGGCATCGTCTCGGCTCGCGCCGCGCGCCGCCGACTGCGCTACGAGACCTGGCACTACCTGCATTTCGCCACGTATCTCGCCATCTTCCTGGCCTTCTTCCACCAGCTCTCCGACGGTGCCGACTTCGTTGCGCACCGTCCCGCCCAGCTCGCCTGGTACGCCCTCTACATCGGCGTGACCGCGCTGCTGGTGTGGTACCGCTTCCTCACCCCGCTGCGGCGGGCATCGCGGCACCGCCTGAGCGTGGTCGAGGTCCAGCCGGAGGCGCCCGGCGTGGTGTCGGTCTGGATGACGGGGCGGTACCTGGACGAGCTGGGTGCCGAGCCCGGTCAGTTCTTCCGTTGGCGTTTCCTGGCCCGCGGGATGTGGTGGACGGCAAACCCGTATTCGCTCTCCGCGCCGCCGACGGGGGACTTCCTGCGGATCACCGTGAAAGCCGTGGGCGGCCACAGCGAGGCGCTGGCCGGGCTCCGGCCGGGCACCCGGGTGTGGGCCGAGGGGCCGTACGGTGCCTTCACGGCGGCCCGGCGCACGGCCCGCAAGGTCCTGCTGCTGGCGGGCGGCGTCGGCATCACCCCGCTGCGTGCTCTGTTCGAGACACTGCCCGGCGACGTCACCATGATCTATCGGGCGCGCCGCCCGGAGGACTTGGCGCTCTGGCAGGAGCTGGACGCTATAGCGGTCGATCGTGGCGCGACCGCTCACTACGTGGTCGACGAACCCGCCGAGTACTCCTCGCCCCTCACCGCGAGTGGGCTTGCCGCCCTCGTTCCGGACGTCGCCGAGCGCGACGTCTACCTGTGCGGGCCGCCGGGGATGACGGCCGCGGCGATATCGGCACTGCAAGCGGCCGGTGTGCCCCGCCGCCGCATCCACCACGAGTCCTTCGCCTTCTGACCGTTCAAAGGCCCTTGAAGGACCTTCAAGCGCATTCGATGACAAAGGAGCAGATTCATGGCAATGCGCCGAGGCGCCATCCTGGCCACATCGACCGTTGCGGGCCTGGTCCTGCTGTTGGGCCTGAAACCGCACCAGAGCGCCCTGCCGGCCATCGCCGGTTCCGGCGGAAGCGCCGCGGTCTCCCCGCCCACGTCAGGCTCCAGTTCCAGCCAGTCGAGCCCGTCCAGCAGCTCCCGCGGGTCGAAGAGCGGCAGCGGGGCTGGCGCCACCGGCACGTACACCGGTGCCGTCGAGCAGATCCCGTTCGGCCCGGTCCAGGTCGCCGTCACGCTCTCCCACGGCAAGCTGACCAACGTCCGAGCACTGCAGACCCCGAACGATTCGGGTCACAGCCAGAGGCTCGCCGACTACGCCGTGCCCATTCTGACCCAGGAGGCCCTGGCCGCGCAGAGCGCGCAGATTCAGGCCGTCTCCGGTGCCTCCTACACCAGCGAGGGCTACATGCAGTCCCTCCAGAGCGCCCTGGACAAGGCCGGTGCCTGAGATGGCAGAGGTGGACGAAGGCACGAAGGCTTCCACGGGTTCCGAGGGCCCCGGCGGCTTCCGCCACGTTGAGCACGCCATGGGCACGGTCTTCTCCTTCGACATCCGCGACACGCCCACGCCCGCCATCCGCCGCGCCCTCGACCACGCCGTGGTCTGGCTGCACTGGGTGGACGAGGTCTTCTCCACTTACCGTCCCGACAGCCAGATCAGCCGACTCGGCCGGGGCGAGACGGACCTGGCCGGCTGCGACCCCGAGGTCACCGAGGTGCTGGAGCTGTGCGAGAGCGCCGAGCGCGTCAGCGGCGGCTGGTTCAGCCGGGCCCCCGGCGGTCGCCTCGACCCCTCGGGCCTGGTGAAGGGCTGGGCCATTGAGCACGCTTCGGTGATTCTGGAGCGGGCCGGGGCACGCAACACCTGTGTGAACGGCGGCGGCGACATCCAACTGCGCGGCGAGTGCGCCCCCGGCGTGTCGTGGCAGGTCGGCATCGCCAACCCCCTGCAACCCGGTGGCCTCTCCACGATCGTGACCGGCCGGGACCTCGCCGTCGCGACCTCCGGCACGGCTGAGCGCGGCGCCCACATCCTCGACCCGCACACCGGTCGCCCAGCGGCCTCCGGGCTACTCTCGATCACCCTCGTCGGCCGCCACCTCACCGACATCGACGCCTACGCGACAGCTGCCTTCGCCATGGGCCCAGACGCCCTCATCTGGGTCGCGTCCGTCCCGGATGTCGAGGCCTTCGCCGTCACATCGGACGCCCACGCCTGGTGGACCTCGGGCTTCCCCAGCACGGCCTCGTCCCCGAGCGGCGCATGAGCTGGCCGCACTCGGCGGACGAGCAGGACTCTTGTTCTTGACCGGCCGTTGTCGCCACGAAATAGAGCGTCGGCGGATTCGAGCTCCGGACAGATACAGGACGGCAAGCAGTGCTCAAGTGCAACCAGCAGGGCAACTTGGATCGCGTTCACCGGGTTCCTCCGAGGATGCCCTGGCCTTCAGGGCCGGGGAGGAATCGGACTCCTGCGGAGCAGGGCAGGGATAGCTGGATCGCCGTCAGGGCGATCCGGCGTCCACCCCGCACGGCGGTGATGTCCACAATGATCAAGGACTCTCAACTGTCAGTGCTCTCGGGTAGGTTCGGATGTATGACGACAGAGGCAACCACGAAGGACACCGGGCATGCCCGGTACACCTTCCGTGTGCGCCTGTCGGCTACCGCGCGGCGCGCGCTTGAAGCGGAGTGGGCGCGCTGCCGG
>NZ_JBFAWG010000204.1:0-4866 GCF_040680215.1 Streptomyces sp. NPDC052107
TAGGACGAGCTTCGATTCCCACCAACTGCCACACCGCTGACCAGCAAGTTCGACCTCATCCAAAGCCCAGAACCCCGATTAACTGCGGAACCCGGCCTGAGCCACCTCAACTGATCCATAAGATGTGACAATTACCCCCGGAGGCCGATGTCCATCACGCTGAGCTTGCTGCTCTGGGGTACCTGAGCGAGAGCGGTCTGCAGGATGGAGAAGGTGACTGGCTCCTCCCAGAGCACGTTCACGGCGTCGCGGCGCTGGGGCGAGGCGTAATGATCCGCTCAGGACGTCGTCGGCTTAACCTCCGGCTACTACCTCGCCCCCGACACTCGCTGGTGGAAGAACCTCCAAGACGTCACACTCCCGGACGACCTGGGTTTACAACCCGCGGCTTCCGCATTCCGGGCACTCCAGGGGGAAGGAGGGCTTCGGGTGGTGACACGCCGGGCACGGCACCAAGTATTCGCCAGTCTTTTCGTCGTAGTAGATCGTCGGCTCTGGCCGGCGGGGGCGAATCGCTACGTAGAGCCGCTGCCAGAGGCTGGGGCGGCGAGCTTCGGGCATGAGACCTCGCTTTGGGAGTCCGGCACGTCATGCTGCCTGCCAACGTGCGACGCCACAAGGCGTTTTCTCACTTCCCGTCCTCCGCCCGTACACGGGGCTTCTGGGTGGGCCCGCGCAAGCCCGTGCGCCCGGAAGGGGTAGAAGCCGCCCGTGACAACTAAGATCGTTTTTGCACAATTGTGCAAGTGCTCCGGATCAGCTTTCCGGCACGCGCGCCTGCCGCGGGGCGCCTGCCCCCTCAACGGCGGCCGCTGCGTGGTCGGCGCGCCTTGGTAGACGGCCCGGATGTCGTCCCACAGGCCGGCTCCCTTGCCGTCGCGGATCTGCCGCTCACACACATGGTCGAAGATGCGCTCGGCGAGTCTTAGCAGCCGGTCGTGCGAGGACACGTTCCGTGACAGCGCGCAGAGTTTGGGGCGGTGGGTGCGGGCGTGCTCAACGCCGGTTTCTGCCTCGGGGTTGGGCGGCCTGGTCGAGGATCCGCCGACGCGTCCACCGCCGGTGCCCGCCCTTTCGCGTGTGCGTGGCTGTCCTCGCCCCGGGTGGCCGACTCGAAGCTGTCGAGAGGAGCGGCCTTCTTCGGCGGAGAGGTGATCTTCTTCAGCAAAGCAGACATGCCTCCTGTACAACCCTTCCTCCCCATGCGGTGTCAAACACGGCGCCGGATATAGGAACGGGACCTATCCGGACACCCCCCGCGCCCCTGAGCCAGTCGGTCGTATCTGAGCCAAGGAGCCGCTCATGCGCAAGCACCGCTCGGCCGCCGTCGCGGCGGCATCGTTTCTCCTCGTGACGGGCGCGCTCATCGCGACCGCTCCGAGTGTCTACGCCGGAACACCCGGCGGAACACACGCCAACGACCGCAACACCGACTTCAACGGCGACGGCTACGACGACGTGCTCGTCGGCGGCCCCGGGGCCGCGGTCGGCGGGTACAAGGGCGCCGGCATGGTGACCGTGCAGTACGGCGGACCCAAGGGCATCGGCACGACCAGGGTCAAGGCCTTCAGCCAGAACTCCCCGGGCGTTCCCGGCGCCGCCGAGACCGGTGACGGCTTCGGCAAGTCGCTGGCCACCGGCGACCTCGACGGCGACGGCTACGACGACGCGATCATCGGTATCCCCGGCGAGGACCTCGGCACCGTCGCCAACGCGGGCGGCGCCGTCATCCTGTGGGGCACGCCGAACGGCCTCACCGGATCGGCCAGCGACTGGCTGCAGTCCGACGACCTCACCACGGGCGGCAGGTTCGGCGCCTCGCTCGCCGCGGCCCGCTTCGGCGACACCACTCCGGGCGACTCCCTCGCCGTCATGGACTCGGTCGGGCTGACGATCTACACCTTCGAGCCCGCCCCCCAGCCCACCGCCAAGAGCGCGGACGCGCAGGCGCGGCGGCCGGTGCACAAGTCGCGCACCACGCTCACCTCGCCTCCGCGGAAGACGCTCAGCCAGGCCTCCGCCGACGACGCGCCGGGCATCCAGCCCAAGTCGATGACCACGGGCGACTACGACAACAACGGCTTCGCCGACCTGGTCGTCTCTGGCACCAGCGTGGGCGACGAGCCGGGCTACGGCTGGTCGTACATCCTGCCCGGTACCGCGTCCAACGAAGAGCCGCTGCCGATCACCGCGGTCCGCGGCGGTCCGGTCGTCGCGTCCGGCGACATCAACCGCGACGGCTACGACGACCTGGTCACCGGCGAGCCGCACAGCCCGGACGACGGCGGCGCGAGCATGAGCGGCGGCATGGTCGGCGTCTACTACGGCAGTGCGGAGGGGCCCGCCGGCCAGGAGGGGCCGGGCACCCCTCCCGTGTGGTGGACCCAGAACTCGGCGGGCGTGCCGGGCGCGAGCGAGCAGGGCGACGGCTTCGGCACCGACCTCTCGGTCGGCGACAGCAACGGCGACGGATACGCGGACGTGGCGATCGGTGTCGCGGGCGAGGACATCGGCGCCGTCGCGGACGCGGGCGCCGTCACGGTCCTGCGTGGCTCGGCCAAGGGCATGACCTCCACCGGCGCATGGTCCGTGAACCAGGGCACCGCGAACGTCCCGGGCGCCGTCGAGAAGGGCGACAAGTTCGGCGGCCAGGTCTCCTTCACCGACCCGAACGACGACGGCCGCTTCGGCCTGCTCGCCTCGGCACCCGGGGAGAACACGAACGACGGCTACGTCTGGGTGTTCTCCGCGGGCAGCTCGGGCCTGACCACCTCCGGCTCCTGGAACTACGGCCCGAGCGCGTTCGGCGGCCTGCCGACCAACGCGCTGTACGGGGCGGCGATCGACGACTAGAGATCTTTAATGGCTGGGGTTGTGGCGGTTGGAAGTCGAGGCCGGTCTTGGCGAGGAGGCCGTCGATGAAGCCGGGTCGGTACTGCATCCGCTTGAGCCGCGTCTTCACCAGCGCGGTGAGCTGGTCGAGGTTTTGTTTGGTGAGGTTGGCCAGGGACCGTTTCAGGTGCGACCACACGCCCTCGACCGGATTGAACTCGGGTGCATACGCCGGGAGTTGGTAGACAGTCAGCCATAATCGGGCGGCGATCAGCTTTCGCATGGTGCGGCTGACGTGCGTGTTCAAGTTGTCCCAGACCAGCACGATCGGGCCGCCGAGCTGCTGGTGTGCGGCGTCGAGCAGAGCGGCGTAGTCGGTCTCGGTGAAGCCCTTGCGCCGACCTTTGGCGGGACCACGGTCGAGGTGGATGCGGTAGATCAGCCGGGACCGGTGGCCGGGCTTGGTGCAGATCATTCCCGCCATGGAGACGCGTTTGGTGCCTGCGGCGGTGACCCGCACGACGGGCGTGTGGCCTCGTCGGCCCCAGGTGCGGCCCTTGGGCGGCCTCAGCCCCTGGCCCGCTTCGTCTTCGAAGCAGAGCCAGGCGCCCAGGTCCGCCGCCGTTTTTTTATGACGGGCCACTCCTCGTCCTTCCAGGCGGCGATCTTCTCCTCGTCGCGCTCGGTGGCCTTGCGGGAGGGGATCTGCACGCTCCAGCCGATGCGGTGCAGCAGCAGGTCCAGCCCGGCCAGGGTGTACGCGACACCGAACCGGCGGCGCACGATCTCGGCGATCCGGGCCAGCGTCCAGCACTGGTCATTCCAGCCGGAAGCGGCCGGGCCAGCATCCAACACCGTCTCCAGCACGCGGAGTTGTCCCGCATCGAGCTTGCAGCGGGCGCCACCGGGTCCTTTGGAGGCCAGAGCCTGCCGCCCTTCTGAAGTCAAAGCCCGCCGCCAGCGGTTCGCCGACATCCGGGTCACCCTGAACCGTCGGGCCACCTCCCGGTCACTGGCCCCGGCTTCGATCAGGTCAGCGGCTGCGAAACGGACTTGCTCACGCCGAGCCCGTTCCTCGGCCGTCAATCCACCGCCATCGGGATACCTCATTCTCTCGGCATAGCGCGGCCCACGAACGCCGTCATGTGCCGTGCCCGGCCGCGTGGTGTAGGCCGTGGGCATCTCTGCGGGAGATCCGATACAGCACACAGCGGCGAAGCGGTCCCTCGGGCACGCTCGGATCCTCGAAGTCGTCGGCCGGATCCCGGGTCATGCCGATCCGGCGCATCACTGCCTGGGAACGCAGGTTGTGGACGATCGTCGACGCCACCACTTCCGGCAGCCCGAGGACCTCGAAGCCGAAAGCCAGGCAGGCCAGGGCGGCCTCAGTGGCGTAGCCGTGGCCCCACGCCGAACGCATCAACCGCCAACCGATATCCACCCCCGCGAACGGCATGTCCTCGCCCACCTCGTCCAAGCCGGCACGGCCGATGAACTCACCAGTCTCCCGTGCTTCGAGCGCCCACCACCCAAAACCTCGCTCGTCAAACTCGGACTGCATGAGTGCCACCGCGAAATCGCTTTGCTCCCGCGTCAGCAGTTCCCCCAGGTGTTCTCGGACTTCAGGGTCGGCGCTCATAGCCGCCCACGGTCCGAGGTCGGACTCCCGCCACCGGCGGAGCAGAAGACGATCGGTGCGCAGCTCTGGCATGCCACTCAGCCAACCCGATCAAGATCAGGGTGTCGATCGGTTATGTCGAACCCTACGGTGCTCGTTAATGCCAGACCCGCTGCGCAGACCCTCACGGCCTACACCACCCGGCGGGACACCAACCCGCCACGACACGACGTAACCCGCACCGTTAAAGATCTCTAGTAGGACTCCGTTAGGTCTGTCTCGATCTTGGTGCCGTGTGTATCCCGCTGGGCAGGGGCTGGTGGCAGGTGGTGCAGGTGCCGGTCCAGCAGTTCAGCAGGTCCTGGAGGGTGTCGAGGATCTGGTAGAGGGTGAGGCCGGTGTGTCGGCTTTTGGGG
>NZ_JBFAWG010000205.1:0-4774 GCF_040680215.1 Streptomyces sp. NPDC052107
CTCTCGACAGCTTCGAGTCGGCCACCCGGGGCGAGGACAGCCACGCACACGCGAAAGGGCGGGCACCGGCGGTGGACGCGTCGGCGGATCCTCGAACAGGCCACCCAACCCCGAGGCAGAAACCGGCGTTGAGCACGCCTGCACCCACCGCCCCATAGACGCGGCATCCGGTTACGGGTCGTTGGTCCCTTGCGGGCCGGATGTCGCACGATGGCCGGCATGGCGTAGCCCACCACCACGCCCCGCAGCAGCCGAGGCTGCCGCGGACCGGCCATCGCCGAACTACCGGTCGTGCCGCAGGCGCATCCTCTTTCCGCCAGCATCGGCCACAAGGACACCACACTGTCCCGCCTGCCGGCGCCGACACGCGGCCGCGCGGTTGGTTCCAGGGCATCCGACCAGAACACGGGCCGCGAAGCCGTATCACGTTCGTGACCGCGGTCAGGGCACCGTGGTCGGGACGGTTCGGCGAAAGCCGGGGCGGCCGCCATATCAGGTGTAGAAGCCTTGACGATACGCCGCCGGGGATCATTTGAGGTCACCAACCGGCTGGACACCATCGGGGAGCTGACGACAGTTGTCTTGCTGAACCCGGCTACGGAAATCACAGTGGCCGTGTTGCAGCGACATACCCGATGATCGGCTCCATGGATGTCGTCGTTCAACGAGTACGCAACTCATGGACGAAGGCGTCCCGGGGCGGGCCCGGGGCCGCCGCGCGAAACGCAGCCCCGACAGTGTTCCCACTCCCACTTGGCCTGAAGTCTGGCCTACACGAGGTCGTCATGCAGGAGTCCGACGCATTCAGTCCGAAGATGTCTGAGCAGAACCTGTCGGATCCCGGCCTCGTACTTCGCGAGGCCGACGGACTGCTACGCGTCCATCCACCAGAGACAACGATCTTCGGCATGCCGCGACGCAACCGCCGCCCTCCAGCGGTCCGACTCACCCCCGGGCAGTGGCTGCAATGGCAGATTAACTACCGGTTCGTCGGCACCAGGGGCGGGCCGTGGTCATACCGGCTCGATACGTTCAACATCTCCTACGGCCCCGCCTCTCCCGAGGTCTTCCTCAGCACACCACCGACACGCAGAGTCGACGAGCGCGGCTTTCTGCGCTGAGCCGTGGGGACGCTTGGACGGTCACAGAGGGTTGTTACCAGAGGAGAGTTCCTCAGGATCTGACGACAGTTGAATAGGCGAGCTCACCAGTATCAACCCCCTACTTGTACAGCGTCGTACGCGAGACCCCGAGAAGCTTCGTGATCGACGTGATGGTGTTCTCCGGCTGCGCGAGCAGCGCGCGAGCGTGCCGGATCTGTTCCTCCGTCATGGCCGGCGGCCGCCCGATGCGCTCGCCACGCGCGCGTGCCGCCGTCAGGCCCTCGTGGGTTCCCTGGACGATGAGTTCGCGGATGAACTCAGCGAGCGCGGCGAACACGTGGAAGACCAGGCGGCCGCCCGGAGTCGTCGTATCCAGCGCCTCGTGCAGCGACTGGAAGCCGATGCCGCGCTTGCGCAGGCCGGAGACGATGGAGATCAACGCCGGCACCGCCCGTCTTCTGCCCCGCCTGATCAAGGGCCGCACCCGCGGGCCGGTGTTCGTCACCCACCGCAAGCCGGGCCCCGGCAAGGTCGTCAGCCCGCGCGACGTCTGCCCGGACACCGGACTCGCGCGGCTGTCGTACGGGCAGGCTCGCGCCATGCTCGACGCTCATACGGCACTCGCCGGCGTGCAGGGCGCGGGCTGGGACCTGCACGAATGGCGCCACTCCGGGCTCACTCATCTCGGCGAGGCCGGAGCCAGCCTGCCGATGCTTATGGCCAAGTCACGGCACAAGAAACCGGAGAACGTACGGCGCTATTTCCACCCCTCGGCGGAGGCAATCGCCGAGGTCACCAGCTTGCTTGCCCCTGGAGACAGTCGGCGCTGACCTCGTCAGCGGCAGTCAAGTTGAGCTTCAGTGAAGATCCGACTGGACCTCGGTCAGTCGATGCCTTCGACGATGCGGAAGTCGCGCTCGACGCCGTCGGAGAGGGCGACCAGCGCCTCCTGGTAGGCCGCACTCTCGTGCGCCGCGACGGCCTGCTCGAAGCTGTCGAACTCGATCAGGACGGTGCGCTCGGCGATTCCGGCGTCATGCGCCACGACCCGACTGCCACGGGCGAGGATCCGACCGCCCCCGGCCTCGACGGCCGGAGCGGCCAGCTTGTTGTAAGCAGCCAGCTTCTCAGGGTCTGAAATGGTGCGGTAGGCGCTGACCCAGTAGCCCTTGGGCATGGAACCTCCAGTGTTGGGATGAGTGCATCTGACTTACGGGTTGGTCTCGGACGAGCGTCGGCGGGCGAGAGCGAGGCTTGTCAGCGTCGTGATCGCCATGGCGCCGATGCCGACCAGCGCCGCGGTGGTGTAGGCGCTGTCGTCGGCGAAGAGGTGGCCGGGGCCGGTGCCCGCACCTGGATCGCTCGCTCGGGCTGCTCCGCGGAGAAGCCCGTCCCCACTCTCGCGATGATCTGCACCGGGTCAGGTCGCTCGTCAATGGCCATCACAGCCCCTCTCGTCGACAGGCGATCATGGCAGAGCCCTCAGCCCGGCCGACTCGCCGGGTCTCCGGGAAGCCTTTGCGGGACAGCCCTTTACAAGCTGTCTCAATTGGCTGGGCCACGACGAGTCCGACGCCGCGCTTGATCGGGGAACCGCCCGCGGACAGACTGCTCTCCATGGGATCAGTAGGCGTGGCCACCAGGGCGCGGATCGGGAACCGGCGATGAGTGCCAGCCTGCCCTTCTTTCGCTATCACCCAGACCCTCTGGGAAGCGGGTCCATCCGCGCGGCCGCCGAGACATGCGCCTGCTGCATGCGCAACAGGGGATGGATCTACACGGCCACCTTCTACACCGCACACGAGGTCAACGGACGTTTCTGCCCGTGGTGCATCGCAGACGGGAGCGCGGCTGAACGCTTCGCGGGTGAATTCGCTGACTCCTACGGGCTCGACGGTGTCAGCGAGGACGTCTTGCACGAGGTCACCCGCCGCACCCCTGGGTTCCGCGCCTGGCAGGATCCGCACTGGCTCGTCCACTGCCAGGATGCGGCCGCCTTCGTGGGCGAAGTTGGATACACCGAGCTGGCGGCGCATCCCGAAGCCCTCGATCAACTTCGAGCCGACATGCGGCTCGACGGCCGGCACGACGAAAACCAGCTTGAGCACTTCCTGGGCGACGAGGCGACCGCCATGCTCTTCCGCTGCACCGTCTGCGGGACCCATCTCGCCTACGCCGATGCATCCTAGAAATCGTCTGCTTGGGCGAGTCGTCGGTAGCAGATGAGGGTGCAGGCGATGCTGGTGATTCGTAGCGGCGGTGGAGGCGGCGGCAGCCGGCAAGCCAGGACATGGTCCGTTCGATAGTCCAACGGTGGCGGCCGAGTCGATGTGAGGTCTCGATGCCCTTGCGGGCGATGCGGTGCCGGATTCCTCGTTGCGACAGCCATTGCCGCAAGTGGCGGTAGTCGTAGCCCTTGTCGGCGTGGAGCTTGCCGGGTCTGCGCCGACGAGGGCCCCGGCGAGACCGGATCGGCGGTATGCCTTTCACAAGCGGGATCAGGGCCTGGCTGTCGTGGACGTTGGCCCCCGAGATTCCGGCAGACAGGGGCAGACCGGTCCGCTCGGTGATCAGGTGGATCTTCGAGCCGTACTTGCCTCGGTCGACAGGATTCGGGCCTGTCAGATCCCCCTTTTCAGGGCCCGCATGTTCACCGAGTCGATGGCGCACCTCGACCAGTCCAGGTCGCCGCGGGAGCCGAGTTCGTCGAGGACCGAGCGGTGCAGCTTGGCCCACACCCTGGCCTTCGTCCACTCGGTGAACCTGCGGTGAGCCGTCGCCCCGGACGGCCCGAACGACGCTGCGGGGAGTTGCCGCCACGTGCAGCCCGACGTCGCTACGAACACGATCGCCGCCAGCACCTCACGATCACCGTGGCGACGTCGGCCGCCGCCCTGAGGCCGCGACGGCGCCTCCGGCACCACCCGCTGGAACAGCTCCCACAATTCGTCCGGCACCAGCCGCTCAACGATCCCCACGCCGGGAGGCTACTGACCTCAGGGAGAAGGACCGTAGTCAGCGGCCCATTCGGCGCTGCTCGTCGAACCGAAGCAGCACCCGTACCAGACGCCACACTCCGGCCATCGCTCCAAGCAGCGCGCCCCCCGCCAAACACGCCCTTTTCCCCGGCACCAGAGATGCCAAGGGCCAGAACGAGAGTCAAAGCGACGGCGAAGATCACCGCAGCCAGCACGGTGGCAGTCACGAGGGCGAAAACGATCTCCACCGTCATTGCGTCCTTTTCCCACCGCGACTCACGCCCCATGTCCATGCGGCAAGTCTCACATCACGGTCAAGCCTCGCGCCTGGGTCCGGCAGCCTGACTCTCGCGGGCGGCGCCGTCACCAATTGAGATGGCTTCTTAGTCGAGGATCCCGAGCTTGGTGTCGGGCCGGCAGTACTCGCAGGCTCGAAAGAACTCCCCGTCCTTGGCGAGCGCTTCCCGGGCGTCGCTGGCGCTGACCGGGCGCGTGCTGCGCTGAGTCATGGGGCAGTGTGCGACATCCCATGAGTTCCCCTGAGCCGCACTGAGGCTCCGGGCGGGTGGCCAGAGGGTTCTTTCTCCTTCGGGTCTCTGTCCCGGGTTCCGCAGTTGATGTAGCGGGATAGTCTGTGGATTCGGGGGTTGACGTGCGGAAACGCGCCGTCGGCTGGTGGGACGGCGTGTATCT
>NZ_JBFAWG010000206.1:1457-4656 GCF_040680215.1 Streptomyces sp. NPDC052107
GGTGGGGTGATGGGTGGCTGGTCGTTGTTTGAGAACTGCACAGTGGACGCGAGCATCTGTGGCCAAGTTTTTAAGGGCGCACGGTGGATGCCTTGGCACCAGGAACCGATGAAGGACGTGGGAGGCCACGATAGTCCCCGGGGAGTCGTCAACCAGGCTTTGATCCGGGGGTTTCCGAATGGGGAAACCCGGCAGTCGTCATGGGCTGTCACCCGCTGCTGAACACATAGGCAGTGTGGAGGGAACGCGGGGAAGTGAAACATCTCAGTACCCGCAGGAAGAGAAAACAACCGTGATTCCGGGAGTAGTGGCGAGCGAAACCGGATGAGGCCAAACCGTATGCGTGTGAGACCCGGCAGGGGTTGCGTATGCGGGGTTGTGGGATCTCTCTTCCACGGTCTGCCGGCCGTGGGACGAGTCAGAAACCGTTGATGTAGGCGAAGGACATGCGAAAGGTCCGGCGTAGAGGGTAAGACCCCCGTAGTCGAAACGTCAGCGGCTCGTTTGAGAGACACCCAAGTAGCACGGGGCCCGAGAAATCCCGTGTGAATCTGGCGGGACCACCCGCTAAGCCTAAATATTCCCTGGTGACCGATAGCGGATAGTACCGTGAGGGAATGGTGAAAAGTACCCCGGGAGGGGAGTGAAATAGTACCTGAAACCGTGTGCCTACAAGCCGTGGGAGCGTCGGGGACTTCGGTTCCTCGTGACTGCGTGCCTTTTGAAGAATGAGCCTGCGAGTTTGCGGTGTGTTGCGAGGTTAACCCGGGTGGGGAAGCCGTAGCGAAAGCGAGTCCGAATAGGGCGGTTCAGTAGCACGCTCAAGACCCGAAGCGGAGTGATCTAGCCATGGGCAGGTTGAAGCGGAGGTAAGACTTCGTGGAGGACCGAACCCACCAGGGTTGAAAACCTGGGGGATGACCTGTGGTTAGGGGTGAAAGGCCAATCAAACTCCGTGATAGCTGGTTCTCCCCGAAATGCATTTAGGTGCAGCGTCGTGTGTTTCTTGCCGGAGGTAGAGCACTGGATAGGCGATGGGCCCTACCGGGTTACTGACCTTAGCCAAACTCCGAATGCCGGTAAGTGAGAGCGCGGCAGTGAGACTGTGGGGGATAAGCTCCATGGTCGAGAGGGAAACAGCCCAGAGCATCGACTAAGGCCCCTAAGCGTACGCTAAGTGGGAAAGGATGTGGAGTCGCACAGACAACCAGGAGGTTGGCTTAGAAGCAGCCACCCTTGAAAGAGTGCGTAATAGCTCACTGGTCTAGTGATTCCGCGCCGACAATGTAGCGGGGCTCAAGCGTACCGCCGAAGTCGTGTCATTGCAGCGTATAGCCCCAACGGGTGCTGTGATGGGTAGGGGAGCGTCGTCTGCCGGGTGAAGCGGCACTGGAAGGTAGTCGTGGACGGTTGACGAGTGAGAATGCAGGCATGAGTAGCGATTCACACGTGAGAAACGTGTGCGCCGATTGACTAAGGGTTCCTGGGTCAAGCTGATCTGCCCAGGGTAAGTCGGGACCTAAGGCGAGGCCGACAGGCGTAGTCGATGGATAACCGGTTGATATTCCGGTACCCGCTGTGAAGCGTCAAACATCGAATCCAGTGATGCTAAGGCCGTGAAGCCGCCGGTGATCCCTTCGGGGTGATCCGGAGTGGTGGAGCCGCCGGACCAAGCTGGTAGTAGGTGAGTGATGGGGTGACGCAGGAAGGTAGTCCATCCCGGGCGGTGGTTGTCCCGGGGTAAGGGTGTAGGACGCGGGGTAGGCAAATCCGCCTCGTATGAGTCTGAGACCTGATGCCGAGCCGATTGTGGTGAAGTGGATGATCCTATGCTGTCGAGAAAAGCCTCTAGCGAGTTTCATGGCGGCCCGTACCCTAAACCGACTCAGGTGGTCAGGTAGAGAATACCGAGGCGTTCGGGTGAACTATGGTTAAGGAACTCGGCAAAATGCCCCCGTAACTTCGGGAGAAGGGGGGCCAGTCCTGGTGATGAGCTTCGCGCTCTGAGCTGGGGGTGGCCGCAGAGACCAGCGAGAAGCGACTGTTTACTAAAAACACAGGTCCGTGCGAAGCCGTAAGGCGATGTATACGGACTGACGCCTGCCCGGTGCTGGAACGTTAAGGGGACCGGTTAGCTCCATTTCGGTGGGGCGAAGCTGAGAACTTAAGCGCCAGTAAACGGCGGTGGTAACTATAACCATCCTAAGGTAGCGAAATTCCTTGTCGGGTAAGTTCCGACCTGCACGAATGGCGTAACGACTTCTCGACTGTCTCAACCATAGGCCCGGTGAAATTGCACTACGAGTAAAGATGCTCGTTTCGCGCAGCAGGACGGAAAGACCCCGGGACCTTTACTACAGTTTGATATTGGTGTTCGGTTCGGCTTGTGTAGGATAGCTGGGAGACTGTGAAGCATGCACGCCAGTGTGTGTGGAGTCGTCGTTGAAATACCAGTCTGGTCGTGCTGGATGTCTAACCTGGGTCCGTGATCCGGATCAGGGACAGTGTCTGATGGGTAGTTTAACTGGGGCGGTTGCCTCCTAAAGGGTAACGGAGGCGCCCAAAGGTTCCCTCAGCCTGGTTGGCAATCAGGTGTTGAGTGTAAGTGCACAAGGGAGCTTGACTGTGAGACCGACGGGTCGAGCAGGGACGAAAGTCGGGACTAGTGATCCGGCGGTGGCTTGTGGAAGCGCCGTCGCTCAACGGATAAAAGGTACCCCGGGGATAACAGGCTGATCTTCCCCAAGAGTCCATATCGACGGGATGGTTTGGCACCTCGATGTCGGCTCGTCGCATCCTGGGGCTGGAGTCGGTCCCAAGGGTTGGGCTGTTCGCCCATTAAAGCGGTACGCGAGCTGGGTTTAGAACGTCGTGAGACAGTTCGGTCCCTATCCGCTGTGCGCGTAGGAGTCTTGAGAAGGGCTGTCCCTAGTACGAGAGGACCGGGACGGACGAACCTCTGGTGTGCCAGTTGTTCTGCCAAGGGCATGGCTGGTTGGCTACGTTCGGGAGGGATAACCGCTGAAAGCATCTAAGCGGGAAGCCTGCTTCGAGATGAGGACTCCCACCCACTTGATGGGGTAAGGCTCCCAGTAGACGACTGGGTTGATAGGCCGGATCTGGAAGCCAGGTAACTGGTGGAGGTGACCGGTACTAATAGGCCGAGGGCTTGTCCTCAGTTGCTCGCGTCCACTGTGTT
>NZ_JBFAWG010000207.1:0-4497 GCF_040680215.1 Streptomyces sp. NPDC052107
ATGATGTTGCGCTTGAGGCCCTCGTAGCTGCCCGGGATGCCCTTGGCCTTCATGATGCTCAGCGACTGCTTGATCCAGCCGTCGAGGTTGTTGGCGGTACCGGCCTTGCCCTGGGAGGTGGTGCTGCCGTCGTTCGAGGACGCGTTGACCACGGAGGAGGCCGACACCTGCGTCGCTTCGGCGGCCTGGGCGTTCGCGGGCATCAGAGTGAGGGCGACGGCCGCCGCGCCGGTGGTGGTGATGCCGGTGAGGGCGAGGGTGCGCAGGCGAGCGATGCGGGTGCGGGTGATCATGGTCATACGGAAGGAACTCTCCACGAAAGGACGTAGTGGGTGCCGGCCGCTGTTGGTCGCGGTGGCCTGGGGCGGTGCCCCGGGTTGCGTCGGGAGCGGACGGATCCGGCGGTGTTCCGCTCGGTCCGGCCGGTGTGTCCCGGCGACGACAGCAATGTTTATCGGCGAGCTGGGCGCTGCGCAATGATGTGACGTACTACCCAACTACGTAGTAATGTCCGAAATCGGCTGTTAAATGGTGACTTCTGCGCAGGTCGGCCGGGTGGAGAGTCTACGGCCCCGGCTAGGATGTGATCTGGCTCCTATGGGTGGCATCACACGCAGGGCCCCTCTGGCGGGGGTTCGGAGTCGACTCGCGAGGGGTAAATCGGGGTCTCACGATGGAAGACCCAGACCATCGACCCCCTTGGACGGCACCATGTCCGTGACCCGCCCCAAAGGCTCCGCGAGGGCCCGGCACCGGATCATTCTGGGAAGCGCGCTCGGCGGCCTTGTCCTCGCCGGCGGGCTCGTCGGCTGCGGCAACGGCCAGAGCGCCGGATCCTCGCCCTCGGTCGGCACTCCCCGTACGCCGAACGTCTCATCGTTCTCCGGTACGCCGCCGTCGGCCCTGGCGTCCTCGGCCTCCTCGGCGATCAGCTCTGCCCGGGCGTCCGCCTCCGCGGCGGCGTCCTCCGCCTCGGCCCGCGCCTCCGAGTTCGAGGCCTCGGTGGACGCCGAGACCCAGCGCAGGAGTGCGGCAGCAGAAAAGGAGCTGAAGAACGTCAAGGGCCGGGGCAACGCGCTCTCCGAGGTCGCCATGACGGGCATCCCGAGGTCGCAGACCGGCGGCGTACTCGCGGTCCTGGTCACCATCACCAACAAGACCGACAGCACGGCCTCCTACGCCGTACAGGTCGACTTCAAGGACGCGTCCGGCAAAGTGGTCGAGACGCGGTACGTCGGCGCGGAGCACCTGGAACCCGGGAAGAAGGACCAGCCCATCGCCTTCAGCCACCAGCCGCAGGAGGCGAAGCTGACGCCTGTCCTCGCCAAGGCCCAGCGCTACTGACGCCGGACGGCACGTCCGGCTGCCGGAGCCTGCCGGCACGGACGGGGCCAGGGGTGTGCCGCCCCTGGCCCATGGTGACGTGCTCATGTACGTGGCCGGCCGGTCCGTCGTTGCCCTCGTGTGCGGCGTCCGCGGCCGATGAGGAGACACTCCCGGCACGGGGGTGACACGGCCCGCCGGAGTCGGCATCTACACTCAGTTGGTAGCCGCAAGCAACGGAACGTCGGTGGTGCTCGTCCGTTGCCGTATCTCGAAGGCGATCTGGCCGACCGCACGTACACAAGCCTCGGAGCCGGGCCGGGCCCGGGTGGCGAGGCGAGGCAAGGAGATCCGCACGCATGACCACGTCCGCATCCCCGGCCCGTGGGGGTACCGAAGCGATATCGGAACCGGTCGGCAGGCTGACGCACCGTCAGATCATGACGATCCTCAGCGGCCTGATGCTGGGGATGTTCCTCGCGGCGCTCGACCAGACCATCGTCAGCACCTCGATCCGCACGATCGCCGACGATCTGCACGGACTCAGCGCCCAGGCGTGGGTCACCACCGCGTACCTGATCACCTCCACCATCAGCACGCCGCTGTACGGCAAGCTGTCCGACCTCTACGGCCGCAAGCCCTTCTTCCTGGCGGCCATCACGATCTTCATCGCCGGCTCGGCGGCCTGCTCCTTCGCCACCTCGATGACGGAGCTGTCCGCCTTCCGGGCCTTCCAGGGCATCGGCGCGGGCGGTCTGATGTCACTGGCGCTGGCGATCATCGGTGACATCGTGCCGCCCCGCGAGCGGGCCCGGTACCAGGGCTACATGCTCGCCATGTTCGGCTCCTCCAGCGTGCTCGGCCCGCTGATCGGCGGATTCCTCGCGGGCCGCAGCAGCATCCTGACCATCGCCGGCTGGCGCTGGGTGTTCCTGGTCAACGTGCCGGTCGGCATCATCGCGCTGTTCGTCGTCGCCAAGGTGCTGAACCTCCCGCACTCCCGGCGCGAGCACCGCATCGACTGGTGGGGCGCGCTCACCATCGCCGTCGGCGTGGTGCCGCTGCTGCTCGTGGCCGAGCAGGGCCAGGACTGGGGCTGGACCTCCACGAGGGCTTACGTCTGCTACGCGGTCGGCGCGGTCGGCCTGCTGGTGTGGGTCCTCGTCGAACGGGCCATGGGCGAGGAGGCCCTGATCCCGATGCGGCTGTTCCGCAGCCCGGTGTTCAGCAAGATGAGCCTGCTGTCCGTCCTCATCGGCATGGGCATGTTCGGCGGGATGATGATGATCCCGCTGTACCTGCAGATCGTGAAGGGCGTCAGTCCCACCAAGTCCGGCCTGCTGATGCTGCCGCTGATGGTCGGCATGATCGCCGGGACCATCGTCGTCGGACGCATCATCCAGAAGACCGGCAAGTACAAGATCTTCCCGGTCATCGGCACTCTGCTGATCATCGCCGCCATGCTGCTGTTCCACTACCGGGTGCAGTGGGACACCGCACTGCCGGAGACCATGGCCTACATGGCCCTGTTCGGCATCGGCCTCAGCGGATGCATGCAGATCCTGACGCTGGCCGTGCAGAACGCCGTGGAGCCCAAGGACATGGGCGTGGCGACCGCGTCGGCCACCTTCTTCCGGCAGATGGGCGGCACCGCCGGCACCGCGGTCTTCCTGTCCGTGCTGTTCAGCACCGTCGGCGACAAGATCGGCTCGGCCTTCCGGACGGCGTATGAGACGCCCGCGTTCCGGGCCGCGCTGCACGACCCGGCCGTACGGGCCAACCCCGCGAACAAGCCGGTGCTGGAGATGTTCCAGCACCCGCAGGCGGGTGGCGGGAGCGGCTCGGGCGTGCTCGACGACTCCTCGTTCATCCAGCGGCTCGACCCGCGCCTGGCCCAGCCGTTCAAGGTCGGTTTCACCGACTCGATGCAGCTCGTGTTCCTCATCGCGGCGGCCGTGCTGGTCCTGGGCTTCCTGGTCGCGGTGTGGACCAAGGAGGTACCGCTGCGCAAGGTCTCCGGACTGGAGGCCCGGGCCGCCGAGGAGAACGCCGGCCCCGCCCAGGAGCCGGTCGCGACCGCGACCGCGGAGCAGGCCGAGACCTCGGCCGCCCAGCCCACCGCGACCACGGCCACCGGGCCGGCCGATCGCTTCGAACCCGTTCCGGGCGCTTCGTCGTACGGCGTCCACGGCCGGGTGCTGGACGGCGCGGGCGCGCCGGTGCCGCAGGCCGTGATCACCTTGATCGACGTGAACGGACGGCAGCTCGGCCGCGCCGTCAGCGGCGCGGACGGGGCCTACGCGCTGTCCGCCAGCGGTCCCGGCACCTATGTGCTGATCGGCGCCGCCGGCGCCCGGCAGCCGCAGGCCGTCACGGTGCTGGTCGATGACGAGCCGGTCGAGTGCGACCTCGCGCTCAGCGGCACCGTGGCCCTCACCGGGACGGTCCGGGACGCCGTCGACGGGCAGCCGCTGTCCGGAGCCCTGCTGGTCGCCACCGACGTGCGCGGCGAGGTCGTGGCCTCCGGCGTCTCGGCAGCCGACGGTGCTTTCGAGCTCGCCGATCTGGTCCCCGGCGGCTACACGCTCGTGGTGAACGCGCCCGGACACCGCCCGGCCGCCCTCGCGGTCGACGTCACCCCCGGAGCCGCGGACGGCTGCGAGATCCGCCTCGAACCCGGCGCCCGGCTCCGCGGTGTCGTCAGCACCGCGACCGGCCGGCCGCTCGGCGACGCCAAGGTCACCCTGCTGGACTCGGCCGGGAACGTGGTCGGCACCACGATCACCGGCTCCGACGGCGCCTACGGGTTCACCGACCTCGACGGCGGCGAGTACACCGTCATCGCCGGCGGTTACGCCCCGGTCGCTGCCTCGGTGCACCTCGACGGCAGCGCCGTCACCGGCTTCGACGTCGAGCTGTCCCACCAGGAGCAGTCCCGGTAGCGGCACCGTGCCGGAACGCACGTGAACGATCTTCGCGGAGTCCTCGCAACATGGGACGCCTTGCGTCGGGCTGTGACCCGAGCACGTGCGAAATGGTGGGACGTGAGAGCGTGCAGGACGTGAGTGAGACACCGACGCACCGTTCCTAATCAGTGAGCAGTAGTGAGTCTTGGACCCATACCTGGTCACTGCGGGCATCCCGAACGGTTTTGGATGTCCTGGTCGCCCGCTT
>NZ_JBFAWG010000208.1:0-4486 GCF_040680215.1 Streptomyces sp. NPDC052107
ACCGACAACCTCGTCGCCCTTATCCCCTGCTCCTCGGCGCGCGACGCCACCGTCTCCAGATCCTCCACCGCTGCGGAAACCACGACCGCGGCCGGTGCGTTGACGGCGGCGACGTCCACCGGCAGACCGGCGATCAGTTCCTCGGTCTGCTCGGGGCTGGCGGCCAGGGCGAGCATGCCCCCGCCTGCGGGCAGGGCCTGCATCAACGCCCCCCGCGCCGCCACCAAACGCGCCGCATCCTCCAACGACAACACCCCAGCCGCATACGCGGCGGAGATCTCACCGATGGAATGCCCCAGCAGCACATCCGCTGGGATGTCCCAGTGCCGCAGTACGGCCACCAGAGCCGCCTGCACGGCGAACAGACCGGCCTGGGTGAACACGGTGGCATCCACCAGCGAGGCATCCTCGCCCCAGACCACCTCACGCAGCGGCCGCTCCAGATGCACATCCAACGCCGCGCACGCCCGGTCGAACGCCTCGGCGAACACCGGGTTGGCGTCATACAGCTCCCGGCCCATCCCCAGCCACTGCGAGCCCTGACCCGTGAACAACCACCCCGTCCGACCCGACCCCACCCGGCCGACAACGGCACCCGTCCCGTCCGACGCAAAGGACGCCAGGGACCCGATCGCCTCCTCACGGGATGCAGCCACCACCACAGCCCGGTGCTCAAGCCCAGCCCGGCCATGCACCAACGCCGAAGCCACCTCAGCGACTTCAACGTCCTCCCGCCCCGACCACCAATCCGCAAGCCGCCCGGCCGACTCGCTCAAGGCCTCAGGGCTACGCGCGGACAACGCCACCGCCACCGGACCCACCACCGGCTCCGAGGCGACAACCTCCTCCGCCTCCGCAGCCTGCTCCACGATCACATGCGCATTGGTCCCGGAGATCCCGAACGAGGACACCGCAGCCCTGCGCGGCCGGTCCCCCACCCCCGGCCACTCCCGCGCCTCGGTCAGCAACTCCACCGCACCCGCCGACCAGTCAACTTGCGACGACGGCGCATCCACATGCAGCGTCCTGGGCATCACCCCATGCCGCATCGCCTCCACCAACTTGATCACACCAGCCACACCCGCAGCCGCCTGCGCATGACCCAAATTGGACTTCAACGAGCCTAGATAAAGGGGCGCCCGGCCCTCCCGGTCCTGCCCATACGTCGCCAGCAACGCCTGAGCCTCAATCGGATCCCCCAGCCGCGTCCCCGTCCCATGCCCCTCCACCAGATCCACATCCGCCGCCGACAGACCACCGTTCGCCAGCGCAGCCCGGATCACCCGCTGCTGCGCCGACCCGTTCGGCGCCGTCAGACCATTGGACGCACCGTCCTGGTTCACCGCCGAACCCCGCACCACCGCCAACACCGGATGCCCCAACCGACGCGCATCCGACAACCGCTCGACCAGCAGCAGACCCACACCCTCGGACCAGGCCGTACCGTCGGCGGCCTCGGCGAAGGACTTGCAGCGGCCGTCGGCCGCCAGCCCGCCCTGCTTGCTGAAGCCCACGAAGGCGCCCTCCGTGGACATGATCATGACGCCACCGGCGAGGGCCAGCGTGCACTCACCGGAGCGCAGGGCCTGCGCGGCCAGGTGGAGGGCGACCAGGGACGACGAGCACGCCGTGTCCACCGTCAGGGTCGGGCCCTCGAAGCCGAAGGTGTAGGCGACGCGGCCGGCGAGGACGGACGCGGCGGTCGACGTCGTCTGGTACGTCTGGGCCAGCTCGGGGGCGCCTTCGAGCAGGTAGCCGTAGTCCTGGAGGCCGGAGCCGATGAAGGTGCCGACTCGTTTGCCCTTCAGGGTGTGAGCGTTGATCCCGGCGCGTTCGAAGGCCTCCCAGGCC
This sequence comes from Streptomyces sp. NPDC052107, assembly GCF_040680215.1. Lineage (NCBI taxonomy): Bacteria > Bacillati > Actinomycetota > Actinomycetes > Kitasatosporales > Streptomycetaceae > Streptomyces > Streptomyces sp. NPDC052107. The sequence goes on from NZ_JBFAWG010000208.1 coordinate 1,852, forward strand.
GTCTCCAGGACCAGTCGCTGCTGCGGGTCCATCGCGACGGCCTCGCGCGGCGAGATGTCGAAGAAGCCGGGTTCGAAGAGGGCGGCGTCGGTGACGAACCCACCGCGGGTGACGTAGCTCGTCCCAGTGCTCGCCGCCGGTTCGGCCGTTTCCGCCGGCTCATCGGTCTCCGCGTCCGCCACCGCGGTGTCGGCCGGGTCCGCGAGGGGCACCTGCCAGCCGCGGTCGGACGGGAATTCGGAGGTCGCGTCGACACCGTCGCGCACCAGCCGCCACAGGTCCTCGGGCGAGCGCACCCCGCCCGGGTAGCGGCAGGCCATCGCCACGATGGCGATGGGCTCCTGGTCCCGGGACTCGGCCTCGGCCAGGCGCTGCCGGGTCCGGGCGAGGTCGGCCGTGACCCGCTTGAGGTAGTCGAGGAGCTTGTCGTCAGTGGACATCGGTTCCGCCGCTTCCTTCAGGCTTCAGGTCAGTTGCTCGCGCCCAGACCGAGCTCGCTGTCGATGTAGTCGAAGACGTCGTCCGCACTGGCGGACTCCAGGCGGTCGGCGAGTGCGCCGTCTTCAGAGGGGCTGTCGAGTCGTGCGAGAACGGACCGCAGCCGAGTCACCGCCCCGGAGGTCGCCAGGTCGTCCGGTGAGATCGCCTCGATCGCCCGTTCCAGGCCGACCAGGTGCTCGTCGAGCAGCGCGACGGCCTGTTCGGCCGGATCGGGACAGAGCAGTCCGCGCAGGTGCTCGGCCAGGGCGGCGGGGCTGGCGAAGTCAAAGGCGAGGGTGCTGGGCAGCGCCAGGCCGGTGGCCCGGCTCAGGCCGCCACGGAGTTCGACGGCGGCGACCGAGTCGAAGCCGAGGTCGGTGAAGGGACGTTCGAGGTTGAGCGTGGTGGAGTCGGAGTACGCGAGGACGGCGGCCACCTGGGTGCGCACGACGTCCAGAACGGCGTTCAGCTGACCAGCGGGCGGCAAGGCGGCGAGCCTGCCGACCAGTTCGGGGGCGCCACCCTGCTCGGGGGCCGGTCCGCCCAGCGCGTCGGCGACCTCGGGCAGAGCGTCGAGCAGCGGGCGCGGGCGGGACAGCGTGAAGGTCGGTGCGAACCGGGCCCAGTCGAAGTCGGCCACCACCTGGTGGGCGGGGGCCGCGGCGCCGGCGTGGCGCAGTGCCCGCAGGGCCGTGGCGGTGGCCATCGGCGGCGCGCCGATGCGGCGCATGTACTCCTCGGCCTCGGCGTCGAGCATGCCGGTGTCGAGCGGTCCCCAGGCCAGGGCGGTGGCCGGCCGACCGCGGCGCCGCCGGTCCTGGACGAAGCCGTCCAGGAAGGCGTTTCCGGTGCTGTATGCGGTCTGGTTGACGCTTCCCCACACCGCGGCACCGGAGGAGAAGACGACGAACGCGTCCAGCGGCCGGTCCCCCAGCGCCTCGTCCAAGGCCAGCGCGCCGGCCACCTTGGCGCGGATCACGTCGACGAACTCCTCGGCGTCCAGCTCCGTCAGCGGCGCCAGGCGCTGCGATTGTCCGGCCGCGTGGACCACCGCAGTGAGGGGCAGGTCGCCGGGAAGGCCGTCGATCAGCCGCCGCAGGGCGTCGGTGTCGGCGGCGTCGCAGGCGGCCAGGGTGACGGGCGTACCGGCGGCGGTGAGTTCGTCGGCGAGCGCGGCGGCCCCGGGCGAGGCTCCGCCGCGGCGGCTGGCCAGCACGATGTGCTCGGCACCGTTCGCGGCGAGCCATCGGGCGACCTCGCCGCCGACGCCACCGGTGCCGCCTGTGACCAGGACGGTGCCGTGCGGCCGCCAGGCCGACGTGATCGGGTCCGCGACACGGGCGTGCCGCAGCCTGCGCCCGTAGACCTTCCCCTCGCGCACGGCGACCTGGTCCTCGCCGCCGTCGGAGAGTACGCGGCACAGCGCGCCGACCTCGGCGTCCGCGGACGCGGTGGGCAGGTCGACGATTCCGCCCCAGATGTCGGGGTGGTCGAGGGCGGTGCCGACGGCCACGCCCCACAGCGCCGCCTGGTCCACCGCCGTGATCTCCTCCGGGCCCGAGACCGCGACGGCCCCCGTCGTCAGGCACCACAGTCGAGTCGTGAGCCCGGTGTCCACGACGGCCTGCACCGCGGCAACGGTGGCCAGCAGGCCGTGCGAGGCCGCGGCGGAGTCCCCGGCACGCCGCTCACCGCCGAGCAGCGAGAGGATCCCCGTGGGTGTTCCCCGCTCGGCCGCCTGGGCACGCAACAGCCCGGCGATCTCGTCACGGTCCGCCGACGGTACGTCGATGACGGTCAGCCGGGCCGCGCGGCGCGCCATGCCGTTGAACACACGGCAGCCGACCGTGTCGTCACTCCCCGCCGGTACGAGCAGCCACCACTCACCGCCCAGCTCCGAAGTGCCCTTCGGGGCCAGCTCCTCCCAGCCCACCTCGTAACGCCACCCGTCGAGGAGCTGCCGCTCACGCTCGTCCGGGTGCTGAGCGGACACCGGGGCGTCGGCCCAGTAGCGGTGGCGTTGGAAGGGGTAGGTGGGCAGGTCGAGGTGACGGGTGGGGGCGGGCAGGTGCCAGTCCACCGGAACGCCGGTGGTGTGGAGGGTGGCCGCCGCCGTGAGCAATGTGGTGGCGGCGGTTTCGTCCTGCGGCTTACG
>NZ_JBFAWG010000209.1:0-4430 GCF_040680215.1 Streptomyces sp. NPDC052107
CCACCTCCACGCTCACGCAGCCCCGCCCAGGTGGGAAGAACCCGCACCGGACCCTACGGTTCCCATGGGATCGCTTAGCTGATTAGAGACGCTGCCCGCATCGAAGGACGGCACCGGCGCCTTCCCAGCGGCGAAACTGACGTCGCTGGTGGGTGGCATGGCCGCGGGCGCCGACAGCAACGATGACATGGACCGCCTGCGGCATGGCGCGATGGGCCGCCTGTTTGCCGGGGTCCGGGCCCCGTCCACGCTGGGATCGTTTCTACGCTCCTTCACGCACGGGCATGTGAAGCAACTCCACGCCGTGGCCCGCCGGTTCCTGCCCGCACTGGCCCGTCATACCCCGCTGCTGCCCGGCGCGGACCAGGTCGCCTACGTGGACATCGACGACACCATCCGCCGCACCTACGGCTACGCCAAGCAGAGCACCGGCTACGGATACAGCAAGGTCAAGGGTCTGAACGCACTGCTCGGCATCGTCTGCACGCCCCTGTCCGCCCCGGTGATCGCCGCCACCCGGCTGCGCACAGGACCGTCGGTCTCCGCACGCGGCGCGGCAGCCTTCGTCGCCGAGACCATCCGCACCGCCCGCGCCTGCGGCGCCAGTGGCCTGCTGGTGATGCGGGCGGACTCCGCGTTCTACGGCGCCGACGTCGTGAACTCCTGCCGGGCGCTGGGCGCGCGTTTCTCCGTCACGGTGCGGATGAACGCCTCCGTCAAGGTTGCGATCGCCCGCATCGACGAGGGCACCTGGGCGCCGATCAAGTACCCCAAGGCGGCCTGGGACGAGGAAGGCGAGTGCTGGATCTCGGACGCCGAGATAGCTGAGGTCCCCTACACCGCGTTCACTTCCAAGCCGAAGAAACAGAGCAGGTCACCGCCCGTCTGATTGTGCGTCGCGTCAAGCGCCTGGGCACTGGCACCGTCCCCGCCGGGCAGGGCACGCTCTTCGACACCTGGCGCTACCACGCCGCGTTCACCGACTCCCCGCTCTCCTTGAAGGACGCCGAGTGTGACCACCGTCGGCACGCTGTCGTCGAGCAGGTGATCGCGGATGTCAAGAACAGTGCCTTCGCTCACGCGCCGTCCGGCCATTTCCAGGCCAATGCCGCGTGGCTTGCCCTGGCAGCGCTGGCGCACAACCTGCCCCGCGCCGCCGGCGCCCTGGCCGGAACGTTCCATGCCAGTGCGACCACCGCCACCATCCGTGACCACCAGATCAACGTGCCCGCCCGGCTGGCCCGCTCGGCCCGCCGCCTCACCCTGCACCTGCCCGAACGCTGGCCCTGGAGCTTGGACTTCACCCAGCTCTTCAGCACGGTGCATGCGCTACCAGCCTCCTGACGCTCCCCGACCGACCTGCCCGAAAGGGTCCGACACCTGTGGACAAGTGGAAGAGCTGGGCAGACCAGCGGCCACCCCATGCCCGAATCCGCGACTCAACCCCGACACGGCCCGCACAACCCCGAAACGCCCACCCCGAAATCAGCCGGTGGATCCGGGCTCAAGCAGACCCGACCTTGATCCTGTCGCGAACTCTAAAAGCTACTCGACGCTGGCTGTGGCGACCAGGGCAAGCTCCACAGCCAGTCTCCCCCAATGATTTGCCAATGAACATGCCAACAGTGAACCAAGTCCACACTACGGCCTGTAGTGTCCTGTTCGGGAGCCGGGCATGGGCATGACGTCAAAAGGGGGAACGGCCGTGAAGGACCTTCGCACGCCCACGCAGGGCGACTTCCATGCTTACGCGGATCTCGCGAAAAAGCAGGGCGGCCATTTGAGCACCCTTGTGCAGTGGAGCGGTAATGAGTGCACCAAGGCCGACGGCTTGGACGGACTGCTTATCCCGCTGCGCCCGCTCGTCCCTGATGCCTCGACCTTCTTCCACGGCAAGTTCGCGCAGTGCCAGCGAGGTATGGGTATGATCAGCGAAAAGATCCACCGTACGAGTGCCGTCTACACTGAAACGGACCAGAACGTCGCGCTGCGACTGCGCAACCTATATCCACACGCTTCCTCCCACTTTCCGGACCTCGGGGCGATTCCTGGCCTTCACCGCGTCGGCAACTTCAACGATGAAGAGGTCGAACTGAAGACGCCGGACAGCGCCGAGGACGACACGTCCAAGAACATCGAGCATCAGCTCTGGTCGCTGGGCTGGAACAGCGACCTCAGGGGTGCCGACTCGATATTCAAGTTCTGCACTGGCAAGAGCCTCGTTGAACTCCTGCTCACCCCGCTGTCCGGCAAGTACGGCCGACTGCTCTACCTGCACAACGTCTACGATGCGTTGGGTGATGCCGCGTACACCGTCACCGGTACCTTGCGTAAGGGCTCCTGGGAGCTTGGGACCGAGTGGACGGGGGAGGCCGCGACTGCCTTCGACTCGTACCTGTTCAACTGGACGATGGGCATGGGTGGAGTCGGCGACGCCGCCAAGGAGGTAGCCAAGTTCTACAAGGTGGGTTACGAGACCATCGTCGTGCTTGTTCACCTCGCCCTCAGAGAAATCAATAAGTTGATCAACAACGAGATTAAGGAACTCGTCAAGCAGACGGAGGAAATGGCCGCAGGCGATGCGACGATCGAGGGAATCGGCCTGGGGCCCGAGGATCCGTTGGCGGACGCTGTCGCAGGCTTCTTCACTGCAGACAAGATGTACAAGATCTACAAGATCGTCAAATACATCATTACCGGTATCACGATTATCGAGGGTATCTACGGCAAGATCTCGGACGCCGTAGAAGCGATCAATAAGGGCGTCCACGCGATCGTCGAGTTCAGCAAGGCTCCCGAGATGCCCGACATACCCAGCGTCAGCAGCCTCCTCGACCAGGTCGAGCAGCGCGGCTTCGCATTCGAAAAGAGCGATGGCTGGAACGCCACCCTCGGCGCCGCCCGTATCGGCCTGCTTCCGGCAGCCTGAGCACTCGGAGTGTGACTCATGTCCTCCTACTACGACCGCCCACACGACCGCGAGCGAGACCCCGCCGCTGAACAGCGGGCAGTGCCGGCCGACCGGCTCGGTGACGCACTGCTGGCAGGCCGGAGCCCACAGCAGGAAGAGATCGCCGACAGGATCTACCAGGAGTTGAAGGCCGGCGCCCACGTCGATGACATCAAGCAACTCATCGGGCAGCTGAGCCGGACTGCCACCGAGGACGCCCGCAGTCGAGGCGTGGGACGGGGCGGAGGCGTCCGACGATGATCCAGACACTCAGCTCGTTCACCGTCACGGCTGACTACGGTCGCGCGCATACCACGTACAACGTTCACGTCGACGGACAGCAAGCTCCCGTGGCCCGCATGCACAAGGACACCGTATACAGCAGCCCAAGCGAATACCGGGTGTACACCGGCCCCCGGCTCGACGAACTTGCTGGCTATGTAACCGACTTCAGCGCCAAGGCGGCCGACCGCACGCCACTCGGCAAGGTCGACACGCGGACGCGGGCGCTGCGTGACAATGAGTGGACCGTCATTCAAAACGGACTGGGCGAGTTGACCGGCGAGTCGGCCGGTGTCAGCACCAAGCTGCGCCGCGACTCCAGACTGGGAAACCTCCTCTCCGTACCGGCGAGCGAGTTCGTCTTCACCACCCGGCTCCACTTCCGGTCACCGGAATCCGCCGGCTTCGAACTGACACGTCTCCGTGGAGTCCGCGCCCGATACGCCGCCACCATCCACGATGGTCGCGTCAACAGGCTGCTCATCCTTGCCTGCATTGCGCACTACGCCGAGCACCACGCCCAGGACATCCGTCAGCCCCTTGCGGAGATGACCGCCAACCCCTTCAAACGCTGAGTCCGACGCCGACCTTTCCCAAGAAGGTCGGCGCCATCACTTCAGCGTGCGGATGACGGAGATGGGTCAGGCGGGCTGTGTGGATCTTCGTACATTGGTGAAACCACGGGGGCGTGACCGCGAAGCCTAGGAGTAGAGCATGAGGAAGCACATCTGCGGTACGGCGCTCCTGCTCGCGGTGGTGCCGGCGCTGGCCGGGTGCGGCGCTTTCGGGAAAGGCACACCCACGCCGGTCGCGACAGGCCCGGTGACGATGCCCGATCTGGCCGGGAAGAACGCCGAGAAGGCCGAGGAACAGCTGGAGGAGCTCGGTGTACCCAAGAGCCGGATCGAGCTGCGGGCGGATGACGGAAACCATGTGGTGGTGCTCGCGGCATCGAACTGGGACGTGAACACCCAGTCGGTGAAGGCCGGTGCGCAGCTCGGAGTGAAGCAGGTGCTCGTGCTCGGCGTGGGCAAGCCGACGTGGCGCGAGCGCCATAACGGCCACCTGCTCTAGCGTCTCTAATCAGCTAAGCGATCCCATGCGAACCGTAGGGTCCGGTGCGGGTTCTTCCCACCTGGGCGGGGCTGCGTGAGCGTGGAGGTGGAATCCCGCGCCCAGTGCTGCTCCGCGTGGCCGG
>NZ_JBFAWG010000210.1:0-4321 GCF_040680215.1 Streptomyces sp. NPDC052107
GGATCGCCCTGACGGCGATCCAGCTATCCCTGCCCTGCTCCGCAGGAGTCCGATTCCTCCCCGGCCCTGAAGGCCAGGGCATCCTCGGAGGAACCTGGTGACCTTGCCGTCAGTAAGGAGCCCCTCCCGAGATCAGCGCCCGCACGCGCGTCCCGATTGGGTCGCGGATGGGGCGCAACTCTCGCAACTGGTCATTTGTGAGAACTGAGGCGATGCCGCCGCCTTCGGTCTCAGTCGATGAGTCTGGTCCGTGCCTCGGCCGCCATTGCGCGGCACCGGCTTGGGCGGGCGGGGTCGCGGGCCGGCGCTTCGACGATGTCTGCGCCGCGCGAACGGTCGAGCCCGGCCAGCGGCTGGGCCGCCAACAGGCGGTGCATTAGGGCGGCGGCGGGGTCGCGGGCGAGGAAGTCGAGTACGCCAAGGCTGCGCGGGCGGTCGTACGCGGTCGGCCTGCTGGCCGCCTCGAAGCGGTCCCCGCTGTGGAGGGCAGGGTCGCGGGCCAGTGCCGCAAGGGTGTCGGCGCCGCGGGAACGGTCGAGCCTGGCCAGCCCCCCTGCCGCCTCCACGCGCTCTCGACCGGTGACGGAGCTGTACCTGCCTGCATCGTGCCTGACGCCGCTGTCGCCACCCTCGGTGGGTGGCTCGGGAGGTTGTTACTCACTTTCGGGTGTCGGCTGGAGGGTGGGAGGGGGGTGCACAGCAGTGTTCACGACGGTGGTGGTGCTGACGGGCCACCAAAGGGGCAGATTTCGCGCGTTGATGCAGCATGCAAGCAAGCGTCACAGGCCAATGCATGATTTGTAACGCAGCTCGCGTATTGCCCGTATTTACCGTGTCTGCCGGGAAGGTGTGGTGCGCGGCCAGCCAGCCGTCACCGTACTTCGCACAGTCCCGCTCACGGCCTGCGGCCGCGGGAGGGTTGTACCCACACCCTGTAGGGAGAGCCTGTGTCCGTTTCCGCTTACGTGCCCGCCCGGCGTCTGGCCGCTGCCGCACTCGCGGCTGCTGCTGCGGTCGGGGCGGCGGCACCGCCGGCGTCCGCCGCCGACCACGGCCCCCGCACCTGTCGCGAGCGCGTGCAGATCAGTGAGGTCCGCCGCTACGTCCCTGGCCCAGAGCACCACTTCAACCGCTCACTTAACCGCGAGTGGGTGGCAATCACCAACACCGGCCACCGGGAGGCCAATCTGGACGGATGGACCCTGTCGGACGACGACGGCCGCACCTACACCTTTCACCACTACCGCCTGGAAGGCCGCGCAACCGTCCGCATCCACACCGGCATCGGCCGCGACAGCGACACCGACCTGTACCAGGACCGCCGCAACTCCGTATGGGACGAGGACTTTGACACGGCCACGCTGCGCGACGACCGCGGCCGCCTCATCGACGCGGTCTCCTGGGGCGTCGAGGGCCGGCACGGCGGTCGGTGCAGTGGGGAAGGCCTCCACGACGCCGGCTGCCGCCTTGGCGGCGGGCGCCACGACGAGGATGAGCACCGTCACTGAGCATCCGGAGGGTCTGGCGGTGAACACTGAGCGCGAGGTTGTCGGCACCGGGACGTAACAGGCACGGCTGCGGGCGCCGGATCCTCGATCAAGGCGCGCCGCCGGCCAACCGAGCACGTCTGGGGATGGTGCGCCGGGCCGGCCGACGCCTGCCGCCTCGATGGTGACGGACGCGAGGAGCGCACGGAAGCGGACTGTTCCTGGTGCCGGTCACCGCAATGGACAGGCGATTGCCGGCAGTCGGCGAAACGTCCGACCGCCGCGTCGAAGGCGAAGACCCGTACAGAGCGCAGCACACTCCGCCCGCGGGACGGCGCGGGGGTGCAGCGGAAGCACACACAGAACGGAGCAAGATCATGCAATCCCTCACCCCAGCAACCGATCGATCGTGGGACCTGGCCCCGGAGCATGACTTCCTGCTGCCTCCGCCGCGTCCCGCGGACCGCATTGCCTGCCGCATCGCTCCGCGCGACCTGCGGCGCCTGGACCTGTACGCGGTGCTGACCGCGGCCGGGATCGCACCCCAGCCCGGAGACCGGGAGGTGATCGACGAGCTCAGCGCGCTGTCCGACAGCGCGCACGAAGCCCTGCACCGCTGGCTCAGCTATGTCAGATGACTCGCTGGATGCCGGGTCACCGCATCCACCGCGTCGTGCGGTCTTGCCGTGACGGCGGCAATCGAAGCCACCGTCGCTGTCAGGGTCAGGCAGAACTTGGTACTGACCCAGTAAGTACGGAAACAGGTCCCACAGCGTGCCGAGGGCCAGCAGCACGCCGTTGCGGCCCGGGCTTGGTTGAGCGGGCCCGGGCCGCAGGGCCGAGGGGACAGATGCGGTCGGCGGCGATCAGGAGGTAGTGGAAGCTGCCCTCCTTGTAGGCGGTGAGGCTGGGGGTACCAGACACGATGTGCCTGGTCGACCGTGGGAGCGTTCAAGAGTTTGGTCGCGTCCATGCCATTGAGAGGTATGGACCAAGAACGCCTTGGGGAGCGCGTCCGGCCAGGAGTCCACATAGGACGCCTGGCCGGTCGTGTGCGCTCAGCGGTCTTACAGCTGTGGTTGGGGCATCCGCTGCCAGGTGAACGGGCCGTAGGTCGTGTCGGTGACGGCGTGGTTGGCGTTCGGGTCGGCGCTCAGTTTCAGCCATTCCAGCGGGGTGGTGCTGCCGTGCACGACGATCCGGTGGAAGTTCGAGACGTTGTAGTACGGGTGCTCGTTCCACGCGTTGTTGCCCGGGTCGTGGGCGCACACGTCGACGCCGGTGGCCGGGTCCTTCTCGCCGGTGCACGTCGCCGTCGGTGACAGCGGATTGTCCGAGCGGTACAGGTGCGAGTCGCCGTTGAGCATCAGCACCGGACGGCCGAACTCGCTCGTCCGCGCCGCGACCTCGCTGATGATCGGCTCGTAGTTCGTCAGGTGGTCCTTGGTCTTGCCGTCGAGGTCCCACATGTCGGCCTGTGCCGTGATCACCACGGCCTTGGCGTGCTTGGCCCGCGCGTCGGCGAAGGCGGCTTCGAGCCAGCGGACGTCGGCCGCGGTCCGGTTGGTCCGCTCGTCGGTCTGCGCCTGGGTCGCGGTCGGCACCTTGTACCAGGGGTCGGTGTCGTTGTTCGAGCCGCCCGGCACGTTGATGGTCACGAAGACGATGTCGTTCTGCGCCCACATCACGTTCTCGACGTATTGCGCGTCGCCCGGGTGGCGCGGGTCGTAGGCGGTGGCCTGGGAGACCACGTTCAGTGTTCCGCTGCCGAGGGTGTGGCCGGGGTGCGCAAAGAAGTCCTGCCGGACTTCGGCGAGGTTGTCGAGAGGGTTGCCGCAGTGGTAGCTGACGCAGTCCGCCGTGTCGGCCGACAGGCCGTTCGTGCCGATGTAGTTGATCGCGCCGGCGGCCGAGTCGTAGAAGCCCCCGCCCTGACCGGGTGAGGTGAGGCTCGACGCCTTGTGGCAGTCGGCCCACTCGTTGTCGCCCGGCGTGTAGACGAGCGGCTTGGTGAAGTTCTGCCACGCGGACGCGATCGAGGCGTCGTAGTCGTCGGTGCAGAACTCCTTGCCCGAGTGGATGTCGCCCACGTGGATGACGTCGCTGATCGTCGGGTCCCCGTTGATGGTGCCGATGAACGCCGGGGTCTTCTGGAACTGCGAGGTGTCGGCGGTCTGCCCCGCCGGCGCGTACGCGGACTTGCCGTACGGCGAGTCGCCGAACACGGCGAGCGTCAGTGGACTGCCGGCCGTCGATGCCGTGGCGGTCGACATCACGGAAGAGGCCAGGCCGACGGCAACGAGCGTGATGAGCCCGCGCTTTGGCATGCGTCTCGACATGCGTCCCTCTTTCAGGTCCGGTTGAGGGGGGCGCCCCAGTGAACTGGATCCTCAGGGAGCGCGACATGGCCTCAAGGGCGGCCTGGAGATGACGAGCAAGAGAAATCTCGGCCGCTCCCCCAGGCCGGATCGCCCTCTGCCGATCCGCCGCAGCGCGGCATGTCACTCACAGGGCCGACGGCGCTCGGCCCCCGGACGGCGATGTCGGCTGCCCGGGGGCCCGGCGTGTGATCTACGGCCTGTGGCACGGACATCTGCGGCAGCCGGTGGACGAGGCTCTCAGCGTCGCCGATCACCCAGATCGGTCACCTCCCGCCTCACGACCGACCTTGTGCCCAGAGCCGACGAACGGGAGGACGGCGCTGGTGTCCGCCTTGGTGCCGCCGTCAGGCCGCAGATCCCACCGTTCCTAATCAGTGAGCAGTAGTGAGTCTTGGACCCATACCTGGTCACTGCGGGCATCCCGAACGGTTTTGGATGTCCTGGTCGCCCGCT
>NZ_JBFAWG010000211.1:0-4278 GCF_040680215.1 Streptomyces sp. NPDC052107
TCCATCTCCACGCTCACGCTGCCCCGCCCAGGTGGGAAGAACCCGCACCGGACCCTACGGTTCGCATGGGATCGCTTAGCTGATTAGAGACGCTCCGCGGGTCAGCAGCAGTACGTACTTCATGGCGTCCTCCTTGGTCGTGTTTCCCGTCCACCATCACGACGAACGAGCCGACGCCGACAGGACAGGGACGTCCCGGCAATTTTCGGTCCGGCCATTTCAAGGGGACACCTCGGCGGCGGCGTCCGTCTCGTCGGGCGGCGCTGCGGTGTCCGGACGTGGCCGACGGACGGCCGAGGCGGGTGGCCGTTCCTTGAGTGCGCCGTAGCCGATGAAGTACGCGGGCAGCCGGCGCATCCACCGTGACTCGGCGAGCAGGCGCGCCATGCGCCGGGCCCGCTGCTCACGCCCGAAGGGTGGCCGGCCCTGCAGGACGGGAGCGATGAGGCGGGCGTGGGCCACCCGCTGGAGGGTCTGCGTGGCGACCGTGGTGGGACGGCGGCGACGCTGCAGCCGGCGTACGTCACGCGGGCCCACCCTCCCGCGGCGCAGCGGCTCGGTGAGGTAGCGGGCGGCGGCCACGGCGTCCTGGACCGCGAGGTTGATGCCGATGCCGAAGATCGGGGACATCGCGTGCGCGGCGTCGCCGATGCACAGCAGGCCGGGTCGGTGCCAGCGGCGCAGGCGGTCCAGGCGTACGTCGAGGAGCCTGACCTCGTCCCACGAGCGCAGGGCGTGCGCACGGTCGGCGATCCAGGGGACGGCCGCGGAGAAGTCGGCCCGGAAGCGGTCGAGGCCGGCGGCGCGGCGCTGGGCGTCGGTGCCCTTGGGGATGAGCCCGGCGCACTGCCAGTAGTCGCCGCGGTCGATCATCGCGGTCAGGAAGCGGTCACCGGCGGCGCCGTAGAGCCCTTGCGGATCGCTGTCCCCGCGCGGCAGCCGGAACCACCAGGCGTCCATCGGGCAGGGGAAGCTGCGCAGGCGCAGCTCCGGGCGGGAACGGGCCAGTGATCCGCGGCCGTCGCAGGCGACGGTGAGCAGGGCGCGCAACTCGCCGGTGCGGCCGTCGGCGGTGCGGTAGCGCACCCCGTTCACTCGCCCGGATTCGATCAGGAAGTCGGTCGCCTCCGTGTTCATCCGCAGCTCGAAGGACGGCTCGCGCCGCGCCTCGTCCGCAAGCAGGTCCAGCAGGTCCCATTGGGGCACCATCGCCACGTAGTTGTAGGGACCGGGCAGCACCGAGAGGTCCCCGACCTTGACCGCCGCGCCGTCGGTTCCGATGGGCAACTGGACGGTGCGGACCCGGCGTTGCGGCAGCTCGGCGAAGCGCCCGGCCAGACCGAGGTCGTCCAGCAGTGCCAGGGTGGAGGGGTGGACGGTGTCGCCGCGGAAGTCGCGCAGGAAGTCGCCGTGCTTCTCCAGCACCGTCACCGGGACGCCGGACCGGGCCAGCAGCAGGGCGAGGACCATGCCCGCGGGGCCGCCTCCGACGGCGCAGCATGTGGTCTGTTCCATGGTGGTCCTGCCCTTTCACGAGACCATGGATTTCACCTAATTCACCATTGGATGAATATCCAGCCTACTCCTTCGGGCGGATTCCGGCCTCCCCCGGACCGCGGCGACACGCCGTGGGGCGAGGCGATCAGCGAACGGAGGCGACGGCGCTCCTGCGCGGCGTTTCGGAGACGCCGCTGTGCCTGAGCTCGGGGCCGAGTCCGAAGTAGTGCCGGAAGTTGTAGATCAGCGGGCTCCAGGCCGCGGGCTCGATGTGCTGGGTTCCGGCGACCACCAGGCGCGGGTCGGCGTGCACCTTCAGCATCCGGGCCTCGACGATCAGGAAGTCGCCGGCGGCGTCGGTGCCCACGCGGGCGGCCCGCGCCTCCAGCTGGATCGGGCATTCGGCCACCCGCGGCGGGCGGACCGTGTGCGAGGGCTGGGTCCTGAAGCCGGCCGCCGCGAACTTGTCCGGCTCGTAGCGGGCGCGGCGGGGTCCGTGCCCGGCCGCCGCGGGCCGGCCGGTGAGCTCGCCCAGGTGCTCGACGGCCGCCCAGTGCCCGGGATCGGGCAGGCTGATGACCAGCTCGGGGCGGACCGCCAGGTTCGCACCGGTCTGGCCCTGCCTACCGAGCCCCAGCACCACCACCTGCCCGAGCGCCCAGGCCGACGAGATCGGCGCCAGGTTGAAGGTGCCGTCGGCGTTCTCGGTGGTCAGCAGTACGACGGGGGTGCCGAAGTAGAGGATGCTCGGTGTGATGGCCAGGTGGGTGCCGGGGTTCCCGGCCGGGTGCGGTGCGGTGTCCATGCGGGTGACGGTGGGGCGCCGGCCGTTCGGCGGGAGCCGAACCGTGCACTCGCGATCATTGCAGGCTCACTGCTCCCGGTGCTGGCTCCGGATCCGCGCGGCCACCTCGTTCTGTTCGGTCTCCCACCAGGGGCGTACCCGTTCGGAAGCGGCTGCCTGGCCGTGGTTTGGGGAGGGTGCCGTGACGGGAGCGAGTTCCGCGTCGAGGCGGCGGTCGAGGGCCGCGGTCTGGACCCGCTCCGCCCGCGCCCACTGGAACAGGAGCGCCAGCAGGAAGGGCAACGCGACCAGCTCGGCGATGCTGAGCATCGCGCCGCCGCCGATCTGCTGGTCGTGCTCGACGTCCGGGGACCAGGTCGGCGCGTGGTGCAGGTACCAGGCGCCCGCGATCAGCGTGCTGTGGGTCATCACCACGACACCCGGGACCGCGTCGACGATGCCGTCCAGGAACACCAGCGCCGCCCGTACCGGGTGGGTGCACCAGGTGGGCAGCGCCTGTTCGTGGGTCAGCACCGGCACGACGAACAGGCACCCGGCCACCAGCAGGTGCAGATACATCAGTTCGTGCAGCCAGCCCACGCGCAGGGCGGTCTCGAAGTACGGCGTGAAGTACACCGTCAGCTCGGTGCCCAGCACCAGGGCCGTACTGACCAGCGGGAACGTCAGCACCCGTACCAGGCGGCCGGCCATGGCACCGCGCACTCGTACGGCGGCCCCCTCCGGCAGTGCCTCGACGGCGAGCCGCAGCGGATCGCCGAGGGCCAGGCCCAGGGGTGCGACGAGGTCGAGGAGGATGTTCTGCACGGCGGCCGGCCAGAACAGCACGTGGTCGTACACGGCCAGGGCCGACATCGTGGCCACCACCAGCGCTCCCAGGCCGAGCAGCGCGAACGCGGCGACCCGGGCGGGCGGCCAGGGCGTACCCCGCTTGCGCAGCCGCGCGACGCCCCAGCCGTAGAGCGCGCCCAGGGCGATGACCAGCAGCAGCGCGGGGAGGTCCAGGTGCCAGGTGGCCAGCAGACGCCCCGTGGTCAGCTCGGGAAGCTGGCCGGCCGACAGTTCGGTCATCGCGCGACCATCCATGCAGATCGTCCTCCTTCGGCTCGACAGGGAAGAACCGGCTCGGATCCGTAACGGCACGACGCTAGTCCCCCACGGCCCGACAGCGGGCATCGGGGTGCCGCACGCCGGGGTGAAATGCGGGGATCGAGCGGGACGGGCGCTGGTACGGGCTGGGTCAGTACACGTCCCGCACGTACCGCTTCTCGGCGCCGAGCTGCTTGACGTACGCCGCCGCCTCCGCCTCGTCCAGGCCGCCGTGGACCATGGCGGCCTCGCGGAGGGCCTGGTCGACGTCCTTGGCCGTGCGGGAGGCGTCGCCGCAGACGTAGGAGTGGGCGCCGTCGCGGAGCCAGGACCACAGCAGGGGCCCGTGCTCGCGCATCCGGTCCTGGACGTAGACCTTGGCGCGCTGGTCACGGGAGAAGGCGGTGTCCAGGCGGGTGAGCGTGCCCTCGGCCAGGAACGCCGTCAGCTCCTCCTCGTAGTAGAAGTCCGTCGCGTGGTGCTGTTCGCCGAAGAACAGCCAGTTCGCGGCGCGGTGGCCGCGGGCCCGTCGGTCCTCCAGGAAACCGATGAACGGCGCGATGCCCGTGCCCGGGCCCACCATCACCGCCGGTGTGGCGGGGTCGGCGGGCGGACGGAAGTGCGGTGCCCGCTGGACCCGGACCGGTACCGGGGCGCCGGGTTCGGCGTCGGCGAGGAAGGGCGAGCAGACGCCCTGCCGGGGCCGGCCGGCCAGGTTCTCGTACCGGACGACGGAGACGGTCAGCGACACCAGTTGGGGGTCCGTGAGGGGGCTGGAGGATATGGAGTACATGCGGGGTCTCCACCTGCTGGTCCTCGAAGTCGGGTGAGTGGGCGTAACCATGTATGAGTGAGTGTCGTTGTCAGAGTGTGAATCTGACGGAATGGGC
>NZ_JBFAWG010000212.1:0-4074 GCF_040680215.1 Streptomyces sp. NPDC052107
TCGGCGAGCCTGGGCGCGCTGGTGATGAACGTGAACCAGCTGCACGAGGAGTCCCTCTACGTCCGCGACCACTCCCGGTTCCTGGACGAGGCGGCGCGACGCACCATTCCCAGCGGGGGCGATTCCGTTCCGGCACAGGTGAAGCAGGTCGTCCTCGACCAGGTCGGCTACCGCTACCCGGACCGGGAAGCCCTCGCCCTGGACGGGGTGTCACTCACGCTGCCCATGGGCTCGGTCACCGCCGTGGTCGGCGAGAACGGCTCAGGCAAGAGCACTCTGATGAAGGTGTTGTCGGGCCTGCTGCTGCCGCAGAGCGGGACCGTGTTGTGGGGCGATGCCGACGTCGCCTCCCTCGACCGCTCCGAGGTCTTCGCCCGCGTCGCGCTGCTCACCCAGGACTTCCAACGCTGGCCCGTGACCGCAGCGTTGAACATCCGGATCGGCCGACCCACCCAGGAAGCCGGTCCGGAGGACCTGCTGCCGTCCGTCGACTACGCAGGCGCCGGACCGGTCATCGCGAAACTTCCCGACGGCCTGCGCAGCCTGCTGGCCCGGATGTTCCGCGGCGCGAGTGAACTGTCCGGCGGCGAGTGGCAGAAGATCGGGCTCGCCCGTACCCACTGGCGCAGCTCCACCTCGGATGCCGACAGCCTCCTCATCGTGGACGAGCCCACCTCCGCTCTCGACCCGGAAGCCGAGATCGCCGCTTTCGACCGCATCCGCCGGCTCGCCGCCCCGAACCGGGCCGTCGTCCTGGTCACCCACCGCATGTCCGGCGTCCGCCACGCCGACCGCATCTACGTCCTGCACCACGGACGGCTCGTCGAGCACGGCAGCCACGAGGAACTCATGGCCGCCCAAGGGCGCTACGCCTCGATGTTCGACGCGCAAGCTGCCCAGTACGCCCCTGCGCGCACCATCCCCCGCCCCGGCTCCCCCACCGTCGCAGATCCCGCATGACCCGCTCGGAAGGCCCTGCGTGACGACTCCTCCCACCACCGTCCCGCCCGCTAGCAAAGGAGCCGCATGGCAACCACCCCAGGCACCGCCGACTACTGGGAGCCGCTCTGGGCCAGCGGACGCCGGTATCGGGAGGTCACCAGCACCGAGGCCACGCTGCTGGCCGACCATGTCGGACCGGGCCGCGGACGCCCGGCTCTCGACATCGGCACCGGCGAGGGCTCCCTCGCCCGCCACCTCCACCATCTCGGTTACCGCACCACGGGCATCGACTTCGCGCCCAGCGCCATCGCTACAGCCCGGAACGCCCAGCAGGGCGAGGGACCGGCCTGGCACCTGATGAACTTCACCTCCGATGACCTCAGCGCCCTGCCGGACGCCGCGTATGCGGTCGTCACCTGCCGCCTGGTCTACCGCTGGATGGACGACAAGGCAGCCTTCCTCGACCGCGTCCGGCAGGTCCTCGCACCCGGCGGGACCTTCTGGGTTGTCACTGAACTCGCCGGCCGCCGCGAGGAGAACGATCCGTACACGCACCTCGGGATCACACCCGCCGAGGCCGAGAAACTCACCGCAGGCTGGTCCGTCGTACGCACCGCCGATCTCGACGTGCTGCGCTGCTACGCACTCCGCCCCTGAACTCAACATGGAGGTTAACGTGTTGGACGACGAACAGCAGACCCGCCTCGCCTGGGACGCCTACGGACAACACCACCTGGGGCGCGGTACGCCCCTGACGGAAGTGGACCAGATCACCTGGGGCCCTGCCGCGAACGGGCCGGGGGACGCCATCCTCGGAGACATCAGGGGGCTGCGCGTCCTGGACATCGGCTGCGGCCCTGGCCGGCACGCCGCCCACCTGGCCCGCACCTACGCTGCGCACGTGGACGGCGTCGACGCTTCCCTCAGCCAGATCGAGAGAGCGCGCGCCCGCTACCCCGATGTACCGGGACTGCGGCTGGTCCACGCCGACGCCGTCGAGCACCTGGGCACGGCAGCGCCATACGACGTGGTCTACTCCGTCAGCACCTTCCACTTCCTCGACCCGCACCGACTCCTGCCCGCCCTAGCCGCCGCCCTCAAACCGGGCGGACGGCTGTACTTCACCGTGCTGCACACCAACTCCGCCGGCCACGGCCCCACCTCGACCATCACCCCACGCCCGGAGATCCTGCGACTGGCCGGCGGCGACGATCTCACTGTGCACATGTGGGTACTCACACCCGAGTTGTGGGAAGACCTGCTCGTCCAGTACGGCTTCCGCGTGCAGGGCATCACCGGCCTCGATGCGCCGGAGAAGAACAACCACGCCTCCTACCGGCTCTTCCAGGTTCACCGACCGGCCCGGATCACCGCCCGTCCTCGCACCCCGAAACCACCCGTCGCTCACGCGGCCGTCGGCGTCGGCGCCGTGCTACTCGGGCCCAAGGGCATCCTCCTTGGCCGACACCGGCTGGGCACACGGGAGCTGCCCGGCGGGACCGTGGAGCCGGGCGAGTCACTGCAGGAGGCAGTCGTGCGCGAACTCGCCGAGGAAACCGGCCTCCACGTCGGCCCCGCCGACGTCCGTCTTCTGGGCATGCTCCTCGACCAGGTCGGAGACGTCGTCCGCATCACCTTCGGCGCGCTCGTCACCCGCTGGCGGGGCGAGCCGACCGACCAGCCCGGCGAGAGCGTCGGCGACTGGCGCAGGTGGCCGCTGGACGCCCTGCCCCCGGGCCTGTTCGAGTGCAGCGCCCAGATCCTCACCGCTTGGCGCCCCGGCCTGCCGATCGACCACGCCCCCGCCCACTTCACCCCCATCACCGACCCGACCACGCCCCGCTCCGCGCGACCCGATTCGTGAACAGGCAGGACCGCACGGACGACCACACCGTGGCCCCCTACGAGGACAAACCCATGACCACTGCACGCCGCGCCACGCCCACCGACGCCGAAGCCATCACCCGCCTGCGATCCGAGCTGATCCTCTCCCAACCGCTCGACGCGGCCTGGCTGTCCCTCTGCCGAGACCAGCTGGCCCGACGGCTCCAACCTGGCGGCGACGCCCGGGCCTACGTCGTCGACGCACCCGAAGGAGGACTCGTCACCTGCGCCCTGGCCCTGGTCAGCCCCGTACTGCCCGCCCCACGGTACCCACAGGGACTGTCCGCACGCATCCAGGCCGTGGCCACCCAGCCCGGATACCGACGCCGCGGCTACGCAAAGGCTGCCCTCACCGCACTCCTTAATGACCTGGAGCAGGAAGACATCACCCTTTTCGAACTGCACGCCAGTGAGGAATCCAGACCCCTGTACGAGGGGCTCGGATTCGTCAGCGATCCGGCACTCATGCGCAGAACCGCACTACCTCGGCAATCCCACGGTCAGCACAGGTGCGGCGCTGCGACCGACGACTGGGACACGATCCTGTGTCTGGCCGACACGTTCAGCTGCCTCGACACCGAGAACGGACTCGCACCAGAGGAGCAATGGACCCTGCAAGTGCTCAAGCTCGCCGAAGAGGTAGGCGAGGCTGCACAGGCCGTCATCGGCGCCCGGGGCACCAATCCCCGCAAAGGCTGGATGCGCAGCTGGGTGTCGCTGAACTTCGTGGTGCGGTTCTGGCACGAGATCGGGGTGTCACGGCTGGTGGGATAGCCGGTGATCTTGACCTTGTTGTCGAAGCCGCGGTTTACGCCGAGGGCGTTGCCGCCCAGGAGGTCCTGGATGTCCTTGCCGTCCTTCGGCGGGATGCTCGTGCGACACCGAGCTTCAACTCGGTCTCGCCCAGGGGGCCGACGGATGGGTCGAAGTCGGAGGCACCAGCGTCTCCTCACCCATCATCGCGAGCGTCTACGCATTGGCCGGAAAAACATCTCAGGTGGCCAACGGCGCGTATCCGTACAGCCACACGCCGGCGCTGCACGACGTCACTGCGGGCAGCAACGGCTTCTGCGGCGGCACTTACCTGTGCACCGCCGGTCCGGGATACGACGGGCCGACCGGCCTCGGCACACCCAACGGGAGCAATGCTCATTACCTAATAGCAGTGCACGGCGCCGGATGACCCCTACTCAATACCCGGAGCCCTGACTCCTTTCCACAGGCAGAGGGCTCCGTCGCCGTGCACTC
>NZ_JBFAWG010000213.1:0-3746 GCF_040680215.1 Streptomyces sp. NPDC052107
GGCGGCGGAGACGAGGGAAACAGCGACTGTACGAGCCTTCACAACAAACTCCTTGGTCAAGGATGATTTTTCGACAAGGGCCCTTTGAATTCCCTGTCCCATAAGTCAGAGAAACCCGGAAACCCTCGGGTCCTTGCCGTGCGGCGGACCCGACTATACAGACATGACCTGGGAACTTACGGTTCCACTGTCTGCCGAATCCCCGGAACTAATAGCACAGTCACAGGAAATGTGCTATATGCAAACACTCTGAACTGCGATTATGGGAAAGGCCTGTGGAAATAACCGGCCCACAGCATAAAGGGGCCCGGCGCCCTGTGAGTGCGGCGCACCTACGCCCAGGGCTGATGCGTTCTCAGTTGGTGAGATGACCAGAGGCCCATTCACATGATCGCGTATGGGCCTCTGAGCGTCTGTCCAGCAGTGGAGTACAGCAACCTATGTCCAGATCGCTCGTACAGTGGCGCGCTCCATCTGGACAGGGATGAACAGGCCCGCCCCACTGGCGTGTGGGTCGACGGCAGACGGGATGGCAGCAGGGACAGTCGTCGTTCCTGCGGTAAGAAAAATGCTGCGCCTCGCCACTCGCGAGTGATCACATACGGTTAGGGATCACGTGCCGTCAGTTGACCTCGGGCCCATGACGACCTCGATGTACCGGCTTCGGGAACGCCGATCACGCATCTGCGAGTCCGGAACGAACAGCGCGAGTGCGCCGCTGCAGCGGAGCCACGCCAGAACGGACCGGCCAGCTCGTTCGGATCCGAGTGTGATTAGCGACACACGCCTTATACCTCTAAAACGGGTATTTTCGAACGATGTTCTCTGAGCACGCGCGGCCGGCCGATTGGCTCGACCGCATGGTCGATGCGAACGATGCGATCCCGACGGTCCGGAACACACCTCGCAGGCGGGCAGTGGACGGGCCTGAGTGCATGGTGCCCGCCGCAGTGCCGGGGTCCTCCGATCTGGTCGGCGCGCCGATCGCGATGATCGACGCGGAAGGGACGGTGGTCGGGTGGTCGCAGGCTGGCCAGCGGCTGGTCGGCTACTCGCCCGCGGAGGTGGTGAGCCGACCCGCCGCAGTCGTTCTGGCGTCTGCCGAAGACCGGGCGAAGACATCCGCCTTCGGCGAGCGGTGCGGTGCCCGGGGTGGCTGGTCCGGCCTTGCGGCGCTGCGCCACCGCGACGGCCACAAGCTCGATGTGAGCCTGCGGGTCTCCCCGTTGTCGGGGCAGGACGGCAGCACCCGTTGGCTCGTCTCGGTGACCGACTTGGCCGCGGTCTCCTCGTCGGCGGTGAACGGATTGAGGCCATCATCGCTTCTGACCCGCGCGCCGGTCGGGATCACCGTCCGCGACCTGGACCTGCGCTGCACCTGGCTGAACGATCTCGCAGAGCGCCGGGACGGCATCCTTCCCGAGGTGCGGCTGGGGCGGCGGCTGACGGAGGTGGTGGCCGGCTTCGAGGCCGAAGCACTCGAGGCGGCGATGCGGCTGGTGCTGGAGAGCGGTACCCCGGTGGTTGACCTTGAGTACCCGGCATGGAATGCGAGCCGGAAACACGCGTTCACGGTCTCCTACTTCCGCCTCGAGGACGCGGAGGGCCACGCGTTGGCCGTGTGCGGCATGTGCGTGGACGCCACCGACAGGGAGCGGGCGCGCGAGCGCCTGGCGATCCTCAGCGAGGCCAGCACGCGGATCGGCACCACCCTGGACGTCATGCGGACCGGGCAGGAGCTGGCCGACCTCGCGGTGCCGCTCCTCGCGGACTTCGTTGCCGTCGATCTGGCGGAGGCGGTCCCGCTCGGCGAGGAGCCTCTGGCCCGGCTGGGGCCGATGGGCGAGCACATCCCCGCCTTCCGCCGCGCCGGCCTGGCATCGATCAACCCCGGGGCCCCGGAGGCCTGGTGCGCCCAGGGGGAGGCGGTCTTCGTCCCGCCGACCTCGCCCTACACTCGCGTCCTGTCCTCGGGGAAGGCCTACCTGGAATCGGTCCTGGACACCTCCCCCGGCACGTGGCTCGATGAGGACCCGGCACGGGCGGAGTTGATGCGCGAGTACGGGATGCACTCTGCGATGGTCGTGCCGATCCACGCGCGCGGCACCGTGCTGGGCGTGGCGGTCTTCGTCCGTACGAAGGACCCGGTGCCGTTCGAGGAGGACGATCTGCTGCTGGCCGAGGCACTCGTCTCCCGGGCCGCGCTGTGCTTGGACAACGCCAACCGGTACACCCGCGAGCGCACCGCGGCCCTGGCCCTGCAGCGCAACCTGCTCCCGCAGCGCCTGACGGGCGGGTGCGCGGTCGAGGTGGCCTCGCGCTACCTGCCGGCCGACATCCACCACGGCGTCGGGGGTGACTGGTTCGACGTGATTCCGCTGTCCGGGGCCCGGGTGGCTCTGGTCGTGGGCGACGTGGTCGGGCACGGCATCAACGCCGCGGCGACCATGGGCAGGCTCCGCACCGCCGTGCACGCCTTCGCCGACCTGGACCTGCCTCCCGACGAACTGCTGGCCCACCTCGACGACCTGGCCATCCGCCTCACCGAGGAGGACACCGACGCGAAGGACCTGGCCACCGCCGTGCTGGGTGCCACCTGCCTGTACGCCGTCTACGACCCGGTCACCCGGCGCTGCACGATGGCACGAGCCGGCCACGCCCCGCCCGCGATCGTCGACCCGCACGGCCACGTCACCTTCCCCGACCTCCCCACCGGAACCCCACTCGGGCTCGGACTGACCCCCTTCCCCTTCGAGTCCGTCGAGCTGGAACTACCCGAAGGCAGCACGCTGGCCCTTTACACCGACGGCTTGGTCGAAACCCGCGACCAGGACATCGACGCCGGGATGCACCGCCTGGCCACCGCCCTGGCCCACCCCGGTCTCCCGCTGGAAGACCTCGGCTCGGCCGTGCTCGACACCCTGCCGACCGGAGAAACGTGCGACGACGTCACACTGCTCCTCGCCCGCACCCACGCCCTCAGCACGGACCAGGTGGTCTCCTGGGACCTGCCCACCGACCCGGCCGTCGTCAGCACCGCCCGGTCCCTGGCCGTCGACCAACTGACCAAGTGGGGACTACCGGATCTGGCGACGACCACCGAGCTGATCGTCAGCGAACTGGTCACCAACGCCATCCGCCACGGCACCGGCCCCGTCCGCCTACGCCTGATCCGCCACCAGGTCCTGACCTGCGAAGTCTCCGACACCAGCAACAGCCTCCCCCGCCTGCGCCACGCCCGGACCACCGACGAGAGCGGCCGCGGCCTCTTCCTCATCGCCCAGCTCTCCCACCGACGAGGCACCCGCTACACACCCGACGGCAAAACCGTATGGGCCGAACAGGAACTGACACCCGCGGTACAGCAGTGAAGTACAGCAACCGTGGCGACTGTGAGCGACCAGTAATGGCCCCAGGAGGGCGCTCAACCCGCCCAGCCACCCTCATCGACCGTCACGCCCACAGTTCGGGACGAAAGGGTCAAGCCAGACGCGCGCCAGGTTGTACGGGGAACCAAGGGGAATACCTGGGAATCGTGCGGTGGCCCACCGGGGGCACCAGCGCCCTTGGTCGCAGGTCAGCGGGGCGACCGGGGCCAGGAGACACGAGCTTCCCAAGCTGAGGGCGCACGGTGGGACATCACAGGCTCAGGGGGTTGTGAACAGCTGCCGCGGAACAGCGTGCGAGTGTGTTCTGGCGCGGATGAGTGAGTGTTCGGGCTGTGGTGGGCGTACGGGGAACGATAG
>NZ_JBFAWG010000214.1:0-3654 GCF_040680215.1 Streptomyces sp. NPDC052107
TAGGCAAGGTCACAGTGCGGAGCGCTTGCTCAGGGGTAAGAGACTGGGTGTACTGGCGAGTAATATCGGGCGGGGCCTCGGTCGGCCCGGCCGGAAACGGCCCTGTAAGGCGCCTATGCTGCGTGCAACAAGGCAGCCCAGAAATGACGATGCAGTAGGAGAGCCGGCGTGAGCTTGAGGATCGTTGTCTGTGTGAAGTATGTGCCCGACGCGACCGGTGACCGGCGTTTCGCCGATGACCTGACGGTGGACCGTGAGGATGTGGACGGTCTGTTGTCGGAGCTGGACGAGTACGCGGTCGAGCAGGCGTTGCAGATCGCGGACGGGGCGGACGACGCGGAGATCACTGTGGTGACGGTGGGTCCGGAGGACGCGAAGGACGCGCTGCGCAAGGCTCTGTCGATGGGTGCGGACAAGGCGGTCCATGTCGAGGACGACGATCTGCACGGCACGGACGTGATCGGCACGTCGCTGGTGCTGGCGAAGGCGGTCGAGAAGACCGGTTACGACCTGGTGATCTGCGGGATGGCCTCGACCGACGGTGTCATGGGCGTCCTCCCGGCCCTCCTCGCGGAGCGTCTGGGTGTCCCGCAGGCGACGCTCCTGTCCGAGGTCTCGGTCGACGGTGGTGTGGTGACGGGGCGGCGTGACGGCGACACGGCCTCCGAGCAGCTTCAGGCCTCGCTGCCGGCGGTGGTGTCGGTGACCGACCAGTCCGGTGAGGCGCGTTACCCCTCGTTCAAGGGGATCATGGCGGCGAAGAAGAAGCCGGTTCAGTCGCTGGATCTGGATGATCTGGGGATCGAGGCGGACGAGGTCGGTCTGGAGGGTGCGTGGACGGCGGTCGACGAGGCGGCGGAGCGGCCGGCGCGGACGGCGGGCACGATCGTGAAGGACGAGGGTGAGGGCGGCAGGCAGCTGGCCGAGTTCCTCGCGGGCCAGAAGTTCATCTGAGCCCCGCCCCCCGGGTGATTCCCTCTCTCTTCCCCCTCTCGTCTCTCTTGTCTGGAGTGCGTTGTCATGGCTGATGTTCTTGTTCTGGTCGATCACGTGGACGGTGCGGTCCGCAAGCCCACCCTGGAGCTGCTGACGCTGGCCCGCCGTATCGGCGACCCCGTCGCCCTCGCCCTCGGTGCGGGTGCCGAAGCGACCGCGGGTGTGCTGGGTGAGCACGGTGCCGTGCGGGTTCTGACGGCGGATGCGCCGGAGTTCGCGGAGTACCTGGTGGTGCCGAAGGTGGATGCCCTGCAGGCCGCCTTTGATGCGGTGTCGCCGGTGGCGGTGCTGGTGGTGTCCTCCGCGGAGGGCAAGGAGATCGCGGCGCGTCTGGCGCTGCGGATCGGGTCGGGGATCATCACCGACGCCACCGACCTGGAGGCCGGTTCCAAGGGGCCTGTCGCCACCCAGGCGGCCTTCGCCGCTTCCTTCACCACGAAGTCCCGGGTTTCCAGGGGTGTTCCGGTGATCACGGTGAAGCCGAACTCGGCTCCGGTCGAGCCGGCTGCTGCCGCGGGTGCGGTGGAGGCCCTGGCGGTGTCGTTCGGTGCGGCGGCGACGGGGACGAAGGTGGTTGCGCGGACGCCGCGTGAGTCGACCGGGCGCCCGGAGCTGACCGAGGCCGCGATCGTGGTCTCGGGCGGCCGTGGGGTGAACGGGGCGGAGAACTTCCCCCTGATCGAGGCGCTCGCGGACAGTCTGGGGGCTGCGGTGGGGGCGTCGCGTGCTGCGGTGGACGCGGGCTGGTACCCGCACACCTCCCAGGTCGGCCAGACGGGCAAGTCCGTCTCCCCGCAGCTGTACATCGCCTCCGGTATCTCGGGGGCGATCCAGCACCGGGCGGGGATGCAGACCTCGAAGACGATCGTCGCGGTCAACAAGGACCCCGAGGCCCCGATCTTCGACCTCGTCGACTACGGCGTCGTCGGCGACCTCTTCACCGTCGTGCCCCAGCTCACCGAAGAGATCAACAACCGCAAGAGCTGATCCCTCCTCCCGCTCCACCCTCCGGGCCGCACCGTGACCACACCCCGCGGCCCGGAGCCGTATCAGCCGCGCTCCTTCGCCAGACGGCCCGGCACCCCGCCACGGTCCTCGGTCGCGCCAAGTCCGAACGTGGTGAAGGCCGTACGGTCCGGCAGCGGGTAAGTCTCCTTGCCCGTCAGCGTGTTGACGATGACGGCGGAGCGCCAGGCGGCCAGGCCCAGGTCGGGGGTGCCGACCCCGTGCGTGTGCCGTTCGGCGTTCTGCACGAAGACCGATCCCTCGATCTCCGGTGCGAGGACGAGCCGTTGGCTCTCGTCGACCTGTGGACGTCCGGCGCCGTCGCGGACGATGTACGGGTCCAGGGAGGCGAGCAGCGTGTCGAGCGGGCGTTCCCGGTACCCGGTGGCCAGGACCACGGCGTCCGTGGTGAGGCTGCCCCGGGCCTCCTGCTGGCCGTGCTCGACGGCGAGTCGTACGCGGCCGCCGTCCGTGAGGGAGGCGCCGGTGACCTCGATGCCAGGGGTGAGGGTGACATCGGGCCAGTCGCCGCCGAGGCTGCGGCGGTACAGCTCGTCGTGGATGTCCCCGAGCGTGTCCCCGCTGACGCCCTTGTAGAGCTGCCACTGGCTGGGCAGCAGCCGGTCCCGGGTGGCCTGCGGGAGCCCGTGGAAGTACCGGGTGTAGTCCGGGGTGAACTGCTCCAGGCCGATCTTGCTGTACTCCATGGGGGCGAAGGCCGGGGTACGGGCCAGCCAGGTGAGCCCCTCCGCGCCCTCGGGCCGCAACCTCAGCAGATCCAGCAGGACTTCGGCGCCCGACTGCCCCGACCCGACGACGGTGATGTGGCGGGCGGCCAGCAGCCGGTCCCGCTGGGCGAGGTAGTCGGCGGAGTGCAGGACGAGGGGTACGGGGTCGGCGGCCAGGGCCCTCAGCGGCTCGGGGACGTACGGCGCGGTGCCGACCCCGAGGGCGAGGTGCCGGGCGTGGGCGAGCCCGTCCCCCAGCGTCTCGCCGTCCGGGCCGAGCCGGGTGAAGTCGACCGCGAACGCGCCCTCCCCCGCGTCCCAGGCGATGGCGTCGACGCGGTGGCCGAAGTGGGTGGAGGGCAGTTCGGTGCTCACCCAGCGCAGGTAGTTGTCGAACTCGGAGCGGTGGATGTGGAAGCGCTCGGCGAAGTAGAACGGGAAGAGCCTGCGCCGGGTCTTGAGGTAATTCAGGTAGCACCAGGGGCTCGTGGGCTCCACCAGGCTCACCAGGTCTGCCAGGAAGGGAACTTGAAGAGTCGCTCCCTCGATGAGCAGTCCGGGGTGCCAGTGGAAGGCGGTGCGCTGCTCGTGGAAGGCGGTGCGCAGGCCGGGTACGCCGTCGGCGAGGGCGGCGAGCGAGAGGTTGAAGGGGCCTGCGCCCACCCCCAGCAGGTCGAGAGGCGGTGTTCGCGGTGCGGGCGTCATGCGGTTCCTCCAACGGATTTCGTGCGCATCGGCAACGTCATGGCGACAGCCTTTCCTCGGCGGGGGCGGCGGTATCGCCTCCGCCGCCTTCGCTGTCTCCACCGCCGCCGTCTCCTTCTCCGCTCGCCGCCCGTTCCGCCGCCTCCGCCACGAGGTCGAGCAGCGGCAGCAGGTCGGCCGTCGCCGCGACGGGGTGCAGGAGCGTGGCCTTGAGCCAGAG
>NZ_JBFAWG010000215.1:0-3605 GCF_040680215.1 Streptomyces sp. NPDC052107
CTCGGCCCGACGCCGGGCCTGGCGAAGCTGGAGGGCGTCCAGCCGATGCTGTGGGCGGTTGACCTGATGGAGAAGGGCCTCAACCCCGCCCGGCACATCAAGGGCGGCGACGCCGTCCTGGACGAAGGCGAGTAAGAGCCAGACCACCGACACCGGCAGGGTGCCGTTCCAGCCGGAGGCCGACGCGGACGCTGAGCCGCATCGAAGGAGCCGTAACCGATGACCACCACCGACGCCGCGCCCCCGCAGTGGCCTGTCCCCACCATCCGGCCTGCCCATGACCCGGCGCTGTTCGCGCGGGCGATGCGGGACATGCGCCTGACCTGGCGCGCCCGCGGCGTCCTGGCCGAACTCGCCACCGGCTACACCCCCGGCCAGGAGCCCAAGATCAGCGAACTGATCTCCCTCACCCGCGACGAGCGCCTGGCCGCAGAAGGCCGCGACGCCTTCCGTAAAGCGGTCGGCGAGCTGCGCACCCTCGGCTACCTCACACCCGACGCCACCACGGCCTCCGGCGTGGGCGAGCGCCTGGTCGTGGACCTTGCCCCGGCCGCCGACGCCCGCCTGATCCCTCAGCGCTACGGTCACAGCCCGCTCACGGACGGGAGTTGACCGGTGGGAGAGATTGAGGACGCTATCGAGCGGGCCGACTTCGAGGCGTTCACCCGCACCCCGCCCAAGGGCCTCAAAGCCCGCATCAACTTCCTCCTGGGGCAGCTGAAGACGACCAAGGCCGTCGCGGCGGAGATCGGGGTCAGCCAGCGCTCGGTGGAGCGTTACCGCACCGGCGAACGCAAACACCCGCCCGAGCCCATCGCCGACCGGATCGAGACGGCCGTACGCGCCCGCTGGCAGCCTAAGGTCCGGGGGCGACGCCGCAAGCAGGCCGCCACCGCGACCGGCATCACCGTGGAGACCCGGGCCCGGTTCGGTTATACCGCGCCGATCGGAACCACCGACGACGGCCGGATGCGCCGCCTGACCGTCCACCTTCCGCCGGCCTATGCCCGTCGTCTGTTCGACGCCCGCGAGCAGGGCGCCACCGACCAGCAGATGCGTGACATCGTCGCCGAAGGACTGCAGGAGGTGTACTTCAAGGACGGCGGACGCCGCGCCGCGGGCCTTGAGGTCACCCTCACCGACATCGACTATTTCGACGTCTCCTACTGACCGGGCCCGGGCTCAAGCGGCCCGCCACCCGGTATGACTGCGCGCTTCACTTGGCGGATGAGCGCTGGAGTCGGCGCGGCAGCGCAAGTGCGGTCACCGGTTGCCCTCCACAGACCCGATCAGTTTTCCGAGAGCCTCCAAGGCGGTGAACGAAGCTCCCCGGGCCAGCAAGGCCGACAGGATCAAGGCCCGGTCGAGCAGCGCGTCCCTGCGCAGGCCGACAAGGATGTCCTTGGCCCGGTCGCGCCCGAAACCAGCGCTATAGGCGTTGTTCCCATAGAAGTGCAGCTGCTCAACAGCTGCGGCCAGTTGAGGGTCAAGGCCGACCGGCGGGACGTTCGGACGGGTCAGGTCCACGGCGTGTGCCATAGCTGCCCACCCGGTCAACGCGACATCGCCTGCCTCGACGACAGCCACGGCAGCTTCCTGGGCGAGCTGATGAGCCGTGCACATCATCCGCAGGTCGGGCCAGTAGGCCATCAGCGGCCCGAGCGGGCGGATCCCCGCTTTGGGTGTGATGTGCTGGTATCGCCCGACAAAGGAGGCAAGCCCTGGCACGTGATCGGCATCGATGCTGAAGTCGCTGGCCAGGAAAGCCCACGCCGTTCCTGGCGCGCACCGCGAGTCTGTCCATGCGGCGGCCAGGGTTACGGCCTCTCCCAGGTCGCGATCTGGCGCGTAGGGCACCCAGGCTGCCTGATAGCCCGGCCCGCCAGCGTCCGACATCACAGCTCCGTTCGTCCCGTAGCGCCAGGCACCACAGCACCCGCGTTGCGCATCGGCAGCGAGGCTGCATTCTCATACTGCCGCAGGACCAAGGCGAGTATGGGAAGGCGCGCGGGCCCCGCGTTTCACCCGCCGACAGAGCCGCAGGCCAACGCCCCGTCGTGGTGACAGGCATCGTGCCGCGGCTCAGCCGGGGTTTCTGTCACGCCGGATGACTTTGGTGGTTCCGGCGGGGCTGGTGTAGATGCTGGTGCCATCTCCGTATTCGCCGTGTTCGGTCGCCTCGTCGGTCTTGTAGGCGAGGGAGTCGTGGATCCCCAGGGCCCGCAGGGCGACGAGAACACGGCGGACGTCGTCCTCGTCGTGGTGATTGACGGTGTAGATGACCACGGGGCGGCGGGTGGGGTCTCCGTCGAAGCTGTTGCCGAGGGTGGCCACTTTGGCACGGGGGCCGAGCTGCCCGGCTTCCACGGCGGTCTTCACGGTGCGCCAGCCAGCATCGAGGGCTCGCACGGGCAGGAACCAGAGCCACTTTCCGTAGGCGGTGACGGCGAGGTGCTCGTCCGCGTCGGGATCGGGAGCATCAGGGGCGGTGGCCCACAGCCAAGGGGCGCCGGTGACGGTCGAGGGAGTGTCGAGGGGCGGCGTGCGGGTGTGGCCCGTCCGGGTGGCTCGCGTCTGCACATGCTAACGATATGCCCCCTACATCGCTTTTATGGCATATTCGTGTGCGCGTGGCTATGAAGGAACGCGACGCCCGTGTGTGGCGTGACCAGGCGCTGACCGCATGTTGCATGGCGGCCGCGGCGGAGGGCGATCCGCTGCTGTCGTCTGCTCGCCGGGCAGCAGTACTGATGGACTGCCTTGCGGTGCTGCGGGCGGCTCACCGGCCCGACCGTGCGGCACAGATCGGGATGGGCGAGTTCCGCCACGGCCTGCGCGGCCCCCTGGGAGCACTCCTTCCGCCCGTACCCGGGACAGCTGACCGCCGGTTCGACGCACTGCACTTGTTCGACAAACACGGTCTGGTCCGCGATGCCGTGCAGGATCTGTGCCGCGAGCACCTGGTACCGCACGTGGCACTGGAGCGGCACTGGCCGTGGGCACGGGTGCGGGCGGAGCAGGAGGAGCGGCGCCTGTACGAGATCCTGCGGCGACTGCCCCCCGAGGATTACCGGCGTGCGCGGGCGCTGCTCGCGGAGTATCCGGCGGGCCCGGTGCGGCAGTTGAGCCGGGCCTGGGACCAGCTGTGGATGCGGTTCGACTTCTTTGAGGCGGTCTCCGACTGGCCGTGGTGCCACCTGGACGGCTGGTGGTATCCCTGCCCGATCTGTCACTGGCCGATGCGGGTGGCGCAGCACGCGGCGACGATCGATGTACGGTGCGAGGCCCACGCGGCCCGCGGCGTGCACTACCGCCGCACCTCCGGCCCTGCTGGTCTGGGACCGCCTGAGCTGGTCGGCACGGGGAAGAAGGCCACACCGGTGCGGGGGCTGCCGGCGAGCACGGAACACCTGGCGCTCACGCGACCGGTGTGGCGCTACGGAGCCCTGCCGACACTGCTCGAACTCGACCTGCGCGACCAGGTACAGGATCTGCCGCACGTCACCGTGGAGATGTACCCCGGTGAGCTTCGGCCGGACGAATACGATCTGCACATCACCGTGGCCGTGCCGGGCCGGCGCACACAGCGCTTCCGGGTGGACGCC
>NZ_JBFAWG010000216.1:0-3517 GCF_040680215.1 Streptomyces sp. NPDC052107
CACCTCCACGCTCACGCAGCCCCGCCCAGGTGGGAAGAACCCGCACCGGACCCTACGGTTCCCATGGGATCGCTTAGCTGATTAGAGACGCTGCCGCCCGCAACCCGGTGCGCAGGAAGCGCAGGTGGAGGGGCCGCCGGCCGGGTGGATTCGAACACCGTGCCCGCACGGCAGGTCAGGCGGCGCGATAGTGCCGCCGCACAGGACGCCGGTCTGATCATTCCGGCGGTTTTGTCAGTGGCCGCTGCTACATCAATCCCCACAGCGCAGGCCGCAGCGGGCGGCCC
The DNA here is from genome assembly GCF_040680215.1 of Streptomyces sp. NPDC052107. Taxonomy (NCBI): domain Bacteria; kingdom Bacillati; phylum Actinomycetota; class Actinomycetes; order Kitasatosporales; family Streptomycetaceae; genus Streptomyces; species Streptomyces sp. NPDC052107. The sequence goes on from NZ_JBFAWG010000216.1 coordinate 288, forward strand.
GCCGCGATCGCTGCAAGGAGTTGGCGGTGGCGAAGGTGCCTGAGGGATACCACGTGGTGCGTCGGCACATCCGGCGCAATCCGCGCCCCAGCGGGAAGAAGCTCAGCGGCTGGACGGTCGCCGGACTGATTGCGGGGGTGTGGTTATGGAGCCAGCTGTTCGGGTTCGGTGAAGCGTCCACCCCCCACACGCCTGCCACTCCCAGCCCGTCGGTGTCGGCTTCTGCGGGCCGTTGATGGGACGGCCACGGCTGAAACTGCGTGCCCCGCGGGGGCGTGGCGAACAGCTGGCGGCGGCCGCGGTGGTGGCCGCCGCGGGGTGGATGCTGCTGAGGACGGCCGCCGTGCTGGGGCACGCGGCCCTGCGTGCCTGGCCGCTGACGGCCACCGTCCTGGCCACCGCCTTGGCCTACGGCGTCTGGCGGATGGCCCGGGCTGCCGCAGGACGGCGAACCAGGGCGGTGCTGCTGGCCCGGCTGCGGATCACACTGGAGGAGTTCGATGCCATGGACGACCGGCGGTTCGAGTACGCGCTGCGGGACCTGCTGATCAGAGACGGCTTCCACGCGCGACAGGTCGGCCGCGCCGGCGACCAGGGCGCCGACGTCATCGCCGAGCACCCTCGCCTGGGCCGCCTGGTCCTCCAGGCCAAACACACCGCGGTCGCCGCCCGCGTCGGATCCCACGTGACGTACCAGGTGAAAGGAACCGCTGGCCCCGTTCACCGCGCCGACATCGCTGTTGTCGTCACCAACGGCCACCTCACCCGCGATGCCAAAACCTGGGGCCAGCGTCACCACATCTATTGGGTCGACCGGGACCGGCTCGGCCAGTGGGCCCAAGACGGCATCCCGCTGCACCAACTGCTGCGGCTACCGGCCAGAGGGCGTCGCAGGAAATCCACCCGCCTGGCCCGAGGCGCATCGTCCTCCCCGTCGGCGACGAGCTGAGCCCATGGGGCAGCCGGGGCAGCCTTTCGAAGCCCGGCGAACTGCGCGAGCATCCCGGCTGACCCGGCACCTCTGCTCCGCTCCAGCCCGCCTGCAGACCCGGGCTGCCCCGATGCCCGGCACAGGGGTTGCCGCACCCGCTGCCGCTCCGGTTGCGCGTCTGTACGGTCTTCGGTGCAACTCCCGATCCACGTACGGACCGCGCCGTCTACCTGGGGCGGCGGCTCGCGGCAGCGGAACACACGGCAAGAGCAGGCAGGAAGAAGAAGCAGTGGAACACAGCGATCCGCCCACCCCCGCGGTGCCCCAGGTCGCCCGGCTGGTGGCACGCAGTGGGGAGCTGAAGAGCGAGCTGGTGGCCTTCGCGCACAGTCCGCGTTTTGCACGGCGGTTGGATGCCCGGCTCGAGGAGGCAGCGGACCGGCTCGGCTTCCTTAACGAGGCGATGGTCATCGGCACCATCGACCACTTCGTGCTGCAGCACCGGCTGGCGGACGGCTCGAGTGTTCTCGAGCGGTTTACGGCTCAGCGGCGGCCGCCGCTGGGCGGGGACGAGCGGGCGATGCTGCTCGGCTGGCGCGAGGTGGTGGAGGCAGTCTTCGAAGTACAGGGCTCTCAAGGGGATGCCGTCGTCCTGCACAACCTGCTCGATGACCTCCTCTACCGGGTCCACTCCAACCTGGGGCGGCGTGCCCTTGGCCAACTCCGTACCGGGATGTTCGTGGCCGGCCGCATCGTGCCCGTCCACCCCGACACCGACGCCTGGCTGGTCAGCGGCAACCTCACCACCTACCCGCCCGGCGACGGACCGCAGCTGGCCCAGGTTGCCGTCCAGACGCTGACGGCCCATCCGCAGCTGCTGCGCCGCAATCCCGACATGCTGCGCAAGGCCTGGCAGATGCAGGCCGAAGCCCGCGCCGACTTCATCGAGGTGTTCGGCACCGACCTGCTCGTCCTGGATGCCGGCGAGGCGCCCGTACGGATGCGGGAGTACCACCGTCACCGGCAGGAGAGGGCCCTGGCCGAACTCGATGACGAAGCCGCCGCTCAGGCGATGAACGGCAGGCCCTCCCTCGACGAGCTCAGCAGTCTGCCCGAAGAACTCTGCGATGCGGACACCGTCGCTGTGATCTTCGACGAGACCGAAGGCCTGTGCTATTACGCCGACTTCGGCCACCTTGATGCGCTGTTCACCGATCCCGCGCTGGCCCGTGACCGCACCTATCTGAGCCGGCTTAGGGAGTACCTGAACGACGACTCCGTCGCTCCGATGGTCATCCGCCGTCTGGTCCAGCGGCATCCCGACCATGCCGACGCCGTCTTCCGCGCACTCCTGCGCAAGCCCACCTTCGCCTGGGAGCGGGACGGGGAGGAGCTGCTGCGCCGCCGCAAGGCAGATCACTTCGCCCGCGAGCCCTTGCCCAGCCTCACTCCGGTCGGCGCCCGCCTCGCACAACTCCTGTGCGTGCAAGGGAAGAAGAGGCGATGAGGTCGACCGCCGCACTCGACGCCGTGGTCGAAGACGTGATCGTCGATGCCTATGACGAGTATGAACAGCTCGCCGCCTTCCAGGCGGTCATTGAGGACCGCCTGGCCCTGCTGTTCGCCACCGTCGTGCTCGGCATCCCCGTGACCGTCACCGCACTGCAGGACCGGCCCGGAAGCGGCATCGCCGCCTGGTGTAGACACGGCCGGCACGCTCAGGCGATCGGCATCCTCGATCTACCGCTGCCTGCCCCGGAGCCTGAGGGATGGGTCTGGGTGGAGGCGTACCGGCACTGGGCGTCCTGAAGCCGCCTACGCGCCGGGCCCTTCCTCGTGGCTGCCGCCCTGTGGGGCCGCCCAGGCCCTAAGGGCCGGGTGGAGATCTGGACTTCGCCGCCCACTCCTTCGGGGAGCCGGCGCGCCCCTGGGCCGAGGTGTCGCAAGGGGCGCCGCGCAGGACGGCTGCGGCGGGGAAAGTGCCCGCCTGGCGGATAGCGAGCGCCCGTAGCTTGCGGCACGGGCCACCACGCAAGGGTGCGGGCTCGCCGTGTTGAAGGCGATGGCGGACACGCACGCCGTCCAGGGCGACGTTCATCGCCGACAGGGCGATCCCGCCTCGATGGATGTGCGACATCCCGCGAGTTCCCCGGACCTCCGCTGAGCACTTGACCCTGTGGCCAGGGGGGTTCTTCCCCCCCGTCGGGGGTTGTGAACAGCTGCCGCGGAACAGCGTGCGAGTGTGTTCTGGCGCGGATGAGTGAGTGTTCGGGCTGTGGTGGGCGTACGGGGAACGATA
>NZ_JBFAWG010000217.1:0-3480 GCF_040680215.1 Streptomyces sp. NPDC052107
GCCGGCCGTCGCGCCGCCCTGGCCGTGCCGGGCCCTCGGCCGCGTCGCCGGCCCTCGCTCCGTCGAAGCCCGGTCGCCTTCTTGGTCCCGGCCTCGCCCCGCCCGCTGCCGCCTCGGTCCGCTCGGCATCCGGCCCGCCGAGCGACGCCGTGCTCTGCCGCCTGCTCCCACCGCGTCGCGCCCCGACTGTCTGCCGTTTCCCCCGGGCCGCCCGCCCCCGCGGTGCCCGGTACGGAACAGACGGTCCGTTGTCAGACCCCCTCCGTAGGCTGGGCATGAGGTACCTGAGACAGGAGGGCAGTGTGGCCCGGAAACCCAGAGTCGATCAGCGCGCGATCGAGCGACACGTCAAGGACATCGTCAAGGGCTATGAGCGCGCAGCCCGACGGAATCCGATCCGCGTGCCGATCCAGACGGACGCGACTGCCGAAGGAGCCTCCATGACCGGCCGCGACGCCGTCGAAGGCAACCCGGTCCTGGCCCGGCTCCTGATGTGGCTGGACGAACAGGCCCAGATGAACCCCGCGCACTACGTCGACGTGACCCGGTTCGTCGAAGAAGAGCAGCTGGACGGCGAGGACCCGTCCGTGCTCGCCTTCGAGCTGGAACAGCGCGACCTGGTCAAGATCGCACGCGCCATGGGGGGAACGCCCGACGTACACCTCAGTGACGCGGGCCGCGTCGCGGTGAGCCGACTGAAGAAGCTGCAGCAGGACCGCGCCGCCCGGCTCCGCTACACCATGGACGCCTTCCTGCGGTGGCTGTTCGACACCGCTGGTGACCAGTCGCCCACCAACCCGTCCCTGTTTCTGACGACGACCACCGCGTACTTCGCCGGCGCCGCGATCTCCGGGACCGACCTGCACCAGGCGCTCGCCTACCTGACGGACCACACCCTCATCGAGCGCATCGACACCGACCCCGCCACGGTCGTCATCACCCCCGAAGGCGTCAGCTGCGCCCTGTCTGGAGGAAGCGTGCAAGACCACACCAACCCGGCGCGCACCGGCACCACGTACAACAACTACCTGCCGAATGCCAAGGGCGTCATCATCGGCGAGCAGCAGCACTTCACTCAGAACAACACCGACGGCGTCGACCCGACACTGTTCATCCAGCTGGCCGGATACGTCGGACAGGTCAGCAGCACGCTGGGCATGCCCGAGCCAGCCCGCGTTGAGCTGGAGCGCGTCGCCCAGGACCTGCACGACGAAGCGACCTCGCAGACCCCTGAGCCGGGCCGCCTGCGGCAGCTCACCACACAGCTCAAGGACAAGCTTCTGGAGGCCGGCACCACCATGGCCGCCACGATGGGCGTGCAGATGGCCGAGCAGGCCCTCGGAGTGCTGATTTAGCAGCAGTCCGCCGGACAACGCCACGGACCCCGGGAGGTAAACCTCCCGGGGCTCCGGCCTTGGTGGACACTCCCTGCCGAGCGAAGCCCTCTGCCTACGCAGCCCAGTCGAGCCCCAGCTCGGCGAGCACCGCTTTCTTCTCCACGGTGAGCTTGGTGCGCCGGGTCTTGGTGTTGGTCAGCCACACCCCGAGCTTCACCTGGGTGCCGTCCGGGAGGGGCTCTACATGCCGCCTGGGGACAGTCAGGGTGCCGGTGCGGGCCTTGTACTGCCGCAGGGCCGTCACGCCTCGCTCGAACGCCCCAGGGCCGCCCTTGCGGGCCTTCGCGGGTGCCTCCTTGGCCGGGGGGAGCGCCGTGATGCCGAGCTGGGCCAGGCGCTCACGCTGCCCGTCCATTAGCCCGGCCCACACCGTGTGCTGGCGCTGTCTGGCCAGCCATTTCCCGACGTCCATGCCGTGTACGGTCACCCCGGGCAGCAGTTCGGTGAGCGCAGTGTCCTCCTCGGCGAGGAGTTCGCGTACGGCGGCGTAGTGCCGCTGCCAGGTGACGGGCCAGGCCGGGTTCCAGTCGGGGTCGATCGAGGCGAGGGCTTCGGCGCGTTCGGGGTGGCCGGCCAGAGCGCCCGGCCGCCTCAAATTCGACAGCCACTGTCCGATCGGCCGGTCCAGCGCGGTCGCCGTGCGGGGCGCGCAGAGTGTCCGGTGCTGCTCGTAGTAGATGCGGGCGGCGGCCAGGTTTTCCTGGAAGGCCGCGTCGGTGGCGTCCCACACCATCCCGAGTGCTTCGAGTCGCTCGGCGCGCTTGCCGGTCATCTGTCCGGCCGCGTACGCGCGGCGCTGCTCGGCGATCCACTGCCCGAGCGGGTAGGCGCCTTCCCTGTGGTCGTACGGCACCCGCAAATGATCTTCGCACTCGCGGTACCGGCGCGCGGCGGCGTACCCGCGCGCCCAGTCCTGCCGCTCGGTATCGATGACATTGAACGACACCCACTCGGCGACCATCACCGGGTCCCGCGGCGCCGCAAAACGCAACAGCAGACGCGTTTCCTCCTCGGCTTCCTCGGGCGCCTCACCGATATTCCACGACGGATCCACAACCCTCTTTCGCGGCTCTTGCGGAATGGCGAGCAATTCCACGGCCTCTTCATCATGCGCACGCAGCCCCTGAAGGACTTTCACCAAAGGCCGATAGCTGCCCGAGGTGAACATGTCCTCGGGCTGCTCGCCTGGCTGGAGGAATACGGGAACGATCAACGACGCCAGCTTCCCCTCACCCGGCTTCTGCCGCAGCGCCCGCCCGATCGCCTGCACGATGTCGTGTGGCGCACCCTTGGGGTCCAGCAGCGCCACCGAGTCCACCGCCCGGATGTCCACGCCCTCGCCCAGGACGCGGCAGTTGGAAAGCACCGCCCGCAGCGCCGTGGTGCCGAAGCCGGCCAGAACCTCCCGTCGGCGCTCGGGGACGTGCTCTCCGCACAGCCAATCGGCCCAGATCCGCCTCGGATACTTCTCCGGCTGGTCCGCATGCAACTTCGCCGCCACCCGCCCCAGCCCCTCCGCGTACGCCTGCGCCTCTATCGTCCGGTGATGGAAGGTGATGCAGGTGTTCAGGCTGTGGTCGGCCATGGTGCGCAGCAGCGCCGCCTGCAGCGCACCGAGCCGCTGCCCGCGCACCTCCTCGCTGCGCCGCTCCTCACCCATCAGCCGCTCCGGGGTGACGACCGGGTCCTGCAGCTCGACGACGATGATCTGGTACCGCGCCAGCAGGCCGCGCGCCACCGCTGACGCCAGGGTCAGCTTGTACAGCACCGGACCGAAGATCTCTTCGTCGTCCATGGAGGCCGCCAGCTCCTCCGGCAACGCCTCCCGAACGCCCTCGGCCACCTCCCAGTTGGGCCGCTCCTGCCAGATCCGCGGCGTCGCCGTCATATACAGCCGGCGCGCCGCCGGGATGACCGCCTGGTCGTGGATGTCCGCCCAAGCCTTCCCCAGCGACCCACTGGTGCGGTGCGCCTCGTCCACCACCGCCAGGTCCACCGGCGCCAACCGCTGCCCGTAGATGCCCTCGAATGCCTCGGCGAGCACCGGAAGCGACGCATAGGTGGCGTAGATGGTCACCGGCCC
>NZ_JBFAWG010000218.1:0-3373 GCF_040680215.1 Streptomyces sp. NPDC052107
CCGAGGAGGGTGCCCGACGTCGCCTGGGCGCCGGGCGTGCGCGTAGCACTCTGCCACAGGTTCACTACGCTTCGCTAATCCAACTGGTGAGCCTCCGCTCTCGCCGACCCAGCCGCCCCCACTCCCGCTCTACCCTCAGCTCTCCTTCCCCCGCCCCGACAACGCGTCGCGCATCCTGTCGACCAGGCCCGCTCCCGGGGCCAGCAGCTTGTTCGCCGGGGGAGTGTCCGGTGCCGCGGGGTGCGGACGGGTCGGGGCCATCTTCTTCGCGCGGCGCACCTTGTCGCCGAGGTCCATCAGCGCGTCCGCCGGGCAGGCGGCCTCCATCTTCGGGAAGAGGTTCTGCTCCTCGTCCATCACATGGGACCGGACCTCACTCATCAGCTGTGCCATGAGCGTGTCGAACCGGGCGTCGTCCGCCCGCAGACCCTCCATGTCCTTCATGATCCGCTCGGCCTTGGCGTGGTCCTCGATCTCCTTGTCGGCGATGGCGTCCCCGCCCGTGATGTGCTTGCGCACCGCCGGGTACAGATGGGACTCCTCCGCGACCGAGTGCCGTACCAGCTCGATCGTCGCCTGGTCGGCGAGGTCCTTGCGGTCCTTGGAACCGGGCGGCAGCGCCTCGATACGGCCGAAGATCTCCTCCACCTCACGGTGATCGGTCGTCAGTTCCTGGATGACGTTTCCGCCGTGACCCATGTCGTCACCTCCTGCGAGACATCGCGGCGGCCCATGAGCGGCCTGCCGTCGCCGCGCCGAGTGCCCCGCGCACGCCGCGCTACACGGCGCATCCGCGCGGGATCAGCGCACCGAGTGCCGGGCCGCGGCCAGCCGGCCCGCGCCCACCGCCACCAGTGGTCCAGCAACTCCTCGCTCTGCGCCCCCGCGTCCACCAGCGCCGGCCAGCCCACCGCCCGTACCTGGGCGCCGACCTTGGCGCGGCCTGCGACCCGGCCCACGGCGATCACCGGCGTGCCGGTGCGCAGGGCCAGCACCAGGCCGTGCAGCCGGGTGGTGACGACGAGGTCGCAGCGGGAGACCAGCGCCAGGAACCGCTCGGCCGTGGCGCACAGCCGCCAGTCGTCCGTGGCCAGGCGGGTGTCGGCCGGGAGACGTGCGCAGTCCTTGCCGGCCACCCAGCCGGTGAGCCGCGCGTCGATCTCCTCGTGCCGGCGGCGGGCGCCGTACTCGCCCTGCCCGTGGGAGAGCACCACCCTGGCCACGGCCCCGGCGGGCCCGCCGGGCCCGTGGCCGCGAGGTCGCGCCGGGTCGGGGCCGCGGTGCCGTCCCGGGCGATGATCTCGTGGAAACCGGTGGCCGCGGGATCCGCCGGATCGACGACCGAGACGCCGGCGGCCAGTCGCCGACAGGTCCTGAACCTGGCATGCAGCGCGGTGACTTGAGGTCCTGCACCGGGCCGCACACGAAGAGCACCGAGTCGTACGCCTCCGGCCGGGCCGCCTCCAGCGACAGCTCGCCGGGACAGAACCGGGCTCCACGCGGTGTCGTGCCGGATGCCCGCCCGGGTCAGCTCGGCCGACGCGTGCAGCTGGGCGAGCACGTCCCCGCCGTCGCCTCCCCGTCCCGGAAACTGAACCAGCCGGTCAGCAGCACGCGCCCGGAAGACCGGCCGGGCTGCCGCAGAGCACGCGGCAGCGCCGTGGTGACCTCGTCGTGCACGGCTGATTCCAGCCCCTTTCGGACGTCGCCGCCGGCCGTCTCCACCTGCTCTGACGGCGTTGAAGTCGCGCGAGTACCCGGCTTTCCGGACAATAAGGATGCAATGTGCGAAACAAACTGGCAGGGGAACTCTGCGCCAGTGCCGTCCAGCAAGCGGCGGCCGAACAGGGCGGTCCTCCGGACCAGCGGGGCCGAGCCCTGTTCTCTTTTCCCGAGCATTTCCCTCAGCGGGCCGACACGTTCGGGCCCGGCGACGCGGCATGCGCCGAACGCCCAGGCAGGAGCGTTCCCAGGGCGCGACGACGTGGACGAAGGAACAGCCCACATGACCGGTGACACACCGTCTTTCTGGCGGCGCGCCCTCGTGACCGGGGGCGTCGGCTTTCTCGGCTCCCATCTGTGCGAGAGGCTGCTGGATTCGGTGGTCGAAGTCGACTGCGCCGACAATCTCGCCTGCGGGCGGCGTGCGAACGTCGCCGCTTTCGAGGACCGGCCCGGTTTCCGGTTCGTACGGCTCGACGTCTCCGCGCCCGATTGCGAGGAGTTGCTGCCGGGGCCGTACGACCTGGTGCTGCACTTCGCCTGCCCCGCCTCGCCGGCCGACTATCTGCGCCTGCCCCTGGAGACCCTGGACGTCGGCAGTCTCGGCACCCGCAACGCGCTCGCGATCGCAGAACGCGACGGGGCGCGCCCGCTGCCGGCGTCGACGTCCGAGGTGTACGGCGATCCGCTGGTGCGTCCGCAGCACGAGGGCTACTGGGGCAATGTGAACCCGGTCGGGCCGCGCAGCGTGTACGACGAGTCCGAACGGTTCGCCGAGGCACCCGTCACCGCGCACGCCGGCACCCGGAGCACCGACACCGGGATCGTGCGGCTGTTCAACACCTATGGGCCGCGGATGCGGGCCCACGACGGGCGCGCGGTGCCCACCTTCATCTGCCAGGCCCTCGCCGGTGAGCCCGTCACCGTGGCCGGTGACGGCGGCCAGACCCGCTCGCTGTGCTACGTGGACGACACCGTCGACGGCGTGCTGCGGGTGGCCGCGAGCAGGTCCGTGCGACCGGTGAACATCGGCGGCAGCGACGAGATCACCGTCGCCGACCTGGCCCGCCGGGTCGTCGCCCGCACCGGCGCCCGGTCCCCGATCGCGTTCATCGACCGGCCCGTCGACGACCCCGGCCGGCGCCGCCCCGACACCACCCTCGCCCGCGAACTGCTCGGCTGGTCGCCCCGGATCCCCTGGGAGGAGGGGCTGAAGCAGACCATCGCCTACTTCGCCGCGCAGCTCCCGCAACCGCCATGGCGCGAGGAGGACCCGGACTGCGCCGTCCTCGTCCTCGACGGCCGCGGCGAGTGCGGCTCCCATCTGGCCGGCCGCTACACCAACCACGAGCTGACCGTCCTCGGCACCCAGCAACTCCCGGACTCCCCTGGCCTGTTCTACGAGGACCTCACCCAGCACCTCGGATTCCTGCGAAGCAGCGACGAGTTCAAGGTGATGGCGCGCGCCTCCGACGGCACCCCGCGCTTCGCCGACCGCCTGCGGGAGTACGTCCAGGCCGACGAGCAGGGCGGTTTCCGCGCCCGGCCCGTCCCCTGCGCCGATCTCGTCCCGCCCCGCCCGGCCCGCCCGGCCCGCCCGGCCCGCCCGGCCCGCCCGGCCCGCCCGGCCCGCCCGGCCCGCCCGGCCGGC
>NZ_JBFAWG010000219.1:0-3305 GCF_040680215.1 Streptomyces sp. NPDC052107
CTGGCGGCTCCTGTCGTTCAGTACCAGGGCACGAAGGCGATTGGCTCCCAAGGCTGAGCAACGCTCAGGCTCGCTAAGCCAATCAGAGACGCTGCAGGTGCTGGCCCTCATTGAGCATGCCAGCCGGCGGATCCGCGTCCTCGGCGCCACCGTGCACCCGACCGCGGCCTGGGTGAAGCAGGCGGCGAAGAACGTCGTCATGGACTTGGAGGACGCGGGCTGCCGGGCCCGGTTCCTCATCCGGGACCGGGACGGCACGTACACCGCCCTCTTCGACGAAATCCTCAACGACGCCGGGATTCTGGTCGTGTTCAGTGGCGTCCGGATACCGAGGATGAACGCCGTCACGGAGCGGTGGGTGCAGACCTGCCGACGGGAGCTGTTGGACCGCATGCTGATATGGAATCGGCGTCACCTGCTCTACGCGGTGCGCGAGTTCGAGCGCTTTTACAACTCGCGTCGGCCGCACCAGGGCATCGCGAACGCTCGCCCCCTTCAACCGCTGCCCGAGCCGATCACCGACCCGGCCCGAATCCTCCACCTCGACGTCCGACTAAGCGATCGACTCGGCGGCATCATCCACGAGGACCCACATGCCGCGTGACCAGGACGGATGAGGTTTCCGGCAAGGACAGCGTCGGCGACGGCGCCGCGCCCCTGTGCTTCCACCTGCTGGAGCGCGGTGAGTTCGGAGACCTGCTTCACGGCCTGGGCGTGCAGCGGATACAGCCGCTGCGTGATCTCGCGGGCCACATGGTCGGCGCTGCTCGCCGCCATCCCGATCGACGGTGCCCGCACGTGGGTTTCGTCCGGCAGCGCGCTCGTCCCTGAAGGCCTCGTGGGTGAGCGGCAGGGATCACGCGAGAAGGTAGAGGGCGAGGACCGCCCCGGCCAGGACGAGTCCCCGGACCAGTCCGCGTGGCGCCGATGTGCGACGGAGCCCCGGCTCCTCTCAGACCGCAGCGACGGGCGATCGTCGCGAGCAGCGTGGCCGCGGTGACGCACACCGGGGCGTGCCAGTCGTCGGCCGGCACAGTGGTCAGCGTGCTCGCAGCCGCGAGCACGCTGACCGCGAGGAGCAGCGACTGCATGGTCTCTGCGGCATCCCTGACGCGCAGGGATCCGGAAGATCACGACGCGCCGAGCCGGCGGGCACACCGGTACGGTTCGCCGCGCTGGACCACTGCGGCCCGGGGCTGGTACCGGCTTGCGCGACGCTTCCCCCGTGACGAGCACCGGAACACACCACGGCCCGGTCAGTTGAATGCTCTACGAATCCTCGCCGCGAGCCTGCGTTGCACCTGTGTGCCGGATCGGGATCCGGCACACAGGTGTGGTTCTACCAGTTGATGGTGCGGCCGTCGTAGCTGTAGCCGGGGCTGGTGTCGCAGTGGCCGCTGGCGTATGAGGTGACGCCCGCGTCGTAAAGGACGTTGGTCCAGACGGTGGCGTTCGTCGAGCCGAAGGACGGGGATCTGTAGAGTTCCTGACCGTCGGAGTTGCGGTGGATGGTGACGGTACAGCCCATCTGATCGTAGTCGGCCCCCCAAGCCCCGCGGATACGGGCCCACACAGTGCGGCAGTTGCCGCTGTAACGCAGGTCCACAGTCGGCCCGGTCGCCGCGCCGTCGTAGCTCCGCTTCAGCACGACGGAGGCGACGGTGCGTGCGTCGCTGCCGCAGGCGGAGCCGAGAGCGTCGGGATCCTGGTTGTCGCAGTTCGACGAGTTGCCGACCTGCCCGGAGTACCAGGAGCAGGTGGCTGCCTGCGCAGGCGAGGCGAACACGAGGGCGGCGGTGCCAGACGCCACCGTCAAGGCCAGTGCCGTGAGTGATGCTTTGACGCGTATCACCGAAGACGACTCCTTCTGCCAGTCAACACAGTGTGCGGTCTTGTCGCGCGGCAGTCATCGTCGCGGGCACCCGGCCCACCGGTCCACCACGTTCCAACGTGCTGGAAGAACGCTGGTCAGGCTTTGTCTGTGGCGCTAGATTCTGCTGTGGGCACGGGGGAGGGGGAGGAGTGCTCCGACTGCATTTCACCAGCGACGATCTTGCGCGTATCCGTGTTGCAGCGCGTCCGGATCCGCTCTGGGAAGTGGTGCTCAGCACCAACCTCCTGGGCAACCGTGAGGGCAGAGCGGTGTTCGACGCGTGGCGGGGCAGGGCACGTGAGCGGCTGCGCCGGCTTCCCGTGTGGATGCCGCGGCTCCTGCGCGCCCTCGCCCCGCCTTACGGTGACTTCCCGGACTTCCTCACGCCTTCCGAGGCCGCAGCAGGGATGGAATGCGGTATCGAGGCCGTGCTGTCCACGCCCGGCAGGCGCCTGAGTCAGGAACTCGCCGCGATGCCCCGACTGCCCGAGTGGACAGCCCCGCTCGTGCGTGGTGAAGCAGCGGCGCTCACTTCACTGGGTCAAGCACTGCGCACTTACTACGAGTCGGTCCTGTTACCCGACTGGCCCCGGGTTTCGACCCACGCACAAGCGGACGTGGCCGGGCGGGCCCGCACGCTCCTGCACGGCGGTGCCGACGCCCTGCTGGAGAGCTTTCGCCCCCTGCTACGGTGGACGCCGCCCGTTCTCGAAGCGGACTATCCGAAGGACCGCGACATTCATCTCACAGGGCGCGGTGTCACGCTGGTGCCCTCGGTGTTCTGCTGGCGGACCGTCGTCACCCTGATCGACCCCGGGCTCCCACCGGTTGTGGTGTATCCCGTTGAGAGAACCGCCGAATGGTGGCGCCCGCATGCTCGGCATCCCGGGCAGGACACCCTGCAGTCCCTTCTCGGTACTACCCGGGCCGCCGTGCTGCGCGTCGCTGCCGACGGTCCGTTGGCCGGCGAAGTCGCCCAGCGTATCGGCCTGTCGCTGGCGGCCACCAGCTACCACCTCAAGGCGCTGCGTGAGGCACGTCTGATCAGCTGTTCCCGGCGAGGCACGAGCACACTGCTGTTCCTCACCCCTTTGGGCGTGGACCTTCTGGCGGAGAACCCGCCGCGACCGAACCAGGTGTACTGAGCGTTGCGCGATCTCGGTGGCAAAAATTGCTAACCGTTATGCGGCAAGGGCGAGTTGGAGCCGAGCGAGATGGCTGCGGCTGGCCCGGTCGAGGGGGTGGCCGTTCCACCAGGCGGATCTGCGTGATCAGGACGTTGACGCTGGCGAAGGTGCCGCGGCGGATCGACTGCCGGTCAGGATTCCGAACCAGGTCTCGTCGGGTAGGACCGCTGCATTGCTGCAGCGGTCCCCCCTCAGAACCGGCCGTGCCCGCTTTCCAGGCAACCGGCTCAAGCAAGCCCCTTGGG
>NZ_JBFAWG010000220.1:0-3283 GCF_040680215.1 Streptomyces sp. NPDC052107
GTGTGGCGCGTCATGATCGCCGACGAACGAAGAGCCAAGTCCCTTCCCGACCAGGCGGCTTGACAAGACACAGAGGCACCCCGGGTTCGGTAGAGATCTCAGATTGTGGTTGTGACCTGGGGCTTCGTGAGTGCCGTGTAGTAGTTGGCTTCGTACTCGACGGGCGGGATATGGCCTATCTCACCGTGGAGTCGGCGGTGGTTGTACCAGTCGCCCCATTCGGCGGTGGCCAGCTCGACCTGGGAGAGCGTCTTCCAGGGCCGCTGGGGCTTGATCAACTCAGTTTTGGTGTATCCCGAGACGCTTCGCAGCCTTGGACATCCGCAGCAACTCCATGCACAGAACTATACGAGCACAACACTCGGGATAGCTAATGAAGTTGTTGAGCCTCTCAGCCGACGGTCGCCGGGGTGTCCCGCAGGGTGACGTTGGCGTGGCTCTCCTGAAAGCTCTGGTCGGAGACCAGAGTCAGCCTTGCCGTGGACTGGAACTCCGGAAGAGTGGTGGAACCGCAGGACACCATCGTGGTCTTGAGCTTGGCGATGGTCACGGCGAGCCCTTCGTTCAAGTCGCCGGCGTAGGGGACGTAGCCGTCGACACCTTCTTCGAAGATCAGGCCCTGGCCTCCTTGTCCGTAGCGCTGCCAGTTACGGGCGCGGTTCGAGCCCTCGCCCCAGTACTCCTTCACGAAGCCGTCCCGGGTGGGGAGCTTCGCCCCGGACGCCTGGTCGAAGCGGGCGAAGTAACGCCCCATCATGACGAAGTCGGCTCCCATCGCCAGCGCCAGGGCCACGTGGTAGTCGTGCACCAGCCCGCCGTCAGAGCAGATCGGCACGTACTCGCCGGTGCGATCACGGAAGGCGTCCCGGGCGGCGGCGACGTCCAGCACCGCGCTCGCCTGGCCGCGGCCGATGCCCTTCTGATCGCGGGTGATGCAGATGGAGCCGCCGCCCACGCCGACCTTGACGAAGTCCGCACCGGCCTCGGCGAGGAAGGTGAACGCCTCGCCGTCGACCACGTTGCCGCCGCCGGTCGGGATCTCCGGGTAGTGCTTCTTCACCCAGTTCAGGGCTTGTGCCTGCCAGTCGCTGTAGCCGTCGGAGGAGTCGAAGCACAGGGCGTCGGCGCCAGCCTCCAGCAGGGCGGGAACGCGCTCTTGGTAGTCGTGGGTGTTGATGCCCGCGCCCACGTGCAGGCGCTTGGCGCTGTCGACGGCTTGGTTCGGGAAGCGCTTGTTGTCCGTGTAGTCGGACCGGAAGACCAGGTACTGCAGGTGCCCGTCGGCGTCGAGCACGGGGAGGCAGTCGAGCCGTTGGTCCCACAGTCGGGCGTTGGCTTCGGAGAGCGTGGTGTCGGCTGCGGCGTGAGGGAGGTCGGCGATGGCGGTCATCCGACCGCTCACCGGTCCGTCGAGGTCGTGGCGCTGGGGGTGGAAGTCGCGGGAGGTCACCAGGCCGAGCAGGCGGCCGGTGGCGGTGCCGTCGTGGGTGACTGCGGCGGTGCTGTGACCGGTGCGTTGCATGACGGCGACCAGGTGGCTCAGGCTGTCGTCGGGGCGGACGTTGGTGTCGCTGGTGACGAATCCGGCCTTGAAGTTCTTCACCTGGCGGACGGCTGCGGCCTGGTCCTGGATGGACTGGTTGTGGTGCAGGAAGCTCAGACCGCCGTTGCGTGCGAGTGCGATGGCGAGTTCCGGTGTGCTGACAGCCTGCATGATCGCGGACGTGAACGGAGAGCCGAGTTCGATCGCCGACTGCTCCCCGACGACGTGCCGAACCAGGGGCGTGCGCAGGTTGACCGTCGCGGGCGAGCAGTCGGTCCGGGTTCGGTTGGGCAAGAGAAGAAACTCGTTGAACGTCCTTGAGACCTCGGCGATGATCTGTGCCACTCGTTCCTCCTGACCTGTCGACCGGAACCCGACTGCCCGGCCGTGAAGGCCGCCCCGTGTCCCAAGACTCGGGCAGGCAGGTGCCGGCATGGCAGCTGCGGAGGTGCCACGAGCTGCGGCAGAGCCCTGACCTGCCCGTGGTCGAACCGGGTGCGGTCGTGACCTGGCACCCTATCGACTGCCCCGCCGCTGCACGAATCTTGTCGTCTTTACCGGTGGTCGCCAGTGGCGGGTGACTCCCTCTGGTCCTCGGCTCGTGCCGCGAGGTACTCGGCCCAGTCGCGCCTGGCGTAGGCGACCCAGCGGATCGCGGTGTGGCGGTGTATGCCGGTCAGGTCGGCGAGGATCGGGCTGGGGAGATCGGCGGCGAGCGCGGCGAGGGCGGAGTTGCGGGCCGCGCGGACCGAGATCCCGTGCCGGTTGAGCTTCTGCGTCATGGCGTGGGTCGAGGTGGGCTTTCCTGGGACCAAGCCCGGGAACAGCGGCCGGGGACCCGGGGTGGCCTGCGCGAACAGAGCTCGTGAGCCGGGCAAGGGCCCTTCTGCCAACTGCTGCAGCAGCCCGGCCAGTCGTGGGTGCAGTAGGACAGGGTGAGGGCCGAGCATCAGGTGGGTGTGCTTTCCACCGACCTGCAGGTGGTCCGGCGTCAGATTGCAGAGCCGCTCGGTGGACGGACCGAAGAGCAGGGTGATCGCGCCGGCGGCTCGGACGTCCAGGGGCAGGGTGTCGTCGGTGAGACAGCGCTGGAGGAGGCGCCAGCGGTCGTCCTCGTCGAGCAGGACCTGGGGTTCTTGCTGCGGGATGGAGGGGACGGTGAGCTTGCGGGTGAGCTCGCGGCTCGCGGTCCAGCTCAGGAAGTACCGGATCAAGTAGCGCCGTTGCTGCCGCCGGTTTGCCGGACGCCGTCCTCGACGGTGAGCCCGTCGCGGTCCTCAACGACGGCTCCGGCGTGGCCTTCGACCGGCTGCAGAGCCGAGCTGGACGCCGCGGCCCGCGACTCGGCGCCGACTTCAGTGTCCACGTGGCAACTCTTCGACGTCCTCGCCGTCGGCGACATCGACTGGCGACCCCGCCCGTATGCCGAGCGCCGCACCGAGCTGCTGCGTCTCCTGGAGGACGGCCCGGCCACTCTGCGCGCGGTGCCGACCACCGAGGACCGTGGGCAAGCCCTCAAATGGGTCGGAGTACTCGCGGGCGTGGAAGGCTCAACAACTTCGTTAGCTATCGCGGGTGTTGTGCTCGTATAGTTCTGTGCATGGAGTTGCTGCGGTTGTCCAAGGCTGCGAAGTGTCTCGGGATGCACCCGTTGACGCTTCGTCAGTGGGCGTTGGACGGCAGGATCCCGTTCACGTGGGTCGGCTGTGAGCGCCGGTTCTCCTCGGTGGACGTGGAGAA
>NZ_JBFAWG010000221.1:0-3261 GCF_040680215.1 Streptomyces sp. NPDC052107
GGCGGAGATCTCCCCGATGGAGTGCCCCAGCAGCACATCCGCTGGGATGCCCCAGTGACGCAACACCGCCACCAGAGCCGCCTGCACGGCGAACAAGCCGGCCTGGGTGAACACGGTGGCATCCACCAGGGAAGCGTCCTCGCCCCAGATCACCTCACGCAGCGGCCGCTCCAGATGCACATCCAGGGCCGCGCACGCCCGGTCGAACGCCTCGGCGAACACCGGGTCGGCGTCATACAGCTCCCGGCCCATCCCCAGCCACTGCGAGCCCTGACCCGTGAACAACCACCCCGTCCGACCAGACGACACCCGCCCCGTCACCGCACCAGAGCCGTCCGCTGCAAAGGACGCCAGGGACCCGATCGCCTCCTCACGCGAGGACGTCACGACCACAGCCCGGTGCTCATGCCGACCCCGGCCATGCGCCAACGCCGAAGCCACTTCCGCGACTTCGACGTCCTCCCGCCCCGACCACCAATCCGCAAGCCGCCCCGCCGACTCGGCCAGCGCCTCAGACGTACGCGCGGACAACGCCACCGCCACCGGACCCACCACCGGCTCCGACGCACCAGCGGACTGCTCGGACTCAGCGGCCTGTTCCAGGATCACGTGCGCGTTGGTGCCGGAGATCCCGAACGAGGACACCGCAGCCCTGCGCGGCCGGTCCCCCACCCCCGGCCACTCCCGCGCCTCGGTCAGCAACTCCACCGCACCCGCCGACCAGTCAACTTGCGGCGACGGCGCATCCACATGCAGCGTCCGCGGCATCACCCCATGCCGCATCGCCTCCACCAACTTGATCACACCAGCCACACCCGCAGCCGCCTGCGTGTGCCCCAGATTCGACTTCACCGAACCCAGATACAGCGGTGCCCCATCCCCACGCTCACGCCCATACGTGGCCAACAGCGCCTGAGCCTCGATCGGATCCCCCAGCCGCGTACCCGTACCGTGCGCCTCGACCAAGTCGACGTCACCACCGGACAGACCACCGTTGGCCAGCGCAGCACGGATCACCCGCTGCTGCGAAGGACCGTTCGGCGCCGTCAGACCATTGGACGCACCGTCCTGATTGACCGCCGAACCCCGCACCACCGCCAACACCGGATGCCCCAACCGACGCGCATCCGACAACCGCTCCAGCAACAGCAGCCCCGCACCCTCACCCCAACCGGTCCCGTCCGCCGCCTCCGCGAACGCCTTGCACCGACCGTCCGGCGACAACCCCCGCTGCTTGCTGAACTCCACGAACGTCTCCGGCGTCGACATCACCGTCACACCACCGGCCAACGCCAACCCACACTCACCCGAACGCAACGCCTGCACCGCCAGATGCAGGGTTACGAGGGATGAGGAGCACGCCGTGTCCACCGTCACCGCCGGCCCCTCCAGGCCGAAGGTGTAGGCGACCCGGCCGGAGACGACGCTGCCTCCGCTGGTGCTGCCGTCGTCGTCGCCGAGGGCGTAGTCGTGGTACATGACGCCCGCGAAGACGCCCGTGCGGCTGCCCTTGAGGGTGTGGGGCGGGATGCCGGCGCGTTCGAAGGCCTCCTGGGCGACTTCGAGCAGGAGTCGCTGCTGGGGGTCCATCACGAGGGCTTCGCCGGGGCTGATGTTGAAGAATCCCGGGTCGAACCGGTCGGCGTCGTGGAGGAAACCGCCCTCGCGCGCGTAGCACTTGCCGTCGACGCCCGGCTCGGGGTCGTACAGGCCGTCGAGGTCCCAGCCCCGGTTGACGGGGAACGGCGTGACGGCGTCGCGCCCCTCGGCGACGAGTTGCCACAGCTCCTCGGGGGTGCCCACACCACCGGGGAACCGACAGGCCATCGAGACGATCGCGATCGGTTCCCGGGCGGCGGCGAGGTGCGCGTCGTGGGCCTCGCGCAGCTTCTCGTTCTCGATCAGGGAGTTGCGCAGGGCCTCGACCAGCTGGTCAACCTGGGTGTCCACGGGTCCTCGTGTTCTGCTCGGTGTCTTGGCTCAGTCCAGCGAACGCAGGTACTCGACGAGCACCTTCATGAACAGCGCGGGTTCCTCGAGGTGGGGGCCGTGGCTCGATTCCTCGAAGATCTCCCAGCGCACGTCGGGGATCAGGTCGTAGTAGGGCTGCACCGCGCCGACGGTCACCTCGTCGTGGCGTCCGGAGAGGAGGAGGGTGGGGACCTGGATGCGCGGCAGGAGGTCGACCACGGACCAGTCCCGCAGGGTGCCGACGACGTGGAACTCACTCGGTCCGTTCATCGTGAAGTAGACGGTCGGGTCGTTGGCGATCTCCATCATCGACGCCGTCAGCTCGGTGGGTTTCTCCGGCAGCCGGAAGACATGGCGGTCGTAGAAGACGTTCATGGCCTCGAGGTACTCGGGGCTGTCCGTGGTACCGGCGGCCTCGTTTGCGAGCAGCGTCTCGTTGACTCCGGGTGGCAACTGGGCTCGTAGGACGGCGAGTTCCTCGGTCCACAGGGGATAGGAGGCCGGCGAGTTCGCCACGACCAGTCCGCGCAGGCCCTCCGGCTGCCGTGCGGCGTAGGCGGCGGAGAGCATGCCGCCCCAGGACTGTCCGAGGAGCACGAAGTTGTCGGCGACGCCCAAGGAGTGCAGGAGGTTGTCGAGCTCACCGAGGAACAGCTCCACGGTCCAGAAGTCGGCGCCCGCCTGCGGCAGGTGCGTGGAGCCGCCGTTGCCGAGCTGGTCGTAGTGGACGACGGGCCAGCCGTGTTCGGCCAGTGCGGCCAGGCTCAGCAGGTAGTCGTGGGTGCTTCCGGGTCCGCCGTGCACCAGCACCACCGTCGGCCGCGCCGACTGGAGGTCCCCGGTCACCCGGTACCAGGTCCGGTACGGGCCGAAGGCCACGGTCCCGCGGGCACTCGGTGCCGGCGCCATACGACTTCCCCTTCCGTTCGGGATGCGGTGCGGTACGGCCGAGGCCGGCATCGGCGGGATCGGCGCGGTGCGCCCGGCCGGCCGACCGGCCCGACCTCGCATGTGACGGTAATGACGGAGGCGGGCCCGCGGACCCGCTGCGGCCCCCTGTAGGGGGCGGCGCTCCCCCTACAAGAGCCCGACGCCACCGGGTAGGCCGGGGTACGGAGGGCCGCCGAACCGGGGGTCCGCCGAACCGGAGGCTCGCGGAACCGGAGCCCCGCAGGGCAGTGGGCCCGGCGGTCGGCTAGTGGCTCGTCACACAGCCTTGGCCGGGTGATCGGTCCATGATCGGATCGGTGAGTCGGGTGCGAAGTTCGTCTTCGGTTTCGCGCGGGTGTT
>NZ_JBFAWG010000222.1:0-3256 GCF_040680215.1 Streptomyces sp. NPDC052107
CGACGTGAGGTTCCCTCCCCAGCCAGGCCCACCGGCCCGGCCGGTCAGCGTCCGGAGGGACACGCACCAACGGGCCGGACCCGGCTGCCCCGCGCAGCCCACCGGCACCAGGGCGTGACCACGATCAGCACACCCACCAAACGCCGACACCGGCCACGCGGAGCAGCACTGGGCGCAGGATTCCATCTCCACGCTCACGCTGCCCCGCCAAGATGGGCAGAACCCGCGTCGGACCCTACGGTTCGCATAGGTTCGCTTAGCTGATCAGGGACGCTACGGCCACCCCATCTTCACCGAAGACATCATCCGCGACATCACCTCAACCGCCGCCAAAAGGGCCATGCCGTAGACCGTACCGGCGGTCCCTGACAGCCTGCCGGCCGGCCGCTGGCGCGCTCCGACCGTGTGACCGTGGCACGCTTTGAAGGTCCTCGGTGTGTGCGGTGGCCACCGCCGCAGCGGCGATCACGCCGTAGGTGAGATGGTCCGCCACCTGCGGCCACCGTGGCAGCGCGCGGATCTGGGCGGTACGTCTGCCCGGCACACTGAAGTCGAGCGCGGCGATCGCGAGTCCGGCCAGCGCACCCCACGCGGTGGTCGCCCGTCGCGGCAGCACGGCCGCGAGCGCCACGCCCCAGCCGACGCTGAGCCCCAAGTGGACAGGGATTGCCGCAGCGAGCAGTCGCGCCGAGCGGGCTTCGTCCGGCAGCAGCAGCGATCCGGCCGCGCGGGTCGCCGCCAGCGGATCACGCCGCGTGGCCAAGGCATGCAGCGTCGACGGCACACCACTGAGCACACCAGCGACAATGCCCGCGCGCACGCCAGTTCCGAAGACGGTCATACCCTTGGGCTAACACCATGCGGGCACACTCCGCAATGACACGCCGGTAGGTCAAGCAGAGCTACTTTTTCCCTGGAGACACAGGTGGGAGTCCGGGGGACTGATCCTGCGGGCCGTCCAGGCCGACGCCGACGCGGAGGGCCGCATCGACTGGTCCATCGTGAGCGTGGACTTCACTGTGTGTAGAGCCCACCAGCACGCCGCCGGACTGCTTCGTCGACGTCGCCCACACCATCGAGATCTTCGGCACCTGCGGTGGCTGCGCCGCGCAGCCGCCGAGGAGTGGGCTCCGGGCCCGCTCAGAAGTGGTAGCAGACGTAGTCGCCGTCGGGGCCCCGGGCGATTCGGTCCGAGCCCCAGCAGTGCAGCATCGGCCCGATGCGGTAGACGGCGGCACCGCCGACCAGCAGCACGGCTGCGGCGAGCACGGCGGTCACGATCCGCATCACCTTCATCCGGCGTACGACCCACCACGCGCGGGCGACGGCCGGCACCCCCAGGATCAGGGCGATGGCCGAGACCGGCGCGTTGTTGTGCTGGAGCCCGGGGAAGGCATCTGGATCCACGGCCTTCTGGACGGCGGCGTAGGCGAAGAAGAGCAGCACCAGCCCGAGGAGCAGCAGCCCGACGGAGCCCGCTCCGCGCCCGACGTCCCGGCCCCGGCTCGGCGTCCTGTCGGCGCCCGGCGCCGCGGCGGCGTCCGCGCGTACGAGGTGCCGAGCGAAGATCGCCCGCAGCCGGTCCGCATCCTCCGGGTTGCTCAGGCCGCGCTTGGGCAGGGCGCCGACGCCGACGGCGGACTTGTCGGCGCTGAGCAGCACGAACAGCTCCGGGGTCTCGGCATAGCGCGGGTAGAGGTGCCAGTCGAGGGTGGCCGAGCTGTGGGCGGTGGTGAGGCAGATCCCCGTGTCGTCGACGACGGCGCGGAAGTCGCCCTGCCGCTCGCTGAGCCGGTGGAACTGGCGGGCCTGCAGCCGCGGCCCGGCGGTCATGAAGGCGACGAAGGCCACCAGCGCCAGGTACAGGTACCACGGGGTGTCACGCCGGCCGTCGCCGAGCGTCGACAGAAGGACTCCGACGGCCGTGACCACCAGCGTGTAGATCAGCAGCCGACGCCGGAAACGGCCCGCTCTGGTGACCTTCGCCCGGGTGCGGATCGCTGCCCCAAGGTCGTCGACGGTGAGCCGGTAGGCCAGCTCCACCGGTCTCTCCGCGACGGCGTCCGTCGCTTCCCGGCCCTCGGCCATGTCCCCTCCCTGGTTCGGTGATCAACCGGATCGTAGCGCCGGGGAGGGAGGGGACGTGCTCGGGGTCAGGAGGCAGTTCTGAGAGCGTCGCCGCCCTGGTCGTGACCTGCTGGAACCGTGCTTACCGCTACAGTAGTCGCTGTTCCGATGTTCCCCGAGGCCGAAAACATTCGGGATGCCAGTGGGCAGAAGCGCCGCTACCGAGTCGGCGACCGCCTCGCGGAGGGGCAGGTGGAGTCTTCACCCTCTGGCTTCGGCCGCAATCCAGTTCCGCCAAACGTGGATCGTGTTGGGTACCTCGGGGCGATCGAGGAGCCAAAGAACATAGCCGGCATGTCGCCATGCCCATGGGTTGTCAGATCGAGCGGCAGTTTCCAGCCTGCCGCGCAGATCCTCACTGTCGACGGCTCGAGCAACGCGCACGTACTCGCGGTCCTTGCAGCGGTAGGCCCTCTGAACGACGATCTCGACCAGGTCAGTAAGTTTCGCCCTGACCGTCTCACTGTGGCCAGCGACCGCCACGTCCCGTATGAGGCTCTGTTTCGTGCCCCACTCCTTGGCATGCCGGGTCCACTCCTGCGGATACCTTGCCTCCCATTCCAGGAAGAGGAGCGCATACGGCAGACCCTGCCACGTCCTGATGTCCCCGGGCGGGCGGTTCCACAACGCGTTAGGCAGCGAATACTTCCCGGCTTCGAGATACATCTCATGTGCCTGCAGGAAGGCCGGATCCCGCCACTGCTCCTGTCCCCCAAGCGGCAGCGTCAAGCGCCACAACTCATTGAACCGACCAAGAGCATCCCGCACGTTCCCCTGGACATCAGCAAGACGGACCAGCGTCGCAGCCCGTACCGCGGGATCGTCGGCTATCAGCCCGAACGCCCAGCCCAACCGCGCGTCCCACGCATGAGCTTCATCAACGCCCGCACCCGCACCCGCTTCCTTCGTCACGCAGGAGATCATCCCCCAATCACTACACCGAGGTGCATCGACCCTCGCCTTCATCCAGAACACAGATCGGTCGGACAAGGCAAGAGACATTCAGGAATCCCGAAGTTACGTCAGCAGGAAGTCGACCGTTCCTAATCAGTGAGCAGTAGTGAGTCTTGGACCCATACCTGGTCACTGCGGGCATCCCGAACGGTTTTGGATGTCCTGGTCGCCCGCT
>NZ_JBFAWG010000223.1:0-3217 GCF_040680215.1 Streptomyces sp. NPDC052107
GCGGACGTGCGCGTCGTACTCCTTGCGAAGCAGGCGGGCGGAGACTCCCTTGAGGGAGTTGACCAGCTTGGAGAGCTGAACCTTCGGCGGGTAGTTGTTCTATCCACGGAGGTTGGTGACAGGGCGCGGCTGGTAAGTGGGGCCGACTGCCGACGATTTCGCTCGCCTGCGCAGATGCTGTTGTTCATGGGCGAGGCGGTCACTCCTCGTCAGGCATCTCGCCGCGGATTCGGAAGGCGGTGCGGTACGCCTGGGGCGAGACCCCGATGGCCGCATGCAGGTGCTGCCGCAACGAGTTCCCCGTGGCGAAGCCGACCTCCGCAGCGATCCGGTCGACCGAGAGGTCGGTCGTCTCCAGGAGGGTGCGGGCGTGGTTCACCCGCTGCTGGGTGAGCCAGCGGCCGGGGCTGGTGCCGGTCTCCTCCTGGAAGCGGCGGGAGAAGGTGCGCGGGCTCATTCGGGCGTGCGCGGCGAGCTCTCGCAGGGCGAGCGGCCGGTCGAGGTGTTCCAGGGCCCAGGCGCGGGTTTCGCCGGTGCCGGTGGAGCCCTGGGCGGGCATGGGCTGGACGATGAACTGGGCCTGGCCGCCTTCGCGCCAGGGCGGGACCACGCACTGCCGGGCGACCTGGTTGGCGACGGCGCTGCCGTGGTCGCGGCGGACCAAGTGCAGGCATGCGTCGATCCCGGAGGCGACACCGGCCGAGGTGAGTACGTCACCGTCGCTGACGAATAGCACGGCGGGGTCCAGGGCCACGCGGGGGAACAACTGATGGAACTCGTCTGCGAGTGCCCAGTGCGTGGTCGCGGGCCGTCCGTCGAGCAGCCCGGCCGCGGCCAGGGTGAACGCGCCGGTGCACAGGGACACGATGCGGGTACCGGGGCGGATGCGGGCGAGCGCGGCACGGACCGGCTCGGGCAGGTCGGCCGTGAAGCGGCTCATGTCGTAGGGCGGGAGGATGACGGTGTCGGCGCTCTCCAGTGCCTCGGGTCCGTGGTCGAGTGTGAGGGTGGGGCCAGTGCTGGTCGTGACCGTACGGTCCTCGGTCGCGGAGCAGCACCCCACCTCGTACGCGCCCGGAAGCCCGGCGTAGCGGACCCCGCCGAAGACCCGCTCGGGGATGCCCAGGTCGAAGAGGTACACGCCGTCGAGAGCGAGGACGACGACCCGGTGTGGCGGCCCGGCAGAGGCGGTGGAGGGTTCGAGCGTGGCCATGGCACGATTCTATGGGTTAATGACCATCTTGCCATTGGCGAGGTCAGGGCCCCTGCCGCAGCCTGGAATCATGAACACGCACACCATGCAGGTCATCAGCCAGGACACCCTCGGGGACCCGGACGTGCTCCACCCCATCGAGCGCGCGCGCCCGGAGCCCGGCGTCGGGCAGGTCCTCGTCGCCGTGCACGCCGCCGGGATCAATCCCACCGACGCTCAGCACCGCAGGCTCGGCCTGTTCCTGGGGGAGCCGCCCTTCACGCTGGGCTGGGACGTGTCCGGCGTCGTCGAGGCGGTCGGCCTGGGCGTATCGCTCTTCGCGCCGGGCGACGAGGTGTTCGGCATGCTGCCGTACCCGAACGGCGCTGGAGCCTATGCCGAATACGTCACCGGCCCGGTCCGCGCCTTCGCGCCCAAGCCCGCCGCGCTCAGCCACGCCGAGGCCGCTGCGCTGCCGATGGCGGGCCTGGTCGCCTCGCAGGCGTTGGTCGACACCGCCGACGTGCGAGAGGGACAGCGGGTGCTGGTCCTCGGAGCGGCCGGCGGCATCGGGCACATCGCTGTGCAGGTCGCCAAGGCGCGCGGCGCGTACGTGATCGGCACGGCGTCCGGCGACAAGTGCGACCTCGTGCGCGATCTGGGAGCGGACGAGGTCATCGACTACCGCACCGCCGACGTCGCCAAGGGGGCCCACGACATCGACGTGGTTCTCGACACGGTCGGCGGCGCCGACCGGCTGCGCTCTCTGGAAACTCTCAGGCCCGGCGGCATCTTGGTCTCCAGCCTGCCCGTTGAGTTCGACGAAGTGACCAAGCGGGCCGCCGAGTTGGGGCTGCGGGCCACGAACCTGGTCGTCGAGCACGACCGGGCCGGCATGACCGGCCTCGCCGCTCTCGCTGAGACGGGGCGGCTGCGCCCGCACGTCGCCGCCACCTTCCCGCTGGCCGAGGCGGCGAAGGCTCACGCGCTGGCCGAGGCGGGCGGCGCCACCGGCAAGCTGGTGCTCACCGTCCGCCCGCAGGCCGGCAGCAAGTCGTGACGACGATCGGCTTCATCGGCGCGGGCAGTATCGCCCTCCAGGTCGCTCGAAATGCGGTTCAGCTCGGCTACGACGTCATCCTCAGCAACTCGCGCGGACCCGAGACGCTGAGGGACCTGGTCGCCGAGCTGGGACCTGCCGCCCGTGCAGCGACGGTCCTCAAGACGGCGCAGGACGCGGACGTCGTCATGACCGGTATCCCCATGGCGGCATACCGGGACCTGCCCGTTGCACCGCTCCGGGGCAAAATCGTCATCGACGCCATCAACTACTATCCGCCCCGCGACGGTCACATCCCCGAGCTGGACCACGGCCGGACGACCACCTCCGGGCTGGTGCAGCAGCACCTCGAAGGCGCCCACGTCGCCAAGGGCTTCAACCACATCGCCGCGGCCGACGTCCCCACCGATCGTCGGCCGAGCGGCACACCCGGACGGCGCGCACTCACCACCGCCAGCGACTTCCCCGAGGCGGCAGCGTTCGTCGCGAAACTCTACGATCAGTTCGGCTTCGACACCCTGAACCTCGGCCCGCTCTCGGAAAGCTGGCGCGCCGAATTCGGCCGTCCCGCCTTCCTCGCGGCGCTGGACGCTGTCGGCCTGCAGGCTCGTTTGGCCGAGGCTCCCCGGGTCGTGTGACGTAGCGATCCGACGATCACGCGCCCACGCGGGTGCCGGCACCTACGACCGCGACGCAAAAGTCCCCGCATAACGCGGGATCGCCCGCGACCAAGATGCGGGCGAGAACGCCATCGTGACCGCTGACGTTAGGCCGAGCCGAGCCGCGCCACGGGCACGTCCGCGCTCAGCGCAGCCAGCACCCGGCCATCGTCATCTTCAGAGCCAGAAAGACCCCGCATGGTCCACCGCAACGCACCGTTCCTAATCAGTGAGCAGTAGTGAGTCTTGGACCCATACCTGGTCACTGCGGGCATCCCGAACGGTTTTGGATGTCCTGGTCGCCCG
>NZ_JBFAWG010000224.1:0-3189 GCF_040680215.1 Streptomyces sp. NPDC052107
GACCTTGATCACCAAGGCCAGGGTCAGATGAAGATCACCAAGTGGGTCAGATTTGATACGCCGTCAGAGGGTCAGGGTTCGGCCGTCGTCGAGAACTGTCGGACACATCAAGCTGAGCGCCTCGCGGCTGCAGGCGTCCCTCCCTCCCCGTGCTGCTCGTCCGGAAGCGGCCGGCACCGGCTGGAAGTGTCGTTGGTTCGCCGCGCGTCGCGCCTGCTCTGCTGACGGACTGCCCTGGTGGTTGCCGGGTCTGGGCCTACCGCAGACCCGCGGTGCTGCGGTCTGCGGTCCCCGACAGCGGCACGGCCATGGGCTGTCCGCGCGCTGTGATCGTGGCTTGGCAACCGCTTGCAGGGCTTCGCTCGAAGGCTCAGCATGACGGTTCCCACTCGTTGTTCCGGCAGTAAGTGGGCTTGTGGGCGCGGGTGCGTGAGGAGGTGAACGTGACCTGTGCGGAGCCGGCGACGGGTGGTTTCCGGTGTCCCGTGTCTTTCGGAAAGGGCTGGATGTGCCAAAGCCGTTTGATGCCGTGACCCCCGCTGCCGCCGGCGGGGCGGGGGGCTCGCCGGCGGCGGCCGCACCGCCGACGGTCGGTGTGGAGGAGGAGTTCGTGCTGGCCGACCGGCGCAGCAGGTCGACTGTCGGCAGGTCTCTTCCCGTGGTGCGTGCCGCGCGTGCTCGCCTCGGCGGGGCGCATGTCACACCCGAGCTGTCGCAGTCTCAGGTGGAGACGGTCAGTGGGGTGTGTCGTACCGGCGCTGAAGTGGAGACCGAAGTCCTTCGATTACGCGCGGGCGCGGCTGCCGCAGCGGCCGAGCACGACTGCCTGCTGGTGCCCAGTGGCGTGGCGGTGCTGGGCCGTTCCGGGCCGCCGCCCGTCCTCGATCGGGCACGGTACCAGGCCCTTGCACGCCGCTTCGGGCCCGTGGTTCACGGGCAGGGCGCGAACGCCTGCCACGTGCACGTCGGCGTGGCCGACCGGGAGGATGCCGTTCGGGCGGTCAACCACCTGCGGGGCTGGATGCCGTTGCTGCTGGCCCTGACCGCCAACTCCCCGTACAGCGACGGCGCGGACACCGGATACGCGAGCTGGCGATCGGTGGTCTGGAGCCGGTGGCCTTCGGCGGGACCTCCTCCCCACCTGCGCGACGCGGCGCACTACCAACGGGTCGTCGACCAGCTCGTGGCCTCCGGGGCGGCGCTGGATCCGGCCATGGTCTACTGGCACGTCCGGCCCTCGGCGCACCTTCCCACCATCGAGGTCCGCATCGCGGACGTGATGCCCGACGCCAGGACCACCACCGCCTACGCGCTGCTCGTCCGTGCCCTCGTCGGGCACGCCGTGGAGGTGGGGCGCTCCGGCGAACCCGCGCCCGACGTCCCGGACCTGCTGCTGAGGGCGGCGTGCTGGCAGGCTGCCCGGCACGGCCCCGTCGGCACGCTGCCCGGCACCCACACCGGTGACTGCGCTCCCACGGCCGTCGGCCGGCTGATCGAGGAGCTGTGGAAACGGGTCGAGCCACACCTCAGTCGGCACGGCGACGACGGGCGGGTCGGCGACTGGCTGGGCGATGTCCAGCTCCACGGGTCCGGCTCCGCGCGGCAGAGGCGTGCGGCGGAACGGCATGAGGGTGGCCTGCGGGCTGTGGTGGACGACCTCGCCGTCGAGGTTCCCTGAGGTCGGCCGGTGGGGGCCATGTGACTGGTGTGGGCTTTGTTGCACAGGCCGCACGAGTCGGCGCGGTTCCCGGATGCCTTGACCGAACTCGCCTGCCGTCCCTCGACGACGATGGACATCGCCAGGTTTACGGTGGTCGTGTGGGCTCTGTTCGGACATCGAGCGCAGCCCGGAGTCCTCGGCTTCGCCGAACCCTGCCGCTCCTGCTCGCTCGGGGGGTGCCATGAAAGTCGAAATGATCCAAAGGGCCGCGGACGTGCTCTTCGATGTGCCGGACGAGATGCACGAAGAGATCATCATGCTCATCAGCGTGGTCACCGACGACAACGAGACACGCGCGCCGGACCTTGCTGCCGCGTTCGGGGAGTGGTGCTGGCTGGTGTATACGATCCACGGCGACGTCGTCGAGGTGCTGGACGTCGGCTGCGCTCGGTGACGCCGGGACGTGATCGCTGTCTGCGACGATGCCGCGGCTGCGCCGCCGCGCCTGCACAGCGGCAGTGCGCCGGGGCTCGGACCGTCGTGGTCAGCGCTGATACAGCCCGACGATGATGCCGCTGGCAGACTGTTCGGGGACGGCGTGTGCGTCGTCAGTGGTGGCCCGGTCCGGGAACGGGACCGGTGCGGGAAGGGCGTAGAGCCGGAAGAGCGGGACCGGCGCCCATGATGCCGGTGATCCAGCTGTTCGCTCGCGACGTTCCACCGCCGGTCCGCCCGCCCTGTCCACCGGCCCGAGCCGTGCCAGTCCGCACTCAAGTCCCGGAAACCCACTGCGGGTTTTGGGGGCGGTGACCCGGCGGTCATGATGTGGGCATGAAGATTCCCGACCGACGGATCGAACTGTTCACCGGCACCGGCAGCGAGAATCGGTTCAGCGGCCCCGCGACCGGTGACGAGCGGAGCATGCTTGTGGCCATGTTGGACGCACAGCGGGCCACCCTGAAGCTGAAGTGCTCCGGACTGGGGCCGGAGTTGGCCAAGCGGTCCGTGTCCCCGTCCTCGCTCTCCCTGCTCGGCCTCGTCCGGCACCTCGCCGACGTGGAACGCCGCTGGTTCCGGGCCGTGCTCGCCGGGCACGACGTCGAGCTGTGCTTCTCCTCCACGGACGTCCCCGAGGGTGACTTCGACGGGGCCGGCCCCGACCCCGAGGTCGTGGCGGCATCCTGGGCGGCCTGGCGCGCCGAAGTCGCCTTCGCGGAAGCGTTCGTCGCCGAAGCTCCACATCTCGACATCGAGGGCCAGGACCCCTGGCGTGGCACGGTCTCCCTGCGCTGGGTGCTGATCCACATGATCGAGGAGTACGCCCGTCACAACGGACACGCCGACCTGATCCGCGAACGGATCGACGGCGCGGTCGGGGTGTGATTGCGGGTGGCTGCGCTGGCCCCGCTCGGCGGCTCGATCATGTGGAACCTGCAGCGTCGCTGATCAGCTAAGCGAACCTATGCGAACCGTGGGGCTCGGTGTGGGTTCTGCCCATCTTGGTGGGGCTGCGTGAGCGTGGAGGTGGA
>NZ_JBFAWG010000225.1:0-3179 GCF_040680215.1 Streptomyces sp. NPDC052107
GGCATGGTGGCTTCATACTGCCCCTCCTGCTGTGAGTGCTGTGGTTTTGACGTGCGATTTCACGGTTCGGGCGGCGAGTTGGAGGCAGATTTCCTCGTTGTCGCTGGTCCAGGGGATACTCAGGCGTCCGTCGTCGGCGCGCACGGCGTCCAGTCGGCCGCGGGCGATCCAGTAGTAGACGGCGCCCTGGCGGACGCCGAGGCGGGTGGCGACCTGCTGGACGCTCAGTTCGCCACGGGCCTGGGCCTCTTGCGGGAGCGGGTGGCTGCCTCGACCGGTGGGGCCGGGGTGCCCCCGCCGGGCCAAGTGGGCACGGAGTGCGGCTTCGACCTCGTCGTTCCAGGGGATGGCGATCCGGCCGGCCGGTGTGCGGTGGGCGCAGAGGTGGCCGACGCGGATCTGGTAGCGGACGGCCGCGTCCAGCACGCCGAGGCGTGCGGCGGCCTGCGGGATGCTGATCTCACCGTCGCGGGCCGATTCCACGGGCAGCGGGCGCGGTCCGGTGGGCGCGAACTGTTCGGGGTGAGTGATCCAGTCCCGGCAGGCGTCCTCGACCTGCGGGTTCCAGGGGATCAACCAGCGTCCGGAGGGGTCCTTGCGAGCGGGCAGACGCCGACAGCGGATCCAGTAGTAGACGGCGTGCTCGACCACACCGAGGCGGGCGGCGGCCTGCTGGACGGTGACTTCGCCGGGCCGGGCCTGCACTGGGGGGCCGGGACGTGGGGTCAGGTGTCCGGAGGCACCGATCTGCTCCCGGCAGGCGGCTTCGACCTGCGGGTTCCAGGGGATGCACCAGCGTCCCGAGGGGTCCTTGCGGCCGGTGAGCCGGTCGTGGGTGAGCCAGTAGTAGACGGCGTTGGCGGTGATGCCCAGAATCTGGGCGGCCTGGTTGACGTTGATCTCGTCGTCCCGGAAGGGGGAGCGGGCCGGGATGTTGTAGGTGTGGCCGACCCACTTGACCGCCGCCACGTCGTAGCGGCGCCCGGTGCCCGTGGTGAGCCCGGCATCGGCGAGCGCGACAACGACCTGCTCATCGCTGTGCTCCGGACGCAGGGCCGCGATCAGCTCCCGTGCGGCGGCCGGGGTCCGCCGCACCTCCGGCGAGGTCGCGGGCCGGGTCAGGGCGAGTTCGTCGGTGGCGCCGGTGTGCCAGCGCACTCCGATCCGGGCGCGGGCCCGGGCCGGCTCGGGCAGCAGAGTGACGTCCGAGACCAGGGTTCGCAGTAGACGCTTGCGGTCCCGGTCCTTGGTGTCGGGATCGTGCCACAGTCCTGGCAGGTCAGCGGCCAGGGCCTTAAGGGCGGTGCGGTCGGGCAGCGCCGGGCGGGCCTCGCGGGCCGCGGCCAGGGCGGCTTGGGCCTGGTCGAGCGCGGCCAGTCGCGCTTCCCAGCGGGCCTCCAGGGTGCGGGCGACCATCCGGTTCTCCGGCTCGACCGCGCTGAAGGCACGCTCGGCGCGGTCCGCGTCGTACTGGGCGCGCTCGACGGCGAGTTCGGCGGCGCGGTGGGAGCGGGCGTGCCGGTCGCTGACCTCGTCGGCTGTGGCCAGGGCCCGCTCGATCTGGCCCGGGCCGAGCGTGCTCAGCAGCAGCTCAGCCACCGCGTCGTCGACGATGTCCGCGCGGATGGAGCGGCAGGTCGCCGTGGCCTCGTGGTCGGCCCGGGAGGACGAGCAGCCGTAGGCGGCCTGGCCGTGCCGGTGATACCGGGTGGTCATCGGGTGTCCGCAGGACCCGCAGAACATGATCCCCTGACACAGGGCCAGGCCCTCGCGGGCCGGACGCGCGCCGTCGTGAGTGCAGTTGGCCTTCAGCTGCGCCTCGGCGGCCACATACTGCGCCCAGGTCCAGTAGCCCTCGTGGTGGTCGGGCAGGACGATCGGCCACTGCTCGCGGGGCAGCAGCTTGATGCCGGTGCGCACGGTGCCGTCCGGCTGCACCCGGCGCCGGGTGGAGTAGCGGCCGTAAACGTAGGCCCCGGCATAGCACGGGTTGCGCAGCACCCCCAGAGCCCGCGCGTGCGTCAGCTTGCCCCACCGCAGCTGGCCGGCCCACGCTCCTCCGTAGGCGCGCAGCGGGAAGCGCCTGCCCACGAAGGCGGCCACGACCTGGAACGCCGAGCCGCCGGCCGCGAACGCCGCGAACACGTCGCGGATCGCGGCCTGCACCTCGGCGTCCGGGTCGATCACGCACTCGCCCTCGTCGTCGTAGACGTAGCCCACCGGCAGCGGGAACCTCAGCTCGCCGCGCTCGGCCGCGGCCCGCTTCGCGCCCTGCAGCCTGCCCGAGAGAATGTGCAGTTCCGCCTCTGACATGCTGCCCTTCAAGCCGAGCAGCAGCCGGTCGTTGATGTTCGCCAGGTCGTAGACGCCGTCGGCGTCGATCAAAAGCGCGTCGGTCAACCGAGCCAGCTCCAGCAGCCGGGCGAAGTCGGCCGAGGACCGGGCCAGCCGGGAGACCTCCAGACCGAAGATCGCCCCGACCTCGCCCAGGCAGACCTTGGCCACCAGATCCCGGAAGCCCTCGCGGACCTGGCCGAACTTCCCCGACACGCCGAGGTCCGCGTCGATGACCATGACGTCTTCGCGGTCCCAGCCCAGCGCGACCGCCTCGTCGCCGAGCGCGTACTGCCGCAGCGTCGACTCGGTGTTGTCCCTCACCTGCACCAACGTGCTCTGCCGCAAGTAGATCGCCGCCGTCCGGGAGCGATGGGACGCGGTGATCTTCGAGGTCCCGTTCACGATCACGGCTGCCCCCCAACACGGACTCGACCATGTTGGCCAGCACCATCACCACCTCGACGCAACACGGTGATGGCGGCACAGCCCCTCGCTTCCGCCCCCGACGGGACTGGTGCGCGATACAACTGTCGTTCCATCAGGATCCGTCCCGCTCCGGGCCTGCACCACGGCTCACCAGGGCATTCACCAGCGCACGAAGCGCACTCAACCCCTCGACCGCGAGCCGGTCACCCGACGGCTCCCCGCCCCGGTCCGTCCACTCCTGCGGCAGCGTCACGCTCCGGCTCACGCCGTACGCGCAGACGAAGACCAGCGCACCGCTCCGGCGCTTGACGAACAGAATCTCCAGCCGCTGACCACTCAGCGCGTGGAACGGATGAGTCACCGCCAGGGAACCCAAGGACTGCTTGGACGACGCGGCACTATGCCGTGACCGTCGG
>NZ_JBFAWG010000226.1:0-2995 GCF_040680215.1 Streptomyces sp. NPDC052107
CCAGAACGAGGCAAGCTCCCTGAGGGCAGCAGCGGGAGGAGGCCTCGCATTCCAAGATTGATCAGCACATGTCGGTGACCTCTGCCACGCCGTCTCGGTCGTCCTACCGTGTCCGTTGCCGTTCGTCCCCCTGGGAGTGGTTGCCCGTGGGCGGCGAGGGCGGTCACTGTGGGGTGAGCGTGATAGTCAGGGTGATCGCGTTGTGGACAGAGAGCTGGTCGGTTCCGCTCTGAAGTGCAAGGGAGAGGGGGGCGGTGCTCAGCTGGGTGTACGTGTGGATGCGGAGTCG
Source organism: Streptomyces sp. NPDC052107 (assembly GCF_040680215.1). Lineage (NCBI taxonomy): Bacteria > Bacillati > Actinomycetota > Actinomycetes > Kitasatosporales > Streptomycetaceae > Streptomyces > Streptomyces sp. NPDC052107. The sequence continues at coordinate 290 of NZ_JBFAWG010000226.1, forward strand.
AGGGCAAGCGGGCGGGCGATCCATCCGAGGAAGACGCCTTGGTGCTGGACTTGGATGGCGCTCGGGTCGGCCTCGTGGCATGGCGTAGGGGAACCAGGTTCCCCTACGCCATGCCTGGGGGCGGTCGCGGCAGCGCGGTCGTGGCGGAGTGGAGGTAGGTCGGCGGGCCTTGCGGGTCCACCGACGGTCATTTGCGGTCGTCGGGGTGGGGGCCGACTCGCTCACCGGTCTCCAGGCCCGCGATCGCGGTCAGATCCTCGGAATCGAGCTCGAAGTCGAAGACGTCGAAGTTCTCCTCGATGCGGGACGGCGTCACCGACTTCGGGATGACGACGTTGCCGATCTGAAGGTGCCAGCGCAGAACCACTTGGGCGGGGGAGACACCGTGCTTGGCGGCGATCGCGGTGATCACGGCGTTCCCGAGCACTGCGTTGCCCTGACTGCCACGGCCGAGGGGGGACCACGCTTCGGTGGCGATTCCGTGACGGGCGTTGAAGGTGCGAATCTCGTCCTGCTGCAGCCGAGGGTGCAGTTCCACCTGGTTCACAGCGGGGACCAGGCCGCTCTCGTCGAAGAGGCGCTGCAGGTGAACGGGAAGGAAGTTGGAGACGCCGACCGCCCTGGCGCGGCCGTCCGCGTAGATCTTCTCCAATGCACGCCAGGTGTCGACGTACTTGTCCTGTGCCGGGGCCGGCCAGTGGATCAGGTAGAGGTCGACGTAGTCCAGGCCGAGCTTGCCCAGCGAGGTGTCGAAGGCACGCAGGGTCGAGTCGTAGCCCTGGTCGGTGTTCCACACCTTGGTGGTGACGAACACCTCCTCGCGGGGGAGAGCGGAATCGGCGATGGCCCGCCCGGTCCCCTCCTCGTTGCCGTAGAGGGCAGCGGTGTCGATGCTGCGGTAACCCACTTCCAGTGCCCGCGTGACGGCGGTGTGGGCTTCGTCGTCCGGTACCAGGAAGACGCCGAAGCCGAGCTGCGGCATGGTCACGCCGTTGTTGAGGGTGATGGTCGGGATGGTGCTCATGAAGGATCCTTCGTGAAGTTCCTGTATGCGCTGGATTGTTCAGCGCACACGGTGGGGTCAGTGCTCGTCGGCCTGAGCCGGCCGGCGGGCCGCGAGTGGCTGTGATCGGCCGTCGCCGTCCTCATACCGTCTCCGGAGAGGGGCCGGCCACGGGAACGGACGCCGCCGTGATCCTGTCGATCTCGCTCAGGTCCGCGTCGGTGAGCGCGAGGTCCGCGGCCGCGGCGCTCTCGTCCGGCGGTTTCGGAAACAGGAGCCTTCCGATCCGGCCACTGCACCTGGTACAGGTCGATGCGGTCGAGGCCGAGCGTCTCAAGGCTCGCGTTGACGCCCTTGTACAGCCACTCGGGGCTGGCATCCCTCGACGCCGTTGCCAAGGGCCGCAGCGCGCCCTTGGTAGCGATCACCAGATTTTCGCGGTGGCGGTCGAGTTCCGGCCGCAGGGCGTTGCCCGGCAGCCGCTCGCAGGCACCGAAGCCGTTGGCCTGGGCGGTGTCGAAGAAGTTCGCTCCGCGCTCCGGGGCCTGGCGGACAGCTCACCCGGCTTCGTCTTCGCCGAAGGCGCCCCGGTCGCTGCCGAGCAGCCGGGCTCGCGAAAGCGATGCGGGACACCTTCAGGTCGGTGGCCCCGAGGATGACGGTTCGCATCGGCCGATCTCCCTCAAGCAAAACTGAACGTTTAGTTCAGTCTAACGCCGGATGCAGCTGCCGCATTCCCGCCTGCCAAGCCACCCTCTGGATCAGCCCGCTTACTGATCGTTTCAGCATGAGATCGGTGTGTCGGCTGGTGACCTCTGGTGTGGTTCGGGCACGGTCGGCTGCGTTTCTGCCGATCTTGTCCGAGACTCGTGGCAGCGCATAGCTCCGCTTCTGCCGCCCAGGCCACCACGCCGCCGCTGCCCGGGACGGAAGCCGGTCCGGGACCGGGCCGCGCTGACGGGTATCGTCTACGCCTTGCGCAAGGGCGTGAGCTGGCGCGATGCCCTAACCAGGTGGTCTGCTGCTCGGGCGTGACCGCCTGGCGGAGGCTGCGGGACTGAACCGAGGCGGGTGTGTGGCCGCGCCTGCACCAGGTCCTGCTGGCCGAGCTCCGGAAGGGCGGCCAACTGCAGATCGACGACGATCGACGGCTCCCACATCCGAGCGGTCAACGGGGGCCTACGTCGGCCCTTCACCGGTCGACCGGGGCCGTCCCGGGTCCAAGCACCATCCGATATTCGACCGCAACGGCACTCCGCTCGCGGTCTCCCCTCATCTGCGACAACCGGCACGACGTTACCCAGCTCCTGCCGCTGCTGGACGCGATACCCCGCATCCGCGGCCTGCGCGAACGTCCCCGCAGCCGCCTCAAGCGCCTGTTCGCCGACCGCGGCTACGACAAGTACCGCCGCGTGGAGTGGAAAGGCGGCATCAAGCCGGCCATCGCCCGCCGCGGTACACCCCACGGATCAGGACTCGCCCGCACCCGATGGGTCGTGGAGCGGACCTTGTGCGCCACGAGGCGCTCGTGCGCCGTGAGGCGCGGTGAATCGAAGGAGGTGCAAGACCTCCTCGCCAGGTTGTCGCAGCAGCCTGGTGGGAGCTGATTCTCGACGACGGCCGAACCCTGACCCTCTGACGGCGTATCAAATCTGACCCACTTGGTGATCTTCATCTGACCCTGGCCTTGGTGATCAAGGTCA
>NZ_JBFAWG010000227.1:0-2980 GCF_040680215.1 Streptomyces sp. NPDC052107
TACCACCTGCCCAGGCACAGACACCGACCCGGAACCCGCTCAAAAACCCATCAGAAGATCCATTTCAGGCCACGTCGGTGGAACAAGGCTTAGCGGGCCGGTTCAGGCGCCGGCCGGACGGCGAGCTGCCAGGAGCAGGGCCAGCGGCCCGGCCGGGAGGAGGAACCGGCCCTCGTCCACGGCCCGCAGCGCATCGCCCATCGGCAACCACATCAGCTTGAAGTCCTGCTCTGACTCCGTGAGCTCCTGCGGCCCGAGGGTCAGGCCGCGGGCCTCGAAGAGGTGGACGCGCGCCACAGAGGGCGTTAAGTCCGTTTCTGGTAGCGGCCTCGTCCGGGTTGGGTGAGGAAGCCTTGGCGGGTGAGGCGGCCGGCGGCAAGGGCCCGGGGCTGCTCGAAGGGCCACCCGGGAACGGGGCTTGCGGACGCTACCGTCCGGTGTAGGTGAACTCGTCGTCCGGGCTGGTGGGAGAGGTGGCCTTGCCGACCGTCACGGTGATGTTCACCGTCTGGTGGACGTCGAACAGATCGGGCGCGGTTGCGGTGATCTGGCCGGTGGAGACGAACTTGACCGAGCCGGACGCCTTGTCCTTGAAGTGCACGGTGGCTCCGTCGGCGAAGCCCGAGCCTTTGATGGTGACCGGGGCGCCGACCTTACCGCTGGTCGGGTTGACCGAACTGACCACCACAGGTGCGGGTCCGCCATAGGCGAACTGCCCCATGGCGACGGCCGGGGAGGTGCCGAGGGTGTTGGTGATGCGGATGTGGACGACGCCCGTTCCGTTGGGGACCTTAGCGGTGATCTTGAGGCCGGAGGGGTCGATGGTGGGCGGCTCGGTGCAGGCGAAGTGGCCGAAGTCGACCATGCTGTCCTGACTGAAATACTTGCCGTTGATCGTCACCGTGTCGCCTGCGGCGCCGAAGGTGGGGCTCACGTCGGTCACCACCGGCGGGGAAGGCACGTCAGGCGCCCCCACCAGCTCCAGGTAGGTGGAGTTGGCGTGCTGGTAGGCGATCTGGCCGAGGAAGTCCTGGGTGGTCTTGTTGACCAGCTTCTCGGCAAGGCTTGTGTATCCGGTGTTCATCAGGCAGAGAGTGCCGGGCTGGACGTAGACGTTGCCGTTGGTGCGCTTGGAGATCGCCCCGATGAGCAGCTTCACTTCTTCGGTCGCCTGCGGTCCCGGGCTCGGGTACCAGCCGGTGGTGGTGTCGAGATCGGCCCACGCGTGCGGCACCAGGTCGTAGGCGTTGTTCTGGCGCTCGTCGATGACCCACGGCACGGAGTCGAAGTAGTCGACGAAGCTCTGCACGCCGGCGGTGGGAGCGGCATAGGTCATCACCGCGAACTTCGGCTGTTTCGGCCAGGTCTGTGCCTGAAGGTACGGCGCGAGCATGCTGGCGATGCAACCGCCCAGGCTGTGACCGGTCAGATAGACGGTCGGCTGCGGCGAGGAGGGCGCCGCCTTGAGCGCAACGGAGAGCGCCTGAGCGAGCGTGGCGTTCAGGGAGGGAGAGGCGATCGAGCGGGCGGTGACCACTCGTGTGAACGCGTCCTTTGCCCCCTTGGACACGAAGATGGGCGTCGGCGATCCGCTTTCGGGGAACGGGACGACCGTGCCGACATCGAGGTCCTCAAGGATGTCGGTCAGATCGGCGTCCGTTCCGCGAGCGACCACGGCGAACTCGTTCGAGCCGTTGGTGCTCCGTACGAGGTAGGCCATATTGGCGTTGGCCTCGCTCAGGGCGAGCCACACCAGCTCCCACTCGTCCTGCGTCGCAAGGCCGGGATCGCGCAGTTGCGCGTCGATGCCGGTGATGATGCGTTTGGTCTGCTGCTCCAGGGTTTCCCCGGACGGACGCGGGGTGGCCCCGGTAGCTGCAAGGGCAGCCAGGGTCATGGTCACCTGGGAGATTGCCGGATCGGATGCCATCGTCGTTCCTGCTCCTCGGAGGTTTGCCGGTGCGGGGGCGCGACGGCCTTTCGGCAGCATCAGGGCAGATCTATGCCGAACCGACCGTCAGAGTGGATCGCACACCATCAGACCTCCCCTCCGCGTTGCCCGGCGCTCTTCCTGTCTTCAGGCTGGCCAGGTTCACCTTGTTGGCCGTTCGCCATACGCGTCTGCGGTGCGCCGAACCAGGTGCACAGCGCGAGCGCCAGACCTGCGGTGTCCGCGGGCAGACCCGGGGCGGCGGCCCAGGCAACGATGCCGTCGCGGCGGACGAGCGCGGCCTAGGGAAGACACTCGCGTCAGGCGTGAGTCAGCCTGTGCGACGGGTGACGACGCGGAGGTTTGCCGGCCATGCGGTGGGCGCGCCAACCATCCGGCGCGGCGGTGCGCCCCCGCTTTCACCGGTCGGTACCACGTCGAACGGCGGCCCGTCTGAAGTCAGGGTCGGGCGTGGAAGAACGGATGGACCGGGCTTCCTGCGGCGTACGCCGCCAAGCGGTCAAGGATCTGCGCCCAGGTGTGGCTGGTATGCCCGAGGTCGGTTTCCTGGTACCCCTCCCCGAAGCCGCAGTGGCGGAAGAGTACTCCGGCACCGGAGTCCGAGCGGGTCGCAGGGCCCATTTCCCATTCCCATGTCGAGCCTGTCCAGCCCGGCCAGCCACGGGTCACCCGCATCCTGACGAGCTTGTCGGGTTCGGTCGTCACGTCGACCTCGAGGTCGACGGGGGCCTCGGGAAAGCCGAAGCGTGCGCGTTCGCCGGCGACGTCGCAGTCATCGGTCCAGAAGGCACGCTGGCCGCCGGTGGTGGACAGGATTTCGAAGATGCGCGAGGCATCGGCGTCTATATCGACGGCCAGGGTGATCGGAGCGTTCATGGCGCCCTTCCTCATCGGGCGCGTTGTTTTAGCAGTTGCTGAATTGAGCGTGTACAGCCACGGCAGCTGTAGTTCCGGCGTCTTCCCTGATCAGGAGCTCGCGGGGGCCGAGTGGGGGTATGGGTACGGCCACCGTGATCATGAACGTTTGTG
>NZ_JBFAWG010000228.1:0-2903 GCF_040680215.1 Streptomyces sp. NPDC052107
CACGACTCAACCTGTTCGACCGTCAGCGCATCAGCACACAGTCACATCAACGACACACGACGTTGATCGTCACCCAGATGCGGTTGCAGTACTAAGGCCATAGCGGCTGAACGGCGCAGTCAGCTGACCGAAACCGGCGCCCATCTGCTGCTGATCCGTGGTGAGCAGACGGCTCCGCCAGGCGAAGGCGCCCCATCCCTCGACGCCGGAGGCACCGAGTGATGAGTGCCTGCCGGTACAGCCGTGCGCGACCGTGGTTGGCGCCCGCTCGGGCGGCTACGTCCCGTCGGGCCGCCAGCCTCGGTTGCGGAGGATGCCCCGAGTCAGCGTTCGGCGGCGTCCCTCCAGTAGTCCTTCAGCATCTCGCTGGGCCACGCGGGCTGGGTGACGGGGCCGCGCGGCAGGAACTCCTTGAAGACCGCCACCAGGTCCACCACCAGCGTGCCGTCGTCAGCGTCGAGGTCCGTCACGTGCAGGTCCCGGCCGTCGACGCGGAGCAACCGCGGGAACGAGGTCGCGAGGCGGGCCGGGCGCCGGTGGTTGTGGTGCACGAAGGTTCCCGTCGCCGGCCAGTCCGGGTTGTCCCGCGGGCTGCGCGCGTGGAGGGCAACGTCTTCAGGAGAGCCGAAGTTGAAGAACCAGGTGACCTGGAGGTGAGAGAACTCCTCGATCCCCTGCAGGGTCTCCTCCGGGTACTCCGGGCGCAGCCGAATGATCGACTCCACACCGCCCTTGAAGTCGTCGAGGCGCCCCTTGTGGCCCCCGACCACCTCGGCGATCACCGGCACCTCGATGGACTTTGTGGACACGGGTTCCCCCTTCTCCGCTCGCGGCACGGCAAGGCGGTCAGCCACAGCATGCCCGCCTTCACCACCATGGCGCCGTCAGGCTACTCGTTCGAGTACGGCCTTGGCGCGCTCGTCGATCTCCGCCGCCACGCTGATTCCCCGATTGCGGAAAGGGGACAGCACCCGGCGCATGTTCACGGCTGCCTCGCGTGCTCTGCCCGACTGGACGCCCTCCATCGCGTCCAGGGCCTGTGCCCACGTGTGGCACGCGGCCTCCACGTTCCCCTTGCGGGCCTGCACAGTGCCCATGTAGCCCAACGTCACCGCGTGGGTCCGGCTGAAGGTGTCGGCCTTCCTGGTCAGCGCGCTGTTGTTGAATTCTTGGAGCGCTCCGTCGAGATCGCCGAGCGTCCACAGGGTGCGGGCGGTCTCGTGGGCCAGGGAAGCCCGCTGGAAGAACCACACCCGACTCGGATCCTCGTCGCCGACGTCAGCCGCAGCGAGGTCGTCCTCGGCGCGGAGAAGCGCTGCGATCGCGGCCCGCTTCTGTCCGTTTGCAGCAAGACTGCGTGCCTGCACCACTCCGAGCAGTGCCCGCTCGCGAGGCGTCGCGAGGGTGTACCGCTTACGCTCCACGGAAGCCGTGGCGAGGTCGACGGCAGCACCTGGGTGGCCGAGGTCCGTTGCCTGGTGCGCCATCGCCCGCAGGATGTGGCCGGCGAGGGGAGCGTCGTCGGCTTCCGCCGCGAGCTTCAGCGCCAGCGTGAAGTAGCGCCGCGCGGCCTCATGGTGAGAGGCGTCGAAGCTCATCCAGCCGGCGACGTACACCGCCTCGGAGGCAGCGGCGAGGAGGGCGCGACGAGTGTCGTCGCTGGTGAATACCCCTCCGACGTACCTGGCAACGTCGTCGACGAGGTACTGGTAGAGGGCCGTGCGGCCGTCCATGCCGCCGTGTCGCTGGTCTCTTCGAGAGAAGAACTCTGTCATCTCACGCACAGCGCTGACTTCGGCGGCCCCGACCCTGTGCTCCGGGCCGGGAGGCGCCCGGTGAAGAGGTTCTTCGGACGGGTGCGGATGGCGGAGCCGGAGGTCTCCGACGCCGAGGAGGAGCTCTTCGGCGGTCCTTTGCGCTACGACTTGGGCTGGTCGGAACACGAACGTGCCCGGCTGGACTTGACGATGCTGTCGGCGCTGCGCTCCATGCCGAGGCTGGTCGGGGCGACCTTGCGGATGGCGTGGCAGGCAGACCGCCGCGCGCTGCTCACGGTCGCGATCAGCGAGATCGGACAGGGTCTCGCCGCAGCCGTCGGGCTGCTCGCGGTCAACGCCGTCATGCATGCGCTACTCGGCTCCGGCACCCCCGGCCAGCGGCTGCACGCAGTTCTGCCCGGACTGCTCGCCGCCGCCGGAGCAGCCGTGGTCAACTCGGGCCTGGCCGGATGGTCCACCTCGCGGGCGGGCCGGCTGGAGCCGCTGGTCGAGCGGATCGCCACGACCCAGTACCTGGCCGCCGCCGCGTCGGTCGAACTGGAGGCCATCGAGGACCCGGAGTTCCGGCGGTTGATCGACGTCGCCCAGTACGGCGCCGGATCCGCCCGCCGCATGATCAGTGCCTGCGTCGCCGCGCTGAACGGGACTATCTCCCTGATCTCCACGGCCGGCGTGCTCACCATCCTTCACCCTGTGCTGCTGCCGATGCTGCTCCTGATCGCGGCGCCGCGCGGCTGGGGTGCGATGCGGGTGGCGCAGGAACGGTATGTGTCGGTGATGAGCTGGGTCGAGCACGTGCGGGCGAGCCGCCTCATCGGCAACCTGCTCACGGAGCGCTCCGCCGCGCAGGAGGTGCGCATCCACGCCGTCGGGCCGTTCCTGCTCAGCCGTTACGAGCGCATGGCCGAGAGCGCCGAGGCCGAGCAGGAGCGGCTGGCCGCCGGCAAGGCCGTCACCGAGTGGGTGGCCGCCGCGCTGTCCGGCCTCGCCATGGCGGCGACGTACGCGGCCATGTTCGTGCTGATCATGAGCGGGCACATGAGTCTGGCCGTGGCCGGGACCGCCGTCATCGCCGTCCGGTCCGGTTCGGCGAGCCTGGGCGCGCTGGTGATGAACGTGAACCAG
>NZ_JBFAWG010000229.1:0-2878 GCF_040680215.1 Streptomyces sp. NPDC052107
GGCCGATCGGCACGACCTCGCGCCCCACCGGCTCCCGCACCGGGAAGACGGTGGAACCCACCGACGCCTCCGTCGGACCGTACTCGTTGATCAGCCGTCCCGGGCCGAGGATCGCCAGCGACCGGTCGGCGGTGGCGCCGGGCAGCGCCTCGCCCGCCACCACCGTCACCGCGCTGAGTTCGTCCGCCTGCTCGGTGGTGAGCTGCTCGGCGAGCAGGTCCAGGTGTCCGGGCGTCAGCTTCACGAAGCTGTAGGGCGCACCGGCCAGCAGCGCGCGGCCCAGCTCCGCCGGAGGCGTGTCCTGCGCCACCGCGAACACCCGCTGTCCGGTGACCAGCGGCGCCCACAGATTGGGCACGACCAGGTCGAAGGCGACCGACGAGAACAGCGGAGCACCGCCCGTGCCGCGGGACGCCAGCTCGCGCGCCGCCCACCCCACGTGATTGGCCAGGCCCCGGTGGGTGACCTCGACGCCCTTGGGCACGCCGGTCGAACCGGAGGTGAAGATGACGTACGCCAGCCCGTCCGGATCGTCCCCGCGCACCGGTGCCGTCGCCGGCAGGGCGCTGACGTCCGCATCGGCGAGCAGCACCGCGGTGCCGCGGAACCGGTCCGCGTACGGCTCGGACGTGATCGCCACCCGGGCGCCGGACGTCGCCACGATGGAGGCGACGCGCTCGGCGGGGTGGGACGGGTCGACCGGCACGTACGCGCCGCCCGCCTTCCAGATCGCGAGCAGCGCCGCGATCAGGGCGGGGCCCCGATCCAGCTGGACCGCGACCCGCGTCTCCGCGCCGACGCCGCGGTCCCGCAGCGCGTGGGCGAGCCGGTTGGCCCGCGCGTCCAGCTCCGCGTAGGTCACCGAGTCGGGGCCGAGGGTCACCGCCGGGGCGTCCGGGACGCGGGCGGCCTGTTCCTCGAACCGCTGGAGCACGGAGGCGGACGCCTCCTCGTACGCGGTGTCGTTCCACTCCACCAGCTGCCGCTCGCGTTCCCCGGCCGGCAGCGGCGCGATCCGGGCGTCTCCCGCGGGATCCTGGACCATGGCGGACAGCACCGCCTCGTACAGGGCGGTCAGCCGGCCGGTGTTCGCCCGGGACAGGACGTGTGTGTGCGTGGTCAGCAGCAGGTATCCGGAGACCGCCGACACCGCCAGGTCGAACTCGGTCGCGCCCTCGGCGGAGCTGCCGCGGACGTCGACGCGTTCGGTGTCGACATGGTCGAAGTCCTGGTAGCTGAAGCGGACGTCGAGGAGGCGCTCCGCCCCGGCGTCGCGCTGAATCGCGGGCATCGGGTAGCGGCGGTGCTCCCACATGCCCGCCTCATGGGCGAAGACCTCGCGGACGAGCTCCTCCCAGGTGCGGTCGCGGTCCGCGTCGAAGGCGAACGGCAGCGTGTTGAGGTACATGCCGTACACCCGGTCGGCGCCCGGTGCCTCGGGGCGGGCGCTGAAGACGAGGCCCGAGTGGAAGCGGTTCTCCTCGGTGAGCAGGCTGAGCACCTTCAGGTGCGCGGCGAGCAGCACGCTCTTGACCGAGACCCGGGCCCGTGCCGCCAGGGCACGCAGCCCCGGCTCGAACTTCCTCAGCTCCACCGCGGCCCGGTACCGCTCGCGTGCGGCCGTGCGGTCGCCCGCCCAGGCCCCCGGAAGGGAGAGACGCGCATACCCTCCGGTGACCTCCGCCCAGTACGCCCGGTCGCGCTCGGACTCCAGGGAGCGCAGTTCGGCGGCGACGAAGTCCGCGTAACGCACAGACGGGGCGGGCGCCGAGGACGGCTGTCCGCCCTCGCGCACGCGCCGGTACTCGTCGAGCAGCTCCATCAGCAGGGCTCGGTGGCTCCAGCCCTCGGTGATGGCGTGGCAGACGGTCACCCCGAGCCGCCAGCCGTCGTCCTCGACGTGCGCGGCCATCCGCAGCAGCGGCGCCCGCTCCAGATCGAACAGGTCGGCGCGCTCCCGGGCGAGGAACTCCTCGACGGCGGCCGCGCGTCCGGCCTCGTCCAGACCCCTCAGGTCGTACACGCTCACGGGGATCTCCGCGTCGGCGCGCACCACTTGCAGCGGCCCTGTGCAGCCGTCCAGGTGGAAGGAGGTGCGCAGCATCTCGTGGCGGGCCGTGACCACCCGGGCGGCGGCGCCCAGCGCCTCGGCGGAGAACGGCTCGGACTCCGTGATCCGGAACGACGACACGTTGTGGTAGGCGTGCTGGGTGTCGTCCGCCAGCATCTCCAGGACCATGCCGAGCTGCACCTGCGTCAGCGGGTAGGCGTCCACGGCGTCGTCCGGCAGCCCCTCCCGGTCCTCGGCGGCGATCAGCGCGAACGGCTCGACGGGTGTGTCGACCTCGGTGCGCGCGGGCCGTCCGGTGAGGAACTCGCCGAGCTCGGCGACCGTGCGGTGCTCGAAGACGTCACGGACGCCGATGTCGTACCCGGCCGAGCGCAGCGCGCCGACGAGGGCGACGGCACGGATCGAGTGTCCGCCGATCTCGAAGAAGCCGTCCTCGACGCCGACCCGCTCCAGGCCCAGCACCTGGGCCCACACCTCGGCGATCCGCTCCTCGGTCACCGTGCGCGGGGCGACGTAGCCGTCGCCGGCCTCCTCGGCGGTGTCCGGGGCGGGCAGGGCGCGGCGGTCGACCTTGCCGTTGGCGTTGAGCGGCATCGCCTCCAGCGCCACGAAGGCCGCTGGCAGCATGTAGTCGGGCAGGCGGTCGGCCAGGTGTGCGCGGACCGAGTCCGCGGACGCCTCGGCGGGCGCGTAGTACGCGGTCAGCTCGCCGTCGTGGGTCGTCACGAACGCCTCGCGGACGGCGGGGTGTTCGGCCAGCACCGCCTGGATCTCGCCGAGTTCGACCCGGTAGCCGCGGATCTTGAC
>NZ_JBFAWG010000230.1:0-2873 GCF_040680215.1 Streptomyces sp. NPDC052107
AAAACAAGACGCCGCATGCCTCCCTCATTCCGAGCTGAACCATGCCTGACCAGTAGAAATCAAGCGATCATGTTCGGTTGAGATACGGCTTCTCAGACTCGCAATTCCCTCCTGTCGCATCATCGCCTGGCGGCCTGGCCCCCCGGCCGGGGGCAAGGGCACGCCAGTGCGGATGAGACGTCCGGAGAATCTCATGCGGGAGTGTCCGCCTCCCCGGTGGCGTCCGGAGCCGCGGGAGGCAGTGGCGTGGGGCCTTGAGCGGACAGAGCGTTGCGGAGAAGGCCTTCGATGTCTGCGGCCCGGCCGCTGACCTCCAGACCGCGGATGACGATCTCATCCCCGTTCCGTGTCACCTCAGCGGCCTTGACCGTCACGGGTGCAGAGTCGACCTGCTGCGGTGTGCATCCGCCGCCGAGAGCGGAGCGGGTCCGGTGCCACACGAGCCGGCCGATGCTCTTGACGACGTCGGTGCTGAGGTTGCCCGCGACGGCCACGGCGATCACGGCCACCACATCGATGGCCCCGTACTCGCTGAGATAGCGCCTGTTTTCGCGCGGCAGGGCGAAGTCGATGTCCATGCCCTGATGCCGCATCGTCTTTATCAGGCCGGCCACGTCGTCCCGGTAAATGCCGACTCCCTCGAGGGTCGTGTCCGGGAGCAGGAACAGGCGGCTGCCCACGGGGGCGGCCAGCACCTGCCCGGGCAGGTCCGGAACATCCCAGGATGTCATCGCGTTCTCGGGCGCCGGGGTATCAGCCATCGGCAGTTCATGCTCCCATCGTTGCCAGCCGGTTCTGCCACGAGGATAGCGACCGGTGCGGGCCGGTAATGCGGTTGCCTTCCTGCCCACCCGTAAGGAGGGGACTGCAGCCAGCTTCAGTGATGCCGGGAGGGGCTAGAGGGCGCCGGAGGCCACTGCGCGATCGCGCAGGGTGCGCAGGCTGACGCGGGCTCCTGTTGCGTCTTCGATATGCCATTCGTTCGTGCCCTGGCAGGTTTTGGTGCCGCGGGCGACAGCCCCGGCTTCGTCGACCCGGCCATAGGGGGTGCCGCCGGTCGCGGTGAGGATGATGCCGCCGTCTTCGTCGATGGTGGCCCAATGATCGGTGGAGCGGTAGGTGAGCACGATCCGTGTGCCAGCGGGGAGGATCTGGGCGGCGACCATGCGGGCGACATCGGTGCGGCGGCGCCCGGCAACCGGCCGGCGCTGCGCGGCGGCCTGGCGGGGCCGGGCCGGCGGCTGGGCGCCGTCTTCTGGCTCGCTGGCCAGGGGGACGGGCAAGCCGAGGCGCTCAGGATTCCAGATGTGTTCGAACAGGCACAGATACAGCTCCTGGCGGGTCTGGACGACCGAGGTCATCGTCTCCCGGGGGCCGAACGGCCTGAGGACCTTGCCGAGCTACGGTCCAGCAAGTAGCCGGACGAGCAGGACGACGACTGACACCCGGGCACATCAGGCCGATCGAGCGGCGGCGCCCGGACGGGTCAAAGTCGCGGCCACCATGGTCCGGTTGGGCCTCGGCTCAATGCCGTCCAGGCTCGCAGCACGATCGTGACGACGATCGCCGCAGGCAACAAGACCCAGCGGAGAGCTGCCCGGCGCCGCAGGCAACTCACGAGCCATCGGCCAGACAGCGGAGAAGGGCGCAACCGCAGCGCGCCCCCGGCCGCCACTACCGGCGGCTCCTCATCGCTGAGCAATCAACGCTCATAGTGAGCAGATCTCAGAAACTCACAGGTCATATCGGCTCAACCGACGCGACCCGCCAGTCTTACCCATGAGTAACTTTCAATGCGTCCCGCTCCCCGAACTGAGCAATGCGCAGGTCAGCCTTGAAGAACTGCTCACTTTCAGGCGGGCCGCGACACTACGCGCCGGTCAAGTAGCTTGCTCCGCAAGCTACTTGATGGACCGTCACTCCGTGACGGTGCCTCGGATCGCTCCGCGATCCGGGCCCAGGAATTCGCTCCGCGAACTCCTGAAAAGCGGCTGGCTAGGCCAGCCTGGCCGTCTCGTTTCTGCTTTATCTTGGCTTGAATTCGGCGATACGGGGTCACCGTACGTAGATAAGATAAGAGTGTCTGAAGGAGCGGCAACTCCTCGGACTCATTCTCTCAGGCGAACAAAAGGAGCAGAAATCCATGAAACTGAAGCCGGTTTCTCTCGACGTTTTCTCCGAGGCCCGGGACGAGGCGCACGTGGTGCTCGCGCGGGTGATGGCGCGTCTGGCGCCGGGTGAGCACGTCCTGCGGCTGGGGGTGGGCATGGACGGCCAGGAGCGGCCGTTGAGTGCCACCCTGCCGGTCACGGTGCAAGGCGAGGGTGGCTCGGAGGACCTGGTGGGCGTGGAGTCCCGATACTTCGACAACTTCGCTTTCCTGCTGGCTGTTGGGCTGGCTCAGACGCTGTGCTACGGCGTGATGTACCTGCGGTCCCCCGCCGTAAAGGAGGGCGGCCCGGCCTACACGGTCCAGGCGTGGAACCTGACGTGGGGTGTGCTGAACGAGTGTGAGGCCGCCCGTGCGGCTGAGTTGATCGGGGATCGTGAACCGGCCGCGTTCCTGGACGCGTTCGGCGTCCACACCAGCACCGAGGAGGACGCCGAAGCGGTCTACCCGCCGGTGGCCTACACCGTCCTGTAGCAGCTGCGGGCCGGGATGGCTACCCGGCCCGCATCCGGCCCCAGTTGGCCCGCCTGGGGCGCGGGGGTGCCGGTTCGTCGATCCGTCGGCACCCCCGCACAAGCGGCGCGGAGCGTCGCGACTGAGAGGGGGGGGGGCGCCGCGGCCCCGGGCCGGCCCCCACGGGCTCGAGCGGAACCACAGCACAGCCCCCCCGTAATTTATTGGTGGCGGGAAGTTGGGTAGGGGT
>NZ_JBFAWG010000231.1:0-2861 GCF_040680215.1 Streptomyces sp. NPDC052107
GGGTGAAGGGTTCGCCTGGTGGCCCGTCCCGCTGTCTCGTGGTCTGCGTAGGCCCGGGCATCGACCGCCGCGCAGAGTCAGCGGCGCGCCAGGAGCGCCTCACCGCGCTGCCCATGACGACGTCTGCGTGCCGCGGCGGCACTTGAATGGGCCGTCCCGTCGCGCGTCCCGTTGATGCCCGTGCCCGCGACTCCTACGCCGCTCTCAGCGGCCGGAACGAGCCTCGTCACGTAGAGACCGGGCAGGGGAGTCGCACGGGGTGCAGGCCAGCAGGGCCGTCGCTTGTGACGGTCCACGTGGCGAGGTGAGGGTGACACTTTCGGTGGGCTGTCAAGGGCCATTGAGTTCTGCCCATAGGCGGCCAGTGTTTCTTCCCGCTGGTGGCCATCAGAACTGCCCACTGGTGGCCAGCTGGTTTGCCCGTTTGGGTGGTGGTGCTGGCCACCGTGATGGGATCAGTTCAGTGGCATGACTCCCTTCCCGGCCATTGCCTGGGTCATCCGTACGGAGTCTCCGGTGGTCTGGCAGACGTGGGCGTGGTGCAGGAGCCGGTCCACGGTGGCGGTGGCCAGGGTCTTGGGCATCAGCTCGTCGAAGCCGGCCGGGTGCAGGTTCGAGCTGATCGCTACGGAGCGTTTCTCGTAGGCGGCGTCCACGATGCGGTAGAGGCCCTCGGCGGCATCGTCGGCGACCGGCAGCAGGCCGATGTCGTCGATGACGATCAGGTCGGCGCGCAGGATTCGGGCGACGGCTTTGGTGATGGTGTCATCGGGCCGGTGGGCCCGGATCATCGCCCCGAGGTCCTCCAGGGTGAACCAGGCCACCCGCTTGCCCTCCTCCACGGCCTGCTGGCCCAGGGCCTCGAGGAAGAAGGTCTTGCCGGTGCCGGAGGGCCCGCAGACCACGAGGTTCTCTCTGCGCGAGAGCCATTCCAGGGTGCGCAGGGACTGCTGGGTCGGGGCCGGGATCGAGGAGGCGCCCGGATCCCAGGTCGTGAAGGTCTTGCCGGTGGGGAACCCGGCGGCCTTGCGCCGGGCGGCGAGCATGGATCGGGCCCGACCGGTGGTCTCCTCGACCAGCAGGGCCTTGAGGACCTCGGCCGGCTCCCAGCGTTGGGCCCGGGCGGTGGCCAGTACCTCGGCGGCGATACCGCGGGCGTGGGGCATCTTCAGCTGCCGCAACAGCGCCTCCAAATCGGCCGGCAGCGCCGGTGCGGCGGTGTTCGGGGTGTGGATGCTCACCGGGCTGCCCCCTCGGTGTTGGAGGTACCGAGGCCGGCCCAGCCGGCGGTGCCCTGGGTCAGGGACCGTTCCTCGGTGGCGGTGTGCATCCCGGTGCGGTGGCCGGCGGCGGTGAGCAGGGAGGCCAGGTCGCCGTGGGCGAAGCGCTGGTGCACCGCGGCCACCCCGAGGGCGCGGTCGACCTGGTCGGTGCCGGCGAGCTTGGCCAGGGTGACGGCCTCGGCCATCTTCTGACCGATCCGGCTGGTGCCGGCCGCGGCGGCCTCCACCAGCCAGGTCCTCGCTCCGGCCCCGATGGCCAGGAACTCGGCCTCCGCCGCCGAACGGGGCACCGGGGTGTAGTCCCCGGGCACCTTGTCCGTCTCGTGGCCGGGGAAGTGCGCGTCGTCGATGGCCGGGGACCCGGGCCGGGCCACCCGGTGCCGGGCGACCTCCACCGGCCCCTGCGCACCGGCGTGCATGATCACCACCATCGAGTCCGGTCCGGTGCCGTGATGGCGCACGAACACCTCGGCCCCGAGCAGGTGCGCGGGCACCGAGTACTGGGCGTTTTCGAAGGAGACCATCGGCGTGTTCTCCGGCACCTTCCGTCCCACCCCGTAGGCCACGGTGTGCGCCGTGGCGGGGATCCGATGCAACGCGCTGGTCTCCTCGGCGAGCATGTGGTCCGGGCGGCGCCGGGTCACCCGGTGCTCCCGGGAGTTCACCATGGCCATGAACCCCGCGCAGGCGGCCTCGAGCTCAGCGAACGAGGCGTACTGGTCCCGCAGGTTGGTGTCCTTCGGGACCAGGTCGGCCTTGGCCAGCTTCACCGCGTTCTCCACCCCGCCCTTGGCGGCCGGATCCGCTGGCTGGCAGGTCAGCACCTCCACGCCGTAATGCCGAGCGAACGCCACGGTGGCCTGGTTACGCACCGGCACCCCGGCCACATGAGAGACCGTCACTGTCTTCTCGTTATCCGTCAGCACATAGGTCGGCGCGCCCCCGATCAGCCGGAAGCACCGGTCCAGGGCGGCGAACACACTCGGAGCCGTCCTATCACGCAGGGCGATGACGATCCGGTAGCGGGACCAGGCCAGCCAGGCCACGAACAGCACCGTCTTGGCCCCGTCGATCGCCGGCCCATCGCCGAAGTCGTACTGCAGCCATGCGCCCGGCTCGGTGATCCAGGGCCGGTGCACCCGGCGCTTCCCGGCCCGCCAGGCGGCCTTCACCTCGGCCACCGCCCGCCGGGTGGAGCGCTCAGAGCCGGTGTAGCCCATTGCGGTGAGCTTGGCGTGCACGACATCGGCGCGGATCCTGCCCGTGGAGGCCTCGACCCATTCCTCGATCTTGGGCAGCCAGACATCGGTGACCTTCGGGCGGCTGGCTCCGGATCCAGGGGTCTGGCCGGCGTCGCGGGCCCGCACCAGCCGGGCCACGGTGTGATGGGAGCAACCGGCCAGCTCGGCGGCGCCCCGCAATGACTTGGTCAGGTCATAGGCACTGAGTATTTTCATGGTTTCTGCGGCATCCTTCATTCAGGGCCGGGCGGCGCGCCGGGCCTGGCCGATGCCGGTCTCGGTCAGCTCGACATCCGTGCTGCCCTGGAAGCGGCGCTCGACGTTCCAGGCGGTCTGG
>NZ_JBFAWG010000232.1:0-2777 GCF_040680215.1 Streptomyces sp. NPDC052107
CAAGGGCCAGCTCAACCTCGAACAGCACCGAGGCCGTACACCGGGCGGCGTGATCGCCCGTGTCATGCAGCGCATCCTCGCGCTGACCGCCGCGATCTGGCACAACGACCACACCGGCCAGCCCGTCCTTCGCTCACTGACCGCCTACGACCACTAACCACAGACCCCTTGGAATTGATCACCTAGCGGAGTTGTAATGCCCGGTGTACTCGGCGAGGATCCGCCGTGCGTGTTGTTCGCCGCTCCTATGGAGCGGCACGTCGATAATGCTCTGACGGTGAGGTTCGTCATGTGATTACTCACCGTTGGCTGGTCGGGTCCGTGTGCGGGTTGTGTGCGGCGAGGGCAGTGAACAGGGTGGCGATAACGGCAAGGGCGCCGTATCCGAGCGCGATCTGTGATAGCGAGAAGGCGTTCGAGAGCTGCCCGAAGATGAGGCTGATGATGGCGGCGCCGCTGTAGCAGAGGAGGTAGATCGCGCTGAAGATCGGCGCCCGGTCGGCCAGCGTGCTGCCGTACAGCAGGCCGCGGGTGGCGGCGCTGACGGCGATGCCTTGACCGACGCCGGTGACGATGGTTGCAGCGATGAACAACGGCAGTGTGCCGATGGCGATGGCGGTAATGATGCCGATCCATCCGATCAGGACGATGATCATGCCGATGCGTTGGGCTGCCGCTGGTGTGAACCGGCCGCCGATGGGAGCGCCGAGAACGCTGGGGGCCATGTAGCAGGCAAACACCAGTCCGAGGATGAGCGGGCTGCGGGTATGGAGTTGATCTTCGACCAGCGCGGGCATGAAGGACTGGTAGAAAGCCCCGGTCGCATAGGCGGTCACGAACACCACGGCCGCGACAGGGAGCAGACGCCTGACCTGAGCCGGTACGCGGACCCGGGGCCGCAGTGATCGCCAAGCGCCCGGCGTCGGCTTCGCGGTCTCCGGGCTGGCGACGATGAGTGCGGCAGACAGTACGAGGAGACCGGCGCAAACCAGGTAGATGAGCTCGCGTGGCCAGGGGGCGAACTGGACCAGGGCGCCGGCGGCGATGGCGCCGAGGGTGAGGCCGAGCATGGGTCCCTGGCTGGACGCGACGGAGGCCAGCCATGCCGGCCTGGTGGGCGCGGCGTCGACGATGTAGGAGGTGAGGCTGCTGCTGGCCAACCCCGTACCGACACCCATCAGGAGCCGACCGGCCAGCAGAGTGCCGATGTCGTGCACGTTCAGCAGCAGCAGACAGCCCAGTAGGAGCAGGCCGAGGCTGGCGATCGCGGTGCGCCGTCGGCCTAGATGATTGGACAGTCGTCCCAGAAGCAAGAGTGCGGCGATAATGCCGACGGAGTAGGTGACGAAGGCGAGCGAGAAGCCGGCGTTGGTGAACCCGTCCTCGGTGCGGTAGGTGTTGAGCAGGGGGATCGGTGCGGCCGACGCGGCAAACGAGGCCACCACGGAGACGATCGCAGCTGAGAATGCCAGCCAGAGCGTTCTGCCCTGGCGAGGCCGGTTGATCACTGGTGACACGTCTGCATCGTCGAGAGGGGGCGCGTTCAGTCGCGACATAACGGATCAACCTCCGGTAGGTGTGCGAGTAGTCGCCAAGCCCAGGTCGGGCCGAGCCTTTTTGTGGGTTTGGCAGCCCACTTCGCAGAGTTAATAGCCCTCAAGACTGGGCTGTCAAGCCCACTCTGCGGTATCGTGTGGCGTATGGAAGCACGACACGAGCTCGGGTACCTCACAAGCTCACGGACAAGGGCCAGGCGACGCGCACCCGGGTCCTGGAGCATTGCGAGTGCCGATAAATCATCCGTCCAGGTGGCGGGCCTGATCGCTGATCCTGAGTCGGTCGGGTAGCCCCGGGCTGAGACGCCCGGGGCTACCCGACCTCTTGAGTCGTGCCCGTCGATCTCCCAGCTATCCGCGGTGTCGAGGGCGGCGCTCACGCGCAGCCCGGTGCGGGTGGTGGTCGCGGCGATGGACTGGACGATGACTTCGTGGCTGGTCAGCGGGCGCCCGCGCCAGTTCATGGTGATGTGCGAGAAGAGCCCGTGGGGAAGTCGACCCGGGGCGCGGTCTCGTCTTTCGATCGAACCGTTTCCCCCGAGGCGCTTCCCGCACCCGGTGTGCCGCTCTCACGGCACCGGGCGCTCCACAAGTCTTGTTTGACTATGGACAGTTGTCTTCATCCGGTGGTCGGCCAGGGTGAAGGGATGGCCGTTCCCGGTATCGGTAGCGCGTGGTGCGCACTTTGCCGGGGTCGCCTCACACTGATACCGGCGCAACGTTAGAACGACCTACCTGCCTTGATCGCTTTGACAGGTTCCGCCTGGCAGGTCAGCGGCGATTTCTGCTTCGCCGCGGCCGTCACCGGCGCCGGGGCCTCGTCCGCGCTCCCTGCGTCGGCCGGCGCGGACAGCAGCACACCGACCCGCTGGCGGGCGATCGTCCACTCCTGCCATTCCTGCTCGGCCGCGGCCAATTCGACCTGAATGCGGTCGGCTTCCTCACGCAGCTCGTCCACCCGACGGCGAGCAGCCAGCTCGTGCTGTTCCAGCAGTCCGACCACCGACGGCATCCGCGACCTCCACAGGAGCGACGACACGATGAGCCACCACTCCCACGCTGCCGCCACCCCTATACCTGACCACCAGAAACGCAGTCTCCAAGCTCGGAAAGACAACAGCTTCTAAACTTGGTGTTTAACCTCGGCCGTTCACCTGACCCGCTGATCTTGGTTCGTTCTCGGGACAGCAGGACGGCCGTTCTTCACGCTTCGAGGTGTCG
>NZ_JBFAWG010000233.1:0-2776 GCF_040680215.1 Streptomyces sp. NPDC052107
CTTTCGGTCCCGCCCCGCGGCCGGGAAAATCGGGTCGGTGCCCGTCCGGAGGACGTCGACGGTGCTTGGTGCCGAACGTTGAGCCCGCTGGATAGTCGGACGCGGGGGCCGTGCGCAGGAGTCCGGTGATGTTGCCATGAGCACGCAAGAGAGCTTCTTTGAATCCTGTGGCCCCGGATGGGCGGGCACCGTTCCGGTGTGCGGGACGAGAGGCAGGCGCGGATATGGACGTGGTCGAGGAACGGTGCGCGGGCGCCGACGTGAGCAAGACGGACGCCAAGGTCTGCATCCGGTTACCGGGAACGGGCAAGCGCGCTCGATACGAGGTCCGCACGTTCTCGACGATGAGCGACGGCTTGCTGCAGCTGCGGGACTGGCTCGTGGACAACCGGATCACGCGGATCGGCATGGAAGCGACGGCGTCCTATTGGAAGCCTGTGTTCTACCTGCTGGAGGCTACCGAGGGCATCGAGCCATGGCTGCTGAACGCCCAGCACATCAAGACTGTCCCGGGTCGCAAGACTGATGTGAAGGACTGCGAGTGGATCTGCCGCCTGGTCGAGCATGGCCTGGTCCGCCCCAGTTTCGTGCCCCCGCGGGACATCCGCCAACTGCGGGACCTGACCAGGTACCGCACCGAAACCACCCGTGACCGGGCCCGCGACGTGAACCGGCTCGCAATGTTCCTGGAGGACGCTGGCATCAAACTGTCCGCGGTGGTCAGCGACATCACTGGCCGCTCTGCGCGGGCCATGTTGGATGCCCTGGTGGCAGGAGAACGCGATCCACAGGTACTGGCCGATCTCGCATTCGGCAGCTTGCAGGGCAAGATCCCCCTGCTGGCACGGGCACTGACCGGGGATTTCAGTGAGCACCACGCGTTCATGGTGGCCTCGATGCTGCGGGCAATCGACGAGGCCGACACCCGGATCGACCGCCTTAGCAAGGAGATCGACCGGCAACTGCAGCCGCTGCGGCGGCAGGTCGACCTTCTGATCACCATCCCGGGTATCAGCCTGACACTGGCCCAGATCCTGATCGCCGAGGTCGGCGTCGACATGAGCCGCTTCGCCACCGCAGGACACCTCGCCTCTTGGGCCGGGATGTGCCCGGGTAACAAGGAGTCGGGCGGCAAGCGCCTGTCAGGACGCACCCGCCAAGGCGACACCTGGCTCAAGACCGCGCTCTACATGGCGGGCGCCAGCGCCGCCCGCAGCAGGAGCACCTACCTGGGCGCACAGTTCCGGCGACTGGTCCCACACCGCGGCGCGAAACGCGCGACCCTCGCGGTCGGACACTCCATTCTGGTCGCCGCCTGGCACGTCCTGCACGACCTCGTCCCCTACCGGGATCTTGGCCCCGATCACTTCACCAACCGTCTGGGCAAGGAACGCCAGACCCGACGTCTACTCGCCCAACTCACTGCTCTTGGCCTCGACGTCACCGTCACCCCACGCGAAGAAGTCTCATGACCTGCACCATCACGCATTGGCCCAGGTGATTTTCAAGAGAGCCCCGTTCACCGGGCTGAGCCATCGTCAGTTCGGCAAGCTGATCACCGCGTTGCGGCGCGAGGGCGCGGATCCGGTCCGCAAGGGCCGGCCCTGGAGCCTGCCGCTGGAGGACCGGGTCCTCCTGGTCGCCGCGTACTGGCGCACCAACCTCACCCTGCGTCAACTCGCCCCGCTGTTCGGGGTGTCGAAGTCGGCCGCCGACCGCATCATCGACCACCTTGGGCCGTCTCTCGCGCTCCAGCAGCGCAAGCGATTCCGCAAGGACACCGTCCTGATCGTGGACGGAACCCTGGTCCCCACCCGCGACCACACCATCGCCGCGCAGTCGAAGAACTACCGGTACTCGACCAACCATCAGGTCGTGATCGACGCCGACACCCGGCTCGTCGTCGCGGTCGGCCGGCCGCTGCCCGGCAACCGCAACGACTGCAAGGCGTGGGAGTTGTCGGGTGCGAAGGACGCCGTCGGCAAGACGACCGTGATCGCGGACGGCGGCTACCGGGGCACCGGCCTGGTCATCCCGCACCGCCGCGAGCGCGGCCAGGCCGAACTCCCAGCCTGGAAAGAGGAACACAACGCCTCCCATCGCAAGGTCCGTGCCCGCGTCGAGCACGCCTTCGCCCGCATGAAGGGCTGGAAGATCCTGCGCGACTGCCGCCTGAAAGGCGAAGGCGTACACCACGCCATGCTCGGCATCGCCCGCCTGCACAACCTCGCCCTCGCCGGATGACGGAGGAACAAGCAGGTCAACGAGCATGTCGTAGATCATTTACGGGACAGCCCTTCGGTGCCGTCCGCGTCGCCCGCGTACGTCGCGGACCATGTACTGCACACCGAGTTGCTGCACGTGCTCGTCGGCGCACACGGCGCCGCCCTCTCGCTCCACAACACGGCAACCGTTCGCAACAGACGCCAGCTCGACCAACACCTCGCGACCGTGCTGATTGCCCGCCACGGCCGCATCACCGCCACCGACAGCTACCTATCGGATGTCGGCGGCATGAGGGATCCGCCTGGCATGACCAGCGTCGGCCGGTACCAGTTGCTGCTCCGCTCCCGACGATCGCCCGGTGCGGCGCGGCTGGTCGAACCGGGATGAGATCGCGCGCGACAAATTCTGGCGTTGAGTCGGCGAGTACGGCAGCCTGCCCGACGCACGTGTCCTCTCACCCGGGTTCCGCAGTTAATCGGGGTTCTGGGCTTTGGATGAGGTCGAACTTGCTGGTCAGCGGTGTGGCAGTTGGTGGGAATCGAAGCTCGTC
>NZ_JBFAWG010000234.1:0-2632 GCF_040680215.1 Streptomyces sp. NPDC052107
CCACCTCCACGCTCACGCAGCCCCACCAAGATGGGCAGAACCCACACCGAGCCCCACGGTTCGCATAGGTTCGCTTAGCTGATCAGCGACGCTCCCACCATGCTTGCCGTGCCGGAGTTTCTCCAGCTGGAGATCACCGGCAGGTGTCAGCGGAGCAGCCGAGAACGGCATAAAGAGGGTGGTGGCAGTTCATCGGTGGTGAGCCGCAGGGCGGACAGCGCCCACACCATCGCCGACAGGAAAGCCGACGGGGGACCTCCGCGTGCGCGGAGCGGACCAGAACTTCGCTGTGGCGAGGAAACGACGCAGAAGCGCGTTGTCCGAGACCCTGGCGGGAGCGGGGGGTACGGCGTCGATCTCGCGCCTGGCCTTGAGGAGGCCTTCGTCGCTGCGGTCGGCCACAGCTTGGACGAGCACCCCAGGCGTCCACGTCACGGCCGGCGTCGTCGCCTTCCTCGGCGCCCGGCGCCGGAACGAGCCCCGGGGCGGAGCGCCCGGACTGCGCCGCGCAGGCTGATGCCGTGCCGGCAAGCCAGCGAGTCCACGCCCGCTTGACGCCCCCAGATGCGGAAGTCGCGCCCGAGCACCGGGCAGTCACACCGCCGCGCGCTCGCACGCTTGTAGGGCGATGCACGAACTGGCATGTCCACGGGGGGACTTGGGGCTACTACAGGCGAGTACACGTTCTGGTGCCACATGCGCGGATTTTGGCCCGACTGCTTGCCTACCGCACTCATGCCTCGGATAATCAAGACTTGAACTTGTCAGGAGCACGCCGAATGCGGCTTTTCGGCGGGCGCTTGTGCCGTACCCCCCTGAAGGCATCCCCTCCCAGGAGGACCGCGTGCGGTTCGAAACGTGCAGCACCACGAGACACGCCGGGCCAACCGCCCCGGCGTCCGACTTGTTCACGACGGCGGCACCCACCGCGCCCACGACCCGCACCCACGGCCTGCTTCCCCACGGCGCCGGGGCAGCTCACCCGCACTCGGCGACAGCGCCGGCCCCAGGGGCGGTACGCCTCCCATACGGCCGGTGACCAGGAACTGAACACACAGGGCACCCACGTGCGCTGACACTCCCCGACCCCACACTCCCTCCGGCCGCGTCTGCGCTCGGTCGCGCACCGCCCCGACCGAGCCTGCACTGCGCGCGCCGCCACTCCCCCGTCAGTCCGTCGCCGACGCAAGTCACCGGCAGGCGACGGTCGTTCACGTCGCATCCGCTTGGCGCTCCCGCACGCCGCGGCGCACGCGGAGTCTACGCGAGAAGAACGCTTGTCATGGGCACGCCTCATTGCGTCCGTCGTCCTCCGGCCCAACAGCAACCGGTTTTCGCTCTCGGGAGGTTTCGTGAGACCCGTCAGATCTCTATCAGCCCTCGCCACGCTGTGCTTCGCGACCGTGTTCAGCCTGACACTGACCGCTCCCGCACAGGCCGCCGGCGCCTCCTACGTCGCCCTCGGCGACTCCTACGCGGCCGGCAACGGAGCCGGCAACTACGACAGTTCGAGCGGTTCCTGCCACCGCAGCTTCAGCGCCTACCCCTACCTGTGGAAGAACGCCCACGCCCCGTCCTCGTTCGCCGACACCTCCTGCTCGGGTGCAGTGACCACGGACGTGACCAACTCCCAGCTCGGACCGCTGAACTCCTCCACCACGCTGGTCTCCGTCACCATCGGCGGCAACGACGCGGGCTTCTCCGACGTCATGACCACCTGCGTGACCGGTTCGGACAGCGACTGCGTCAACCGAGTC
This sequence comes from Streptomyces sp. NPDC052107, assembly GCF_040680215.1. NCBI lineage: Bacteria > Bacillati > Actinomycetota > Actinomycetes > Kitasatosporales > Streptomycetaceae > Streptomyces > Streptomyces sp. NPDC052107. The sequence goes on from NZ_JBFAWG010000234.1 coordinate 1,758, forward strand.
AACCAGGCCGAGAGCTACGCCCAGAACACGCTGCCCGCCCGCCTGGACGCCACCTACAACGCGATTCGCACCAAGGCACCCAACGCCAAGGTCGTCGTGCTCGGCTATCCGCGGATGTACACCCTCGGTGTCTTCTGCGTCGGACTCAGCGACACGAAGCACCGCAAGATCGACGAGGCCGCGGACGTCCTCGACAACGTCATCGCCGACCGGGCCGCAGCGCACGGCTTCGTCTTCGGCGACGCCCGCTCCACCTTCAACGGGCACGAACTGTGCTCCGGCGACGACTGGCTGCACTCCCTGGTGGCCTCCCCGAGCTGGGAGTCCTACCACCCCACCGCCACCGGCCACGCATCCGGCTACTATCCCGTCCTCAACGCCAACAGCTGACCGCTCTCACGAAGAACCGGCACCCCACGCCCCTGGCCCCCGGTCTTCCGTGGACCAGGGGCCCTGCCCACATATCGACCCGATGTCCCGACGCTCCGCGGCAGCGCAGACGTCCCCTGAGCTTCTCCCATTGCCGCACAGCGCCAGGAGACGAACGCTCCGATGTTCATGAGCAACGACAGCACCAGGCATTGAGTGACGTCCATCGTGAAATCGCAGGTCGCGGGTCTGGTGTGAGTGACGATTCGGGGACTCGTGCCGGTCGGCGGCGGTTGTCCATGCCGTAGATCATCGGGCAGGTCCAGTTCCGACGGTCTGCCGGGTTCGGCTGCGCCCGTGACCGACCCCCGCCTACGATCCGCCAGCAGGGCGGCACGCCATGAGACCGCGGGAGGCTCACCAGTTGGATTAGCGAAGCGTAGTGAACCTGTGGCAGAGTGCTACGCGCACGCCCGGCGCCCAGGCGACGTCGGGCACCCTCCTCG
>NZ_JBFAWG010000235.1:0-2565 GCF_040680215.1 Streptomyces sp. NPDC052107
CTCGTCGGGTAGGACCGCTGCATTGCTGCAGCGGTCCCCCCTCAGAACCGGCCGTGCCCGCTTTCCAGGCAACCGGCTCAAGCAAGCCCCTTGGGCTCGCGGGCGAACAGAAGTGCTGGTCACCGGCCGGGGCCAGTGGCCAGCCGACGTCGGCAGTGGGTGTGTGTCAGGCGTGAGGCGGCGGGTTTGTCCGGCTTGCCGTGGCCCGCTTCGGGGGTGACCGCGTGTTTGCGAATCGCGATGCGGGTGACCTTGAGCCACTGCTCCCACTGGTCGGGAGTTTGCGGCTCGTGGTCGGCGTGCAGCAGCAGCCCTCCGCAGAGCGGACATCGGCCGTCTTGCATCTGCAACAGATGCAAGGTGCCCTTGCCCAGCGGGAGTTTGCCGCGGCGGCGCCGCTTGGCCCAGAAGTCGGCCAGGGCGGGATCGTCGGTCGACGCCCTTCCTGGCACCATCCGGTGCCGGACGATCGGCGTCCAGGCGAACTTGTAGAGGTAGAAACCGCTGGTGCGGTCCCCGAATACCCATGTGTCCTGCCTGAACGGGTTGAACATGCCGAAGTACCGGGCAGTCACCCAGCGCATCGGCTTGTTCGGGTGGGAGAACTTGGCCCACTTGTAGACCAGTCTCCACACGTAGGCGTCCAGCGAGTTGAACGCCCGCTTGGACACCCCGATCCGGTAGTAGGCAGCCCAGCCCTTGATGATCGGGTTGAGCTTGGCGATCACCGCGTCGGCGTTGGCCCCTCGCAGGGCCAGCACCTCGGCGGCAAGCCGTTCCCGGATCCGCCGCAGGGCCGCGTTGCTCGGTTTGGTCAGCAACTTGCTGCGGTAGCGTCGGATGTTGAACCCCAGGAAGTCGCAGCCCTCATCGAGGTGGACAATGCGCGTCTTGTCCTCGTTGAAGGCCAGGCCCCGGGGCGCGAGCCACACAGTCAGCCGCGCCTTGACCTGCTCGGCCTGTTCCCGAGAATGACACAGGGCGAGAAGGTCGTCGGCGTAGACGACCAGAACCGGAGAATCGCGCGCCAGAATCGTGGCATCACTGCCGAGATTCTGGTAGCGGACTCCAGCAGCCTTTCCCATTCCGTGCAAGGCGATGTTCAACAACGCGGGACTGATCACCCCGCCCTGGGGAGTTCCCTCCACCGTGGGGGTGAACCAACCTTTCTCGACCACACCCGCCTTCAGCCATCCAGCGATCATTCCCCTTCCGGGAAAGGTGCCCAATGTTGTGAGCAGGTGATCGTGGTCGATGCGGTCGAATGCCGCTTTCAAGTCGGCGTCGAGCACCCATAGGCGTTTGGCATTCTTGCCGCTCGCCGTCGTGTGGATTGCCACGATCGCGTCATGACAGCCACGGCCTGGACGGAAACCATAGACTTTCGGCTCCAGCCGTGCTTCCCACTCGGGTTCCAGTGCGTTCAGTGTCAGAGCTTGAAGGCATCTGTCAGCGATCACGGGAATTCCGAGGCCGCGCTGTTTTCCATTCGCCTTGGCTATGTACACCCGCTTGGCGGGCTTGGGCTTCCACGGGGCCGCGTCATGCTGCATCCAGTCGGCCAGTTCGGCCTTTCCCTGGGGCAGTAGCACGACTTTCCCGTCGATGCCCGCCGTCTTGCGGCCAGCGTTGACCTCCGTGACCCGCCGCACACTCGCGAGTGTGTTGGCGCGGGAGCGGAGCATCAACTTCTGCAGATTCCTGACCTTGGCCAGGTCTCCTGCCTGCGATGCCGTGAAGATGCGCTGCCGCAGACGCCGTACGTCGTCCTCGACCCTCCGCCAGTCGATCGACGGCCAGTCGGTGATCTCGTCCTCCGGTCCGTTCGCCACGGTGACGGTAGTCGCTGCGGCTTGCGCCGCCCCGGCCGTGTGTGTCGTCATGGCGTCCAACTTGTCCTTCGGTTCCGGTGTCCTCGGTCATCGTTCTTCACAGACTCACCAGACCCACGTCAGCGCCCTTTCAGGCCGGGACATCGGCCCCTATCCGGCCAGTTATGCGGGAACCGCCGACGGAGGTGTCGGCATGCGGTTCCCGGTTTCCTGCTGCCTTTCGGCTACCGGCATTCGCTTGCTGGGTCTTCCTGCGCCCGCTGGAGAGTTGGGCCTTCCTTGCGGTTGGCTTACCAGGCCAGAACTGCTTTGCCTGGACTCCATCGGGGTTGTCACGTTCCGCATGAGAGAGATGCTGCCGGTGAGGGCGCCCTCTGCACCCCGGGGACGGCGGTGCACTCCCGACCGGCCAGATTTCCCCAGTCGGCGCCTGCCGCTTTCCAACGGCCAGTCCCTATCTCTCGCTGAAACGACCCATCGGCGAGAGTGCTCATGACGAGGCATCATCAAGGGTTCATTCGCATTCACCCGTCCGGCATTTCCCAGCCTGTAACCCCCGGATGGAACGGGGATCCTTGGGCATTTCCCCAGGCTTCGCACCCCGCGATTACTCACGACGCACGCTGAGGCGGAAACGAGCCCTGTGCACTGGCTCGGGAGCTACACCTTCGACATCAGTCGATCCTCCTTCGGTGAGTCCGCTCTTCTCAAGCGGCTTTCGTGTCGCACGATC
>NZ_JBFAWG010000236.1:0-2548 GCF_040680215.1 Streptomyces sp. NPDC052107
AGGGTCAGTGTCTTCGCCCACAAGTTCTTCCCCGGCGCCGAGTACGGCGTGGTCGAGGCCAACGGCAGGCCCGGACTGCTGCTCGTCCAGGCACCCGCGCCCGACGGAACGAGGTTGCCGCCAGTGCCCTTCGCCTTCGGGTCTCAGCCAGACTCTGCTGACTGGGTCCGAGCGCGGCTAATCATCTCGATGACCGGCCACGTCACCAGCCTCAGACAGAACCACCACATGTAGAGCGCCGAGTAGCTCCACGCCGAGTTGTCATCGAGGAGACCGTGCGCGATGTCGTTGCGGAGGTTCGGACCACCTTGGACGATCAGCATCGCCTTCATCTCCATGATTATCCCTGCACCAAAGATGTCCTCGTGGGCTGACCCCGTTTCGTAGGTCCAGTCGTTATGAGAGTCGTCCTGTTGCCCGCGGTCGCGGGCAGGGAGACTGGTCAGATCATGACGAACAGCAGGAAGCGTCACACCCCCGAGCAGGTCGTCCGTAAGCTCGGGCAGGCCGACAGGATGCTCGCCGATGGTCAGGACGTCGCGGCGGTGTGCCGGGAGCTCGGGGTGTCCGAGCAGACGTACTACCGGTGGCGGAACCAGTACGGCGGCCTCAAGGCCGACGACGCAAAGCGCCTGAAGGAGCTGGAGAAGCAGAACGCGACCCTGAAGCGTCTGCTCGCGGAAGCGGAGCTGGAGAAGACCGCGCTCAAGGAGCTGGCTGAGGGAAACTTCTAAGCCCGGACAGGCGCCGCGCCGCCGTCGATCACCTCAAGCGCAAGTTGCGGGTGAGCGAACGGATGGCGTGCCGTCTGGTCGGGCTGAGCCGCTCCGCGTACCGGCGACCGCTCAAGGGCGACACGGTCGCGGACCCGGATCGGGCGCTCAGGGAGTGGCTGCGCGCCTGGGCGAAGGACCATCCCCGCTACGGGTATCGGCGGGCGTATCACGACGCCCGCGCCGAGGGGTGGGTGGTGAACCACAAGAAGATCCAACGCCTGTGGCGTGACGAAGGGCTCCGGGTCCCGCAGCGGCGTCGACGCAAGCGCGTCGGGTCCTCGACCGTCGACGCGCCGACGGCGGACGCGCCGAACGTGGTGTGGGCGGTGGACTTCCAGTTCGACGTCGACGAGCACGGACGGCCGATCAAGATCTGCTCGATCGTCGACGAACACACCCGGGAGTGCATCGGCGGGCTCGTGGAGCGCTCGATTACCGCCGACCGACTCACCGCCCACCTCGAGGACCTCGTCGCCGCCCGGGGCGCCCCGGCGGTGCTCAGGTCGGACAACGGGCCGGAGTTCATCAGCGAGGCGATGGCCGACTGGGCCGGCACCCGCACCGGCCTGTCCTACATCCCTCCGGGCTCGCCGTGGCGCAACGGGTACGTCGAGTCGTTCAACAGCCGGATCCGCGACGAGTGCCTCAACATCAACAGCTTCTACTCGCTGCTGCACGCACAGGTCATCATCGGCGACTGGAAGGACGAGTACAACCACCACCGCCGGCACTCCTCGCTCGGCTACCTAACCCCAGCCGAGTACGCTCGGCAGTGCACCCATCAAATGGAAACCGACGACTCACAGAACGTCCGGACCGAATGAAGGGGGCGGCTCACACCCGCCTGGCGTACACCGAAGCGTTGGAGGATGAGAAGGCGGTGACCACGATCGGGTTCTTCTGCCGGGCCCGCGCGTTCTTCGCCGCCCACGGCATCACCGTGGACCGGGTGATCACGGACAACGGAAACAACTACCGGGCCGTGGACTTCACCGCCAAGGTGGTCTCGCTCGGGGGCCGGCACCACCGGATCCGCCCCTACACCCCGCGCCATAACGGGAAGGTCGAACGGTACAACCGGCTGATGGTCGATGAGGTCCTCTACGCCCGCCCCTACACCTCAGAGCAAGCTCGGCGTGAGGCGCTGGCCGTGTGGGTGAACCACTACAACTACCATCGGCCTCATACCTCCTGCGGAGACGCCCCGCCGGCCTCGTTGGCACCGGCCCGAGTCAACAACGTCATGCCCTCCTACACCTAGGGCGGTGGCTGGTCCCCAAGGGCAGATACGACTCCATGGTCATCATGGCCGCTGGCCGTGTCGCTCCGCCGTCGGTGCTCCTACCCCATCCACCGTACGGGGCGCTGCTACGAGGCCAGCTCCGCATATCGGGTGAAGAGCAGCTCCTGACGTTCTAGCTCGGTACGGCACCGGCGAGGTGCTCCCATGATCTTGTCCATCACCGTGTCCAACCCGTCGTGAGCCTTCGCCAGGGCCGGATCCATGCTCAGAGGTGCGTAGTGCTGGGCCAGGGAGCGGTCGGGGTGGAGAGCCCGGGCTTCGAGGACCTTCTGGCCAGCCTTGGCTAGAGAGGCTCGGTCTTTGTCGGTCAGAGCAGGCAGGGGAAAGCCGTTCCAGGTGATCGTGCTGGAGAACGAGATGCGGGACTCCAGTCGTCCTCCGACGGTCTTCATCCAGGTGATGAACATCGAGGAGGAGGCCACGGCGAAGACGATGCCATCGGGGTCCACGGCACCGTAGACCTTGTTGG
>NZ_JBFAWG010000237.1:0-2519 GCF_040680215.1 Streptomyces sp. NPDC052107
CGAAGTTGAACCCCGGGCGTGTGGCCTGCCCCTCTCGGGGGCTACCAGGGACGAGGTCTTCCCGGTCAGCGTACCCAAGCAGCACGCCCGGCAGGGCGATGCCGCCGCACAAGCGCCGCGCCTGGCCGGTTTTCGTAGGGCGGTCTCCATGACGGAGAGCGACACCCTGGAACGACAGGAACTGCGAGCCCTGGCCGCCTACCGCACCCGCCAGGCGCGCGGCGAGGAGGCCGGCGTCCCGCACGACGAGGCGTACCGCCGCGTGTTCGGCGAGGACAGGACGCGGGGTGCGAGGTGATCGGTGGCCCGGGTCTCGCCTCCGGGCGGACGTCATTCTCTGGGGTGGGCGTCACGCCCGTGCCGATCCACTCGATCGGGTCCGGCCAGAGGAGCGTGGCGCCGACCTCGGCGCGCTCGGCCAGGATCACTGACGCGGCCGACTGCACTCCTTTGCCCGTCGCCGTAGACGCCGCCGGCAATCCCCGACGTCCAGCGCACCCGGCGGCCCTGACCTTAAGCAGATCAGCCCTCCAGGGCCGAGATCACCGCCCTGGAGGTGACCAGACGGCCGGTGGCGGGCGCCGCCGCCCGGGGCCGCGACTAGCATGGCGCGCTCCCCCGCCCAGGAGAAAGGCGCCGATGCAGCCCGAACACTGCCCCTTCCATCGTCGCGACGATGTCTGCGTGCCCACCGCCCGGCTGCTGGCCCAGGCCGGTCTGCTCGAGACCGCACCCCGCGCGCCCGTCGCGCCGGGGGTGACCATGGACGTCCCATCGGTCCCGCCCCGTCCGCTCACCCTGGCGCTCATCGCGCAGCACATCAACACCTGGGGCCGCGTCGTCATCGACCCCACCCTCCCGCACGCGGAAGACACCGCACCGGAAGAACGGTCGTTGCGCTACACCCTGCAGGCCCTGTGGGAAGCCGCCGGGCAGGCCACCCGCGGCAGCATCCGCTCCGTAGACGGCACCGCGCCCGAATGGTGGCGCGTGAACTGCGCGCTGCAGGAAGCCCAGGCCGCCGCGCACCGCACCACCCTCGCCAGCAGCGACGGCGCCCAGGCAGACCTGTGGTGGTACATCGCCCTGCTCCACCTCGGCCACGCCCGCACCCTGTGGAAAGACCACATCGGCCACACCCTGCCCCAGTAACCGCACCGGGATGCGCTGCCCTTGCTGACGGCGCTGCCAGGAACCGGCCCTTCGCCGTCAGCAAGGCCAGCAGGCGTCTGGGCGGCAGCATCCCGGCCGGGAGCACACTGCCGTGGCGGCTCAGGCGTCCGCGGCGGCCAGAGCGGCGCGTCCTTCGTCGGTGGGCTCGACCAGGTCGCCGCGGCTGCCGTCCGCCGGCACCACGACACGGACCAGGCCCCGCTTCCACAGGCTGATCGATGCGCCGTACCAGGCCATCTGCCGCTCGGTCCACGCTTCGTGGCCGGGATGGTTCTCGTCCATACCGGGCTCGGCCGGGTTCAGGACCGGGAAGTACTCAGACATCCACACCGGCCTGCCGGCCTGTGCGACCAGCTGCAGCAGGTCGCGCTCATCGTTGCTCAACACCATCCGACCAGGCTACGACAGCTTCCTGCGGCTTTGAGTGACGGCGAGCCCGACCGCCGCCTGGCCCGATCACCAGGTGTCACCGGTCCTGTTGCAACTTGAGCATCTCGAAGAAGATCGAGGTCGCTCCCTGGCTGACCAGCTCGTCGAACGTGCCCATTTCCGCGACGCGCCCTCGGTCGAGCACGATGATGCGGTCGGCGAGGCGGGTATTGGCCAGCCGGTGTGTGATGAACACGGTCGCCCGGCCGTCGGCAAGGGCCTTCAGGCGGGTGTAAATCCGGTGCTCGGCGCGGGCGTCGAGCACGGCGGTCGGCTCGTCCATCACCAGCACGGGCGCATCGCGGTGGAAGGCGCGAGCAACCGCCACGCGCTGCCACTGCCCGCCGGACAGATCGTGCCCTCCCCACCAGGAGCGGGCCAACGACGTATCCAGGCCGTGCGGGAGGGCTGCGATGACGCTGTCGGCGCCGGCCGCCTCGGCGGCGGCGTGCACAGCCGCATCGCCTTCGGGGCGGGGCTGGCCGAGGGTGATGTTCTCGCGGGCGGCCAGCGGCCAGCGCGTGTAGTCCTGCGGGACCAGCGCCACCTTGGCGAGTACCCCCGCCGGATCGGCGTCCGCCAGGTCCACCCCGTCCCACCGCACCGAACCGCTGGTGGGCAGGAACAGGCCGGTCAGGATCCGGGCGAGCGTGCTCTTGCCCGCGCCGTTCTCGCCCACCAGGGCGATGACCTCACCGCGCTTGAGGTCCAGGCTGATGCCCTCGAGCGCGGGGGTTTCGGCGCCGGGGTAGGTGAAGGAGACGTCCCGGGCGGTGATGACGTGCGGGCCGTCCTCGGCGACGGCGGCAGTGCCGCGGCGGGTCGTCCACGGCTTGGCCACGGCCAGGAAGCGCGCCCAGTCGTCCAGGGAGAGCGAGGTGCGAAACAGCCGGGCCCCCGCCCGGACCGTCGTGGCC
>NZ_JBFAWG010000238.1:0-2501 GCF_040680215.1 Streptomyces sp. NPDC052107
TTCCCCACTGCTGCCTCCCGTAGGAGTCTGGGCCGTGTCTCAGTCCCAGTGTGGCCGGTCGCCCTCTCAGGCCGGCTACCCGTCGTCGCCTTGGTAGGCCATTACCCCACCAACAAGCTGATAGGCCGCGGGCTCATCCTTCACCGCCGGAGCTTTCAACCCCCACCCATGCAGGCAGGAGTATTATCCGGTATTAGACCCCGTTTCCAGGGCTTGTCCCAGAGTGAAGGGCAGATTGCCCACGTGTTACTCACCCGTTCGCCACTAATCCACCACCGAAGCGGCTTCATCGTTCGACTTGCATGTGTTAAGCACGCCGCCAGCGTTCGTCCTGAGCCAGGATCAAACTCTCCGTGAATGATTACCCGTAATCGGGTGCACACATCACGAGAGCGGAACAACAAGGTCGGAATAAGACCCGTCGTTCACAGCGTCCTCGCTGTGTTGTTGCCTACCGCCACACATGGCGGCCGTAGGACTTTTCAAAGGAACCACCAACCTGCCGAAGCAGGCCGGGGTATCAACATATCTGGCGTTGACTTTTGGCACGCTGTTGAGTTCTCAAGGAACGGACGCTTCCTTCGGTCCCGTATCACCGGGCCCCTCCGGGCGCTTCCCTTCGTTTACTTCTTTTGTGTCTTGCTGTCTTGCGTTTCCGACTCTATCAGACGCTTTCCAGTGTCCGATCCCGGTCGAAGCGGGTCCTGCTACTCGCTTTCCGGGGTTCTTCGCTTTCGCGCTTTTCCCTTTCCGGCGAGTCCGACTCTATCAGATCCTTTCGGGCCTGACTCCCAGTCAGCGGGGCTTGTCCTCCCGGCCGTTGGGCCGTTCCGACGAGTGAGACTTTAGCGGAATCCTGCTCCCCGACGCTAATCGGGGGTGCGTCCCTTCGAACGCGGATTCCTCATTTCGCGAATGCGCACGAAAAAGCAGGCGACACGGAGTCGCTCGCTGATCGTGGTTACTGCGGAATGGCTGTCCGGGGACCGACCGGGGTCGGCGCTCACGTCGGACAACTCGGAGCACATTACGGTTCCGGCCGGGGTGTGTCAACCCCCGGCCGGGGCGGGGGTCAGCCGTTGCCGGAGGCCAGTTCGCGGCTGCGGTCGCGGGCGGCTTCGAGGGCGGCGATGAGGGCGGCCCGTACGCCGTGGTTCTCCAGCTCGCGGATGGCGCTGATCGTGGTGCCGGCGGGGCTGGTGACGGCCTCGCGGAGCTTGACCGGGTGCTCGCCGCTGTCGCGGAGCATCACGGCGGCGCCGATCGCGGCCTGGACGATGAGGTCGTGGGCCTGGGCGCGGGGCAGGCCGAGCAGGATGCCCGCGTCGGTCATGGCCTCGACCAGGAAGTAGAAGTAGGCGGGGCCCGAGCCGGAGAGGGCGGTGGCCGCGTCCTGCTGGGACTCCGGGACGCGCAGGGTCTTGCCGACGCCGCCGAAGATCTCCTCGGTGGTGGTGAGGTGGGCGCCGGTGGCGTGGCTGCCGGCCGAGATGACGGACATGCCCTCGTCCACGAGGACCGGGGTGTTGGGCATGACCCGGACGACCGGGGTGCCCGTGGTGAGCCGCTCCTCGATGAACGTGGTGGTGATACCGGCGGCGGCGCTGATCACCAGGCGGTCGGTGCCGACGTGCGGGGCCAGCTCGTCGAGGAGCTTCCCCATGTCCTGCGGCTTCACCGCCAGGATGAGGATGTCCGCGGCCTTCGCCGCCTCGGCGTTGCCGACCGACTCGACTCCGTACCGCGTGCGCAGCTCCTCGGCGCGGTCACTGCGGCGGGTGGTCACCAGGAGGTCGGCCGGTCGCCAGCCCGCCCGGATCATGCCGCTGAGGAGGGCCTCCCCGATCTTTCCGGTACCGAGGACTGCGACTGTCTGGGTCATGTGTTCACCCTCCGGGCGGTGCTGGGGCCGTGGTGCGTCGGATGCACGGCCGTCGTCTTGCCGTTCGCCGTCATCCTCGCACCGGGGTCCCCGGGTGTGCGGAGGCGTCTCACGGGGTGCGGCGGCGGAGCGTGACCGCGCCCAGGCAGAGGACCAGGAGCGCGCTTCCGGCCACGACCGCGATGTCCCGGAGGAAGGCGCCGGTGAGGTCGGAGTGGCGTACGACCTGGTCCATGCCGTCGACGGCGTACGACATGGGCAGGACGTTCGAGATCGCCTCCAGTACCGGGTGCATCCGGTCGCGCGGGACGAACAGGCCGCAGAGCAGGAGCTGCGGGAAGATCACCGCCGGCATGAACTGGACCGCCTGGAACTCCGATGCGGCGAACGCCGAGACGAAGAGGCCGAGCGCCGTGCCGAGCAGGGCGTCGAGCAGCGCGACCAGCAGGAGCAGCCACGGTGAGCCGGTCACGTCCAGGCCGAGCAGCCAGACCGAGACGGCGGTGGCCAGGACGGACTGGACGACCGCGACCGCGCCGAACGCGAGGGCATACCCGGCGATCAGGTCGCCCTTGCCGAGCGGGAGGGCGAGGAGGCGCTCCAAGGTGCCCGAGGTGCG
>NZ_JBFAWG010000239.1:0-2487 GCF_040680215.1 Streptomyces sp. NPDC052107
GGACAACTCCTCCACCAACCCCTCAGCCCCCGGAGCCCCCAACCCCCGACGACTGACCAACACCAAACGCCCCACACCCCCGACAGCCACCACATACCGCGCCACCAACGCACCCAGACCACCCGTACCCCCAGTGATCAACACCGTCCCCCCACCCCAATCCACACCACCACCAGAAGCAGACGTGGCGAGGCGGGCGAGCCTGGCGTGGTACCAGCGGCCGTCGCGCAGGGCCCACTCGGGCTCGCCGGAGGTGGCCACGCGGCGCCAGACGGCGGGGTCCACCGCGCCGGGGTCGTCGGCGTCCACGAGCACGAAGCGTCCGGGGTGTTCGGACTGCGCGGCCCGCACCAGTCCCCACACCGGCGCGGCCGCCACGTCGGTCGGCGCCTCGCCCTGCGGGCCGGCGGCGCCCCGGGTGACCAGCACCAGGGTCGACTGGGCGCGGCTGGGGTCGTCCAGCCAGCGGCGTACGGCGTCGAGCACCGTGGCCGCCAGATCGAAGGCAGCCGCCGGGACCGCGTCGCCGGTCGGTACGCAGTCGGCGACGACCACCGGTCCGTGGGCGCCGTCGAGCGCGGCGGCCGGGACCACCGGCACCGGCTCGGCGCCGGCGAGCGGGGTCACCGCGGCAGGCTCCCACGTCACCTCGAAGAGCGTCTCGGAGGCCTGGACGACCGACTCTCCGGCCTCCCGCAGCACCAGGGAGTCGACCACGCCGACGGGCTGCCCGCTCCGGTCGGCCAGCTCGACGCGCACGGCGTCACCCGCACCGGCCGACAGCCGCACCCGCAGCTCACGCATCCCGGTACGGATCAGCCGTACGTCCTGCCAGGCGAAGGGCAGCACAGGCCGCGAGCCCGGCTCCCGGTCACCGTGCACGCCGAAACGGAGGCCGTGCAGGGCGGCGTCCAGGAGCGCCGGGTGAACGGTGTGCTCGGAAACGTCGATGTCCTCCGGCAGCACGATCTCCGCGTACACGTCGTCGCCGTACCGCCAGGCCGCCTGCAGACCCTGGAACTCCGGGCCGTACGCGTAGCCCTGATCAAGGAGTTCGTCGTACAGGTCCTTGGTATCGATCGGAGTGGCGCCCGGTGGGGGCCAGGTGGTGAGGTCGGGGGCGGTGGTCGGGGCGCCGGCTGTGGTGGCTGTGGTGAGGGTGCCGGTGGCGTGGGTGGTCCAGGACGTGTCCGGGCTCGGGGCCTGCGCCGCTTCCCCGGCGGGGCGGGAGTGGATGCTCACCTCCGCCCCCTCACCGGCAGCCGTCACCTGCACCTGCACATCCACCTCCCCCGCCTCCGGCAACACCAACGGCCGGCCTACGACCAGCTCACCGATCCCTGCGTAACCGGTCACGTCCGCCGCGTGCAGCGCCATGTCCACCAACGCCGCCCCCGGCACCAACACCTGCCCGGCCACCCGATGGCCCGTCAGCCACGCCTGGCGCCCCACACCCAGCCGGCCGGTCAACACCGTCGCCGAACCGTCCGCCGTGGAGACCGCCGCCACCAACAACCCATGCCCGCCGGGCGACTGGCCCATCTGCCGGGGATCGCTGCCGGTGGGCACGGAGTCCAGCCAGTAGCGGCGGTGCTGGAAGGGGTAGGTGGGCAGGTCGAGGTGACGGGTGGGAGCGGGCAGGTGCCAGTCCACCGGAACGCCGGTGGTGTGGAGGGTGGCCGCCGCCGTGAGCAATGTGGTGGCGGCGGTTTCGTCCTGCGGCTTACGGGGGCGGCGCATCAGGGGGGCGAAGGCCAGCTCACCGGCCTCCTCGTCGAGGGTCTGGCGGGTCAGGGCGGTCAGGACCACCTGCGGACCCACCTCCACGAACCGCGTCACACCCAGCTCACGGGCGGTACGGACGCCGTCGGCGAAACGCACCGGCTGGCGCACATGCCGCACCCAGTACGCCGGATCCGTCAGCTCCTCCGACACCAACTGACCGGTCACGTTGGAGACGACAGCGCTGTTCGGCTGACGGTAGGTGAGAGAGGCGGCCACCTCGGTGAAGGGCTCCAGCATCGGCTCCATAATCCGGGAGTGGAAGGCATGCGAGACCGACAACCGGGTCGCCCGGACCCCCTGCTCCTCGGCGCGGGCCTGCACCGTCTCCAGATCTTCTACCACTCCGGAAACCACCACTGCGGCCGGTGCGTTGACGGCGGCGACATCCACCGGCAGGCCGGCGATCAGCTCCTCGGTCTGCTCGGGGCTGGCGGCCAGGGCGAGCATGCCCCCGCCCGCGGGAAGGGCCTGCATCAACGCCCCCCGCGCCGCCACCAGACGCGCCGCATCCTCCAACGAGAGGACACCGGCGGCATAGGCGGCGGAGATCTCCCCGATGGAGTGCCCCAGCAGCACATCCGCTGGGATGCCCCAGTGACGCAACACCGCCACCAGAGCCGCCTGCACGGCGAACAGACCGGCCTGGGTGAACACGGTGGCATCCACCAGCGAGGCATCCTCGCCCCAGACCACCTCACGCAG
>NZ_JBFAWG010000240.1:0-2483 GCF_040680215.1 Streptomyces sp. NPDC052107
GACGCGTCGGCCGGTGGCGGCCGGGCCGATCGCGCCGAGGACGGCGGTCGTGCCGCGTACGGTCACCACGTCGGTCAGCCCGGCGGCTGTGAGGTGTTCACGCAGGCGCTGCTCATCGGCCTGCTCCGGCGTGTGGGCGAGGAGGGTGAGGCGGATACCGGTATCCGCGCGCCAGGCTGCCAGGCGGCGCAGCCGCTCCACCGTGAGGCGGTGGGCGCGCAGCACGATCGCCTCGTGCACGTCGGGGGCCAGGGTCCAGCAGGTCACCGCGCGCCAGGCCGGGTCGGTGGACATCCGCTCGGCCTCCGGGCGGGAGAAGCCGTCGCGTCCCATGGCGCGCAGCACATCCAGCGCGAGGTAGGCCGGGCTGGTGGTGTGCGGGGTGGGGTCGACGGTGATCCGGCCGCGGGCGGGATCGGCCCACTGGTAGGCGGCTCGGTGCACCGCGTGGTCGTCGTCGCTGTCGAGGAGCAGCCTCACCGGCGGCACCGTCGATGCCGCAGGCTGTTGTGGGGCGCGAGGGGGTGTGGTCATGGGCGTCGGCCCGGGGTGTCGATGCGGTCGACGACGGTCTTAAGCAGGCGAGGGTCGGGCGCCGCGGCTGCTGTGGCGGCCAGGGCCCGCTGGGTGTGGTGAGTGAGCAGGACCCAGCGGCGCAGACTGCCGCTGGCAAAGCGGGCGTCCAGCGCCTGCAGGTGCCCGGGGGCGACGGCTTGCCACAGGGGGTGCAGGGCGGGCACCGCCAGAGGGACCTGGTCGCGGGTGAGCGCAGAGAGGTGAAGCCAGGCGGCGGTGCGGGTGCCGAGCATCCGCTGGGCGCGTAGGTGCCGTTCGCCGCGCTGCCCGGCGATCAGGACCACGCACAGCCCGCCAGGGGTGCCGTCGTGGAGGAAGCGCAGGTACTCCAAGCAGGACCCCGACATCCGGTCGGCGTCGTCGACGACGATGATCCGCGGTGTGGCGGCCAGGGCGTGGCGGATCAGCGTGTCGGCGGCTCCGGGGTCGGCAGGCGGTTCGCCGGTGAGCTCGAGTGCGCCGTGGAGGCCGGTGCGCAGGTCCGCCGGCGTGGGCTGGGCCCGCAGGTCAAGCAGCACAGCCGCGCCGAGACGGTGTGCCGCGGTGCGGACGGCGAAGGTCTTGCCGACCCCGGCATCGCCCAGCACGCACAAGAAGCGCCGCTGGGCACAGGCGTCGGCGAGCGCCTCGCCCACGGCGAGCATGCCCGGGGTGAGCAGGGTGCGTACCCCGGGGACAGCGAGGAAGTGCAGGCCGGGTGGGGCGGCGTCGTCCACGGCGGCGAAAGGTTCCCCTGCCGCCGCCTTGCCCCAGACGGCCCGCGAGGGGGGCGCGGTGGTCAGCACCGTGCCAGGGCCCAGTCCACGACTCGGTCGTCGACCTTCTCCGCGCCGAAGTACTGAAGGCCCTTCAGGACGTGTTTGGTGATTCTTGCCCATTCGCGGAAAGAACCGTCGGCGTGCTGGGTGTCGATCCGCTTCAGCAGCGCCTCGTCGACGTCCCGCCACACCGGGTGGGAGTCGGGGACGGTCTTGAGGACCTCCTCGGGGGACATCGCGAGGATCTCCAGGCGGATGTAGATCCGCGAGGCCAGCGCCGGGTCGCTCTGCAGCGTCTCGTACGCCTCCCGGCCGCCGACGAAGAGGATGGCGGGCTTGGGGTCGCAGGTGTCCCACAGCTTGCGCAGGAACTCGAAGTTCTCCCGCCGGTACTGCTGGGCCTCGTCGCACACGATCACATACGGGCGCCGGGGCAGGGTCTCGCGCAGCAGCTTGTCGAACGCGGTCGGGGTGCCGGGCATCTTGCAGGAGAGGTTCATCTGGTGGAACAGCTCCTCGCGCAGGTCCTTCGGCCCGGGGCGGGAGCGGGCGAAGTCCAGCGGGAGGATCAGATCAGGGTTCATCTCCTGGATCGTGGCCCGGGTGGAAAAGCTCTTGCCGAGCCCCGCGTCGCCGTAGATCACCGACATCGCCCTGGATTCGACGGTGTCGACGACGGTGTCCTTGATCTGCAGCAGCGTGTCGGTAGCGACCAGTTGCGAGTCCGGAATATCGAGGAAGAACTGCGGACGCAGATCGGGCCGGCGGCGGGGCGCCGTGACGGAGGGGCCCGCGGGCGACTCGGCGCGGCGCCTGGGCACGTGCTTGCGTTGGGGTGCAGTAGTCATGATGCGTCCTTTGAAGACGGATCGGCGGGGGCAGTGGCCTGGCCGGGGCGTACCCAGCTGGCCGGGACGGGGGTCAAGGGCTGATACGGCTCCGCGCGCCGCCGAGGCGCGGCAGGCGCTCGCTGGCTGGTGCCCGCGAGCTCGGCGAGCGCCTCTTCTTTGGTCATGCGGGTTGCCGAGGCGGGCACCCAGGTGCGGGGCGGGTCCGCGAGCCGCTTCTTGTTGTAGATGAAGCCGAAGTAGTTGTTCACGACGGAGGTGCACTTGGCGTCGGGGGGCTGGTGCGGCGCGTCGGCCTGGT
>NZ_JBFAWG010000241.1:0-2441 GCF_040680215.1 Streptomyces sp. NPDC052107
GTCGGGCATCGCCACCACCAGCGGCGCCTGCTTGTGATCGCCCTCCCACACCTGGTTCCGGGCCACCGCCGGCCGTCGGAAGGCGGGGTCGAAGCCGCGGGCGGCCGGAATGCCCTCCCTCAGGCCCGCCATGAAACCGGGGTCGAGGTCACGGGCGATGGCATCGTGCAGCGTGGTCAGACCGATCGGCTTCTGACCCGCCGCCTTGGCGGCGCGCACCAGGTGCTCGTGAGCGCGTTTGACGTTGCCCTGGTGGTCGGCGAGGACGTCGATGATCTCGTCGGTGATGCGGAACCGCCTGCGTTCGGGCTTCTCCGTGCTGCCGGTCTCCTCAGCGCGGGCCAGCCAGCGCCACACCTGCCGCACGCTGACGCCCGCTGACTCGGCGACCAGCCGCACATGCGCGGTCGTCAACTCCCCCGCACCACGCAAGTGCAGCAGCTGCCGGACCGCCGCAGGCCGCAGCTCGTCCCGATGCCGCCCCAAGCCCTCCTGGGAAGCGTCGTCACCGGTACCGGCACCCCTGAAGTGGGCGGGCGGATAACGGCACGGCGATCACGTAAAGCCTCCAACAGCGGTTGAGAACCGGGTCAGCCGGACGCACGTGTGTGACGGATGCGTCTGACGCGAGGCTATGAGACGCACGTGGGCTCTCCCGCCCAGCCCGTCACTCGGGCGGGTGACAGCACAACATTCCCGCCAGTTCGATGGACGCGTGCGCTAATGGCCCTCGGGACTGCCGCGGGAATCCGACCGACAAGGCTCGCAGCACCGGCACCGGCGTCACGCTCTCCCCGCAACACCCGCCAAGACCCCCGGACACACTCCGCACACCAGACGGCCCCACAAAGTCCAGGAAGACAAAGGAGATACGGCGAACACGACACCGACCGATACGGCTTCGTGTCACTGCAAAGTTCGGGGAACTGTCACCATGATCGACCGCCCCGACCGCCCATGAACTGCGCCAATGCACCTACACGTCAATGACATACACAGCCGAACATCCCAGTGACATCACGGCCGAACCTCACAGCTGGCCACGAACAAGGCGCTGCGCCACATCACCTTCGGCCTCGCTATGGACTGGCCGTGGCAGGACGATCCGCTTGAGGTACGACGGCGCGGAGACAATCCCAAGGTCGTGACGTTGAGCCGGGACGTATCCGGCATGCCGGCCGACACGCTCTTCACGGACGGCCCGGACGTCGAGCTGTCTGTGGAGCAGTGGAATCGCGTCATCGAGCGGGACCTCTTCGGGCTGGAGGGTGACCATCCCGGAGTGAGTGGTCGCACGCTCCTGTCGTTCCTCATCCGCCGGGTCTCCGCTCACGGCTTCAACGAGCCGACCCGGACGTTTTCCCGACAGGCGGCCGCCGAGGCATCGTCGAATCTGTCCTACCTCCTTGGGCTGGACTGGCAGATGGTCAACGGGTACCGCGAGCTCAATGCCCGCAAGGCGACCAGGGACCAGTTGAGGAAGGCCGTCAACGATCCCGTATGGGGTCGGATCGTCGGTTCCACGGCCGATCTGAGGGGCCAGATCACTCTCGCCGAAGCACAGGTCGAACGGCTTCGAACGCAGGTTGCCGCCTTCCAGGTCGTCCCCGAGTACGAGCGCCTCAAGGAGCGCGCAGACCAGGTGAGCCGCCGGATCAAGCAGCTCGCCCAAGACGACGTGATCGACCAGCACAACCTCGAAGAACTCCGAGGCGCGGTCGCCGAGACCACCGACGTCGAGGTGTCCTACCTCGAGCCGGCCTACCGCGAGCTCGGGGTCATCCTCAATGACCAGGTCCGGCGTCGCTTCGACGAGGTCAAGGCGTTCCACCACTCCGTCGTACGCAATCGGCGCAGGTTCCTGGAGGAAGAGATCCAGGAACTCACGGACCGCTTGGCCGCCCGGCGTCAGGAGCGTGCCGACCTGGGCAAGGACCAGGCTCGCCTCCTGCGCGAGCTGGCTGGACGGTGGAGCGCTGGAAGCGCTGACCGCCCTGCAGACAGCCCTTGGTCGGGAGGAGGCCGCTCTCGGTGCTCTTCGCCACCGCTTCGACGCAGCGCAAGCCCTCGAAGCCAGCGCCCGCCAGATCACCACCAAGAGCGTTGAACTGCAGCAAGCCGTCGACCTCGACCTCCGAGAGCGCCGACAGCAGACAGACGAAGCGATCCTGCTGTTCTCCCGGTACGCCCAGCACCTCTACGGCGAGGGCCGCGAAGCCTACCTCGCCATCGAAGCCGGCCGGACCAGCCTCAGCATCACGCCCCGCATCGACGCCGACGACAGCCGCGGCATCAACAACATGGTCATCTTCTGCTTCGACCTCACCCTGGCCGTCCTCGCACACCGCCACGAGCGCGGCCCCGACTTCCTCATGCACGACAGCCACCTCTACGACGGCGTCGATGAACGGCAGGTCGCACGAGCTCTCGCGCTCGCGGCC
>NZ_JBFAWG010000242.1:0-2408 GCF_040680215.1 Streptomyces sp. NPDC052107
TCGGGGTATTTCCATGGTGCAGGCATCGGACCTGTGTTCTCCCGTCTGCCGAGGCGATCATGCCTGGCTTCAGGGCCGCTACAAAATCCGGTTCAACTCAGCCTGTCCGAACTACGGGTTTTTACTGCGGTGGTTCACCTGGTTCCCGTTGGACGGCTGCGATGAGCTGGTCGGCGAGGTTCTTGAGGGCCTGTCGTAGTTCGTCGGGGTGGTGGATGGTGAAGGGCCATTCCAGGGAGGCGAGCAGGTGTGCCATGCCGTCCAGTCGTTCCGCCCATGCGTGCATGAGGACACCGGTGGGCTGGGTGGTGAGGGTGACGGCTGAGCGGGGCAGCCGGCGGGCGATCTCATCGAGGGGGCCGTGGATCGTCACCTCAACGTGCCAGCGGTAGGTCCCCTGGGCCAGGGTCGAGGTCAGGTGGGCTACGGGGTCGAAGCCGTCGGGGGCTGTGAAGTGGCGAGCCCGGGCGGTGACGGAGGCGATGCGGTCGATACGGAAGGTCCGCAGACTGTCGCGGAGGTGGTCGTGGCCGACGACGTACCAGCGGCCGGTGTGGAAGACCACGCCGTAGGGGTCGATGTCGCGTTCAGTGTGCTCCTGGCGCCAGGACTGGTGGTGGATGCCGACGGTCTCGTGGGCGCGAGAGGCCTGGGCCAGGGCCAGCAGGACGCCGGTGCCGGGTGCCTGCCCGATCACGGCGTTGGCGGTGAACGAGAGAGTCTCCCGCATGGCGGTGAGCGGTTCGCGCAGGGCGTACGGGAGCACCCGCTCGATCTTGGCCAGGGCACCGGCACTGGCCGGTGCGGCGGTGCCCATGCCCAGGCGTTCCGCGGCGAGTAGGCCAAGGACGACGGCGAGAGCCTCGTCGTTGGTGAGGACCAGGGGTGGCATCCGGTAGCCGCGGGCCAGTCGGTAGCCGCCGTAGCGGCCGCGTTCGGCCTCCACGGGGATGCCCAGTTCCCGCAGGTGGGCGGTGTAGCGGCGCACGGTGCGGACGTCGGTGTCCAGGCGGTCGGCCAGCTCCGCCCCGGTGAGCTGGGTGTGTGACTGGAGGAGTTCCAGCAGGGTCAGCACACGGGTCAGGGGATGCGACATGGATCTCTCGGCATTTCAGGGCGGAATGTGTCCTGTATTGACTCTACGCTCCCCGCAGCAGCTCACGTATGGGAGATCACATGGCCACCTTTGTACTCGTTCCCGGCGCCTGGCTCGGGGCGTGGGCCTGGGAAGACACCGTCCGCGCGCTGCGGGAGCGCGGCCACACGGCGCTGCCGCTGACGCTGACGGGCCTGGCCGAGCAGGCCGACCAGGGCGGGCCACAGACGGATTTGGACACGCACATCGCGGATATCACCGGATTCGTTGAGCGGAACGATCTGCGCGACGTCACGTTGGTCGCCCACAGCTATGCGGCTGCCCCGGTGACTGGGGCGGCCGGACGTCTCGGCGACCGGCTGGAGCGCGTGGTCTACGTGGACAGCGCCCCGTTCGCCGCGGGCATGCGCATGCTCGACCTCATGCCACCTGAGGCAGCGGACCAACTGCGCCACCAGGTCTCCGCTTCCGACGACGGGTGGCGGCTGCCGATGCCGCCCTTGGAGGTCCTGGGACTGTCCAGCAGCCTCGACGGGCTCGACGAGGGCCAGCGGGACGTTCTGCGCGCGCGTGCCACCCCTCAGCCGTTCGGCACCTACACCCAGCGTCTCGCCGTCTCGGCCGAGCTCGGGCCCGGTGTGGACCGGGTCTTGATCGCCTGCCATGACTTCACGGGCCTGCTGGACGCCGGGGTGCCGATGCTGGCCTTCCTGAACCAGCCGCCGTGGCGGCGCTTCGACCTGCCCACCGGGCACTGGCCGATGCTGTCGGCACCCACTGAACTTGCCGGGACCCTTGATACGGCCGTCTCCTGACCGCGCTGATCACGAGGGGCATGTCCCGACGCTTGACCACGAGAGCGTCCGCAGGCTGCGGGCCTGTTTCGCCAGCTCTGGCCGGCGGAATACGGGAGACTTCTGCCGGGGCGGTCGTCCGGCAGATCTCCGCCATCCAGGCCCAAGACCCCACGGCCGCCGACCTGGGCATCTGGCTACGGGGCGGGAGATCACCGCCCATGCCATCCGCACGGCATACGAGGACGAGCGGAGCATCGTCCGCGGCTGGTACATGCGCGGCACCCGCACACCAACCCCAGCGAAGACGCGCGCTGGATCCTGCGACTGCTCGCCCCTCGGATCCTTGCCACGACCAGCCACCGCTACCACCACCTCGGCCTGCACGACGACCTGCGCCCCTGAGGCGACACCAGACGTGCCAAGCGTCTCTAATCAGCTAAGCGATCCCATGGGAACCGTAGGGTCCGGTGCGGGTTCTTCCCACCTGGGCGGGGCTGCGTGAGCGTGGAGATGGA
>NZ_JBFAWG010000243.1:0-2404 GCF_040680215.1 Streptomyces sp. NPDC052107
CGGGTACTTCCTCGGGGCAGGCATCGTCTGGGCTCCTCTCATGAGACCCATCTGACCTGCTGTCACCTTTCCCCGCATCTCGGGGGAACCTCAGCGACCCCGCCGTCGTCAGCCGTGCCCGAACTCTCGCTGCCCGGCAGCTGACCCAGTGGGGACTGGAACACCTAGCCGAGTCCACAGAGCTGATCGTCAGCGAACTGTTCACCAACGCCATCATCCACGATAAGGGCGACTGCAACGGTGACTGCAGCAGCGACCGCACGATCGGCCTACGCCTCATCCGGCACGAGATGCTGACCTGCGAAGTCTCCGACGCCAGCCACAGCCACCCGCTTGTGCGACACCCCCGCTCCACCGACGAACACGGCCGCGGCCTCTTCCTCGTCACTCAACTGTCCTGCCGATGGGGAACCCGCCACATCCCGGACGGCAAAATCATCTGGGCTGATCAGCGACTGCCAGCCGGTGCGTGAAACCACTTACCCGCCCAGCGCAAGCGCTTGGAGGCCAGTGCCTGTGCCCCTTGAAGACCGTCAACTCGTACGCACCATTATGTGCCTGGAGAGCGGACGTATGCTCCCACACCACACCACACCACACCAGCAGCAGCCCGGTGTCGGGGTGGAAAGTCCCATCCGGCCTTCCCGCCTTGTTGCCCAACTCCAATGGCGCCGCACCCGCTCCTGGACACGGTCAAAGGACCCCGACTTCGTCCCAAAAGGACATCGGGTTCGTCGAGGTTCTGTCACTGATTGCCCTCATCCATGCCGGTCGGTCACGTGCCGACGGACCCACCGGCCATGCCGGCCGTATCGACCCGGTGCTGGCCGCCGTCGCATGTCGGAGTACCTGCGAGAAGCAACGACACGACGGTAGAGATCCACTGACGTGATTGATAGATGCACTCTTCGGAAAGCCAGACAGAGGAACAGTCATGCAAGCCATCACCGCATCAGACCGCGACGCCGGCGTCAGCGGGCTGACTCTGACCGACCTGCCGTATCCCCATGCCGCCGAGAACGACGTCATCGTGCGGGTGCATGCCGCGGGATTCACCCGCGGAGAGCTCGATTGGCCCGGAACGTGGTCTGATCGAGCTGGCCGCGACCGCGCGCCGAGCGTGCCCGGGCATGAGGTCTCGGGTGTCGTGGCGGAGCTCGGATACGGAACCACCGGGCTCACTGTCGGCCAGCGGGTCTTCGGACTGACCGACTGGGCCCGCAACGGCTCGCTGGCCGAGTACGTCGCCGTGGAGGCCCGCAACCTCGCCCCGCTTCCCGCGGATGTCGACCACACGGCGGCGACCGCGCTGCCAATCTCTGGACTGACCGCCTGGCAAGGCCTGTTCGACCACGCACGGATCATGACCGGCCAGACCGTCCTGATCCACGGCGCCGCGGGTGGCGTCGGTTCGATTGCGGTGCAGCTCGCGCTGGGGGCGGGAGCCCGGGTGATCGGCACCGGTCGGTCCGCCGACCGGGACGCCGTCCTCGCTCTGGGCACGCATACGTTCCTGGATCTCGAGGCTGGCTGGATGGAGGACGCCGGCGAGGTCGACGTGGTGTTCGACGTGATCGGCGGTGACATCCTCGACCGCTCGGCTGCGCTCGTACGCGCCGGCGGCACGCTCGTCACGATCGCCCAGCCGCCCACCGTCCGGCCCAAGGACGGGCGGGCGCTGTTCTTCGTCGTGGAACCCGACCGCGCGCGTCTCGCGGACCTTGCGCAGCGGGTCCGCGACGGGCGGCTCGACGTGCGGGTCGGCGCGGTCCGCCCGTTGGCCGAGGCAGCCGCCGCCTTCGCCCCTGAGCGGCGCGTCATCGGCAGGACGATCATCCGGGTCGCCGATGATCCCCAGTGATCACAGAGCGTCGCAACTCCGTGATCACCGGGAAGATGTTCAGCAGTTCGGACAGCACCCCGGTGCACTCCTTGTCCGACAGAGGGGGCCGGGTCCGAGCTCCGACTCGGGGCGGCCGCGCGGTGACGGCCGGGTCCACCGAGTCAGGAAGCCCGGCAGGTCCCGTTGCCGAACGGGGTACGGGCGAACCGGGTCCGCGCCCCGTCGGCGAACAGGACGCGGGTCAGTTCGGCCGTACCCGGGAGCAGCGGGAAGAACCGGTCGGCGTTCCAACTGCGTTGATACATTGGCTCCTCCAGCACGAGCAGGCGGCATCCCTCCACCACCGGGATGTCGCCGGGCAGCCCCTCGTTCGTGCCGTATCGCGTCCTCCGCCAGCTCGTCGAACCGGGAAGGGGGCAGCAGGCCCGAGACCAGCGCCCGGCGACCAGCCAGGTGGGCTTCGCCTGGACCGTTCCTAATCAGTGAGCAGTAGTGAGTCTTGGACCCATACCTGGTCACTGCGGGCATCCCGAACGGTTTTGGATGTCCTGGTCGCCCGCT
>NZ_JBFAWG010000244.1:0-2370 GCF_040680215.1 Streptomyces sp. NPDC052107
CCGAGACGCTTCGCAGCCTTGGACAACCGCAGCAACTCCATGCACAGAACTATACGAGCACAACACCCGGGATAGCTAACGAAGTTGTTGAGCCTGAGTACGACGTTGAAGCCGCCGGGCAGGCGGGACTCGAGTCGTGGGCTGATGGTACAGCGGCATGGATCGCGGAGTGGGTCGAGCGGCTGGGACGTGAGCCGGAGGCAGGCGAGATCGAACCGGTCAACGCCTACCTGCGGGAGCTCGGTATGCGCCGCTCGGCCGCCGATCACATCCGCACCGTCAACGTCAACCACCGGATCGAGCGGCAACTCGGCGCCTTCTTCCAGCACTTCGACGTCTGGCTCACCCCGACGCTCGCGATGCCGCCCGTGCCGCTCGGAAACCTCGTCGAGGGAGAGCCGGAAAAGATCCTCGAACGGGAGGGTGCGTACTATCCGTACCTGTTTGTCGCGAATCAGACGGGCCAGCCGTCGATGTCCGTTCCCTTCTCGTGGAACGAGGAGGGACTGCCGATCGGCATCCACCTGGTGGGCGGCTTCGGCGAGGACCTGACGCTGCCTCAGCTAACCGCGCAGATCGAGGAGGCACGCCCGTGGGCCGACCGATTGCCGACCGCGTTGGAGGCGGCGCTGGCGGGGGAGGAGCGCACCTGATGACGGACTTCCGCCACGAAGCCCTGCCACGTCGCACCCGCGCTCACGAGGTGCTGGTGCCGATAGAGCATCCGTGCTGGTCATGCGGCATATCGGTACTCATGGAGGACTCCGTCGAGGCGATCGTGTCGACGGACGTCGAGGCGAGTGACCTGCCCTGATCATTGATCGGTGCGGGTAGTGCGTGCAGCGGCGCGGCGTGACCGAGCGCCCGGTGCGGTCGATGCTCGTTGTGGAAGTCCTCGAACTCGCGCAGTGTGTGGAGGAGGTGGGCCTGACTCCAGATCAATGTGC
The DNA here is from genome assembly GCF_040680215.1 of Streptomyces sp. NPDC052107. NCBI lineage: Bacteria > Bacillati > Actinomycetota > Actinomycetes > Kitasatosporales > Streptomycetaceae > Streptomyces > Streptomyces sp. NPDC052107. The sequence goes on from NZ_JBFAWG010000244.1 coordinate 948, forward strand.
GGTGGCGCCCAGAATCCGGATGCGCCGGGTGGCGTGCTCGGTGATCGCGAAGATATGGAGGCGTGCCCCGGTCAGGGTGCGGGTCTTGAAGAAGACGCAGGCGAGCAGCGCGTTGGCTTGGCTGCGTGGGAAGGCGGCTCAGGTGGTGCTCTGGCGTTCGGGCGCGGGTGGGATGCCGTGCTCGCGGAGGATTTCCCAGACGGTGGGGGCGGCGAGCTTGATGCCCCGTGTCGCTAGATCACCGTGAATCCGGCGATACCCCCACGAGCTGTTTTCGCGGGCGAGGCGGAGGAGTGGCGTGCGGATCGAACGGACCGTGGGCGGTTGCCCGCGGTGTCCGGGTGTGCAGGTCGCGGCATGGCGCCGCTTGAGCAGGTCACGGTGCCAGCGCAAGATCGTGTCCGGGCGTGCCAGTAGCAGGAGGTGGCGCAGCTTCTCCCGCGGCACGTGGTGGAGCAAGCCGACGAGCACCATTCGGTCGGTTTCGGTGAACGTGGGCTTGCCGACCTGGCGTTGCAGTACCAGCAGTTGGTGCCTTAGTGCGAGGATTTCGATGTCTTTGTCTCGGTCGCGCATCGGCAGCAGGCGCAGGAGCGTGAAGGTGTTCGTCGCGGCGAGGTAAGCCAGGTGCAGCAGCACGGAAGATCATGATGCCGTCCCTCCACCGCCGGTGCGTGTGGCGGGGCCGCAGACGGCCCATGGTTGGTGGTCAAGCTCATGACCTGGGCGGATGATTTCTCGGCACCCTCAGGGGCCGTCGGTGATCTGGACGCAGGCGGCCACCGCGTGGCCCGTCGCACACCGAGTATCGGTTGCCGTGCCCGGCCGGGACAGAGTGGTTTGCTAGCTCCGGGCACGGCACGTCCAGTGATCTCGCGCCGCCGGGGTTCACCACCTCGATCCATCCGGCACGGGCGACCTCCGGAGCAGATCGACGCGGAGGTCGTCAGGATGACCCGCAAGAACCTCGACCGCGCGAAAGCCGCCGACCTGCGCCACCTCGGACACGACGGCGCAGCCGCCTCGGGGCTGGTCGACGATTTCAATGCCGACGCCGTCGGCGCCCGCCTCCTCGACGACGCCCACATCGATCACGCTGTGAACATGCCGTGGTCTTGACTGGCGCCCCGTGACCTGGTGCGGACACTCCGAGCCGTCCGAGCCATCGCCTGATCTCCCGGCTTCACTGCGTCCGATGGCACAGCCGACGCCATGCCAGTGATGAAAGACGGTTCAGAGCTGCTACGGGCTGGGGCGAAACACGGGTGGAGACGAGTGGTGCCGGGAAGTTCGGCCGGATCGACGTCCCTGTTGGGTGACGAAGGTCAGAAGGTGGATCCGTGCAGGCGTCGAAACGACCGCCGGCGCGGCCAGCGGCTCGTGCACCGGGCTTTGCCGGTGCGGCTGTTCGGCCAAGACAGCC
>NZ_JBFAWG010000245.1:0-2231 GCF_040680215.1 Streptomyces sp. NPDC052107
GCGGACGAGACCCAGCTCGCCCGGTTTGAACAGCATGCGGCGCAAGGCCCGGCGATTGCGCACGACGAGCGCCGGCGCGCCCTGGCCGCCCCCACCGGAAGGCACGCTTCGGCGTCGGGCCGGCCGCCTCCTGAAGGTGCGGGCCCCGGCCGGCAGCCGGCGCCGGGGCGAACCTGTTCGTCGTCATCCCGCTACTTCGCGATGTTCGCGGTGAACCACGAGTTGATCTCCGCTTCCTTCGGCCCCCAGATGGTCGGGTCGACCGTCTGGTACTTCACCGAAGACAGCGGGGGTACGGCCGGAAGCGGCGAGACGCCCTGGACCACCGGCCAGAACAGCGAGTCGCCGGTCGGGTTGCCGTTCTTCGCGGCCTGCTGTCCGGCCGGGCTGAGCACGAACTCCTCGAATTTCTTCGCCTCGGCCTGGACCGCGGCGGGCGCCTTGGCATCGATGGCCATGACACCCGGCAGCAGGGTGACTCCGTTGACGAAGGCCGTCTTGAGGTGGGGGTCGTTGACCTTCTTGGCCGCGCCCAGGCCGGCCGAGCTCTGGATGAGGGCGATGTCGATCTGCCCGGTGGCGAGCGCGTGCAGTGTGTCACCGTTCGTCTGGAAGACGTGCAGCCCGTTCGCCTTGAGCTTGGTGTAGTAGTCCTTGCCCTGGGACTCACCCCCGAGCTTGTTCATCATTCCGGCCACGAACGGGTAGGTCGGCCCGGACACGGCAGGGTTGTTCATGCCGACCTTGCCCTTCCAGGCGGGGGTCAGCAGGTCCTGCCAGGAGGTCGGCGGCTTCGGCGTCTTGGTCGTGTCGTAGACGACGGTGCCCGCCATGGTCACACCGGACGGGGTGTAGCTCTTGTTCTTCGGCAGGGCGGCCTGGCCGGCCGCGTTGAAGGCGACGGACGGGGTGAAGCCCTTCAGCAGCTGGCCCTGCTCGTCCAGCGCTGCCGCCCACTCCGCGCCGTCCGCCCACAGCAGACCCCACTGCGGATTGGCCTTCTCCGCGGCCACCTTCGCCAGCAGTGGTCCCGTGCTGTCGTCCACGACCTTGGTCGGGATGCCGGTCGCTTTCTGGAAGGCATCGGCCACCGGCTGGTCGTAGCCCATGGCCGAGTAGAGGACGAGTGTCGGCTTCGTCGTGCTGCCGCCCGTCCCTGACGTGGTCGTCGAACCGCATGCCGTCGCGGCCGTCATGGCAGCGGCCGCAAGGGCCGTCCACGTGGCCGCTCTCCTGCCTGCCCAAGTCACCATGGAGAACCTTCTTCCCTAACCGCGAGAACTCTTGAAATGTAACAGCGGTTAGAAAGATAGGGTGACCAATGCTACGGGAAGTGGCGTGATCGATGGCTGGGAGCCGAACAGCACGTTATGGGCACGGAAAGCTTCCGCAGGTGGCAAAGGGCACCTGCCCAGAACTGTCGGGCAGGTGCGGTGCCGGCCTGGGGGTGGGCTACAGCGGCCGGGCGCGCCGCAGGTTGAACAGCGTGCGGGGCAGACCGAGGTCTCCCAGCGCCCTGTCGATCGTGGACTTCATCGGGTTGCCCGCGAGCAGCGGGCTGATCGCCGCTGCGGTCTGAAGCAGGGCCACGGGGCCCCAAGCCGACCGCACCACGCCCGCCGGACCTGGTCACCGAAGCCATCCGCGCCCTCAAGTGTCACCTGTCCGACGTCGTCTACCGGGCTCTCCGGCGCGATGCCCGAGAATCACACAGCAACGTGATCACTCTCGCGACGGCCGCTTGACATAGGAGTAATCGGACGTGACCGTGTCGGTTGGGAGAGTGGGCGGAGCAGCACGGCCTACTTCAGGGGTCGTGCGGCTGGAGACTGACTGGTGTGGTGATGGGGCAGGTGCCCGTTTCCCCGAGGAGACCTTGAGACCACCTCGCGGGTCTTGCAGCTCGAGTCGTCCTTGCCCGACCACAACCGTATCGTCAGCCGTCAACTCGCCCTTGGGACACTCGCTATAACGATACGGAAGCGAGGGCCTCGACCTTACGGTCGCGGTCCTCGTTGCGTTGTCGTACTTGATCATGATGCCCAAGGCTGCCCCTGCCGAAAACCTCATCCGTGCAGGTGAGAGGCGGTATGCGGGTTCCGCGGGCCGTCGGCCCGCGTGCTGGGGTCGGGGCTCTGGCGCGAGTGCCCAACCTTGCGGGAACATGATCGATCGTGGTGCTGCGACTGGCCTACCTGGGTGTGACGAACGCGTTCGCCATGCTGCGCTTG
>NZ_JBFAWG010000246.1:0-2148 GCF_040680215.1 Streptomyces sp. NPDC052107
AGGGATTCTGACGCCTGCCGCTATGTCTCAACCGCCTGACCAGCAGGTTTGCCATGCATCACCTGCCAGAAGGCCGATTTGCTGCGGAACTCCGGGAAGGATCAGAGCGCAAAACAGTCCCCGGTAGTGCTGCGCGTGTCTTGAAGCTTCAGTCGTCACTGTCGCCTCGGTGTCGCGCCGGCTTGCCGGGGGCCTGAACCACATCCTGTCCAAGTCGCTCCGCCGATTAGACGTCCTCATCGACTTTGCGGCTCTTTCGGTGTTATGGCCTATTAATTAATATACCCGAATCCCCCCAGATAAATAGCTTCTATGCGAATTTTCGACATATCGGCGGTGCGCGTGCGTGGCCGGCCCCGTGGGTTCTGGACTGCGGGCGGTGGCCTTCAGCGGCTCGCGGCAGTGCCTGCACCGGCGCACGACGGGCTGGCGGGGTCAAGCCTGGTGGCGTCCCGGCAAAGAGACTAGCGTGATCCACAGAGCAGTCGTGGTTCCGAAGTCGTTCGCCCGCGGTCGCCTTGCCCGCGGGCGCTTTGCTGTGCAGCCCTCTCCGGACCAGGGCGATCACCTCCAGGCCCGCACGGTGCGGGCCCGAACCCCCTCGAAGGAGACAGCCATGGCCAAGGGCACTGTGAAGTGGTTCAACGCGGAGAAGGGCTTCGGCTTCATCGAGCAGGAGGGCGGCGGCCCGGACGTCTTCGCCCACTACTCCAACATCGCCGCTCAGGGCTTCCGCGAACTGCAGGAGGGCCAACACGTGGAGTTCGACATCACCCAAGGCCAAAAGGGCCCCCAGGCGGAGAACATCCGCGTCGTCTGACCCCAGCCCCCCAACAGGCCCGGCACCGTGAAGGGTGCCGGGCCTCCCTGCCTGACCGCGCCTTACCCATCGGCGCCGACTGCCGCTCCCCCACACAGCCGCCCTCCGTAGGCGCCAGCACAGGACACCGGGCTCGCCAGCCACGGTGCAGCAGGCAATCTTGGGGGCGGCGGCGGCCACGGGCCGCGCGGTCGCGTCGAGGCGCTCGACGTAGTTTCAGGGACAAAACCCGAGAGACGGGAGAATGGGCGGCCCCTGCCCGGGGCGCGGTGTGCGAGGCCGCCCGGCCCGGCGTCCTGTCACAGCGCAAGGTACCTCGACACTAGAGCCCAGCGCGGGGATGCACCCACTCGACGTGTCGGCCGGGTGATGGCCAGTGGTCCCTGTCCTGCAGCAGTCATCGGCCTGTCGTCCGGATCCTCTGCGAACCCGTGAGCGAAGTTGCCTTCTGCTTCGCCTGCTCCGTTGCCTTCCCCGCCCTGGTCGCGTGCGACCGGTGCGGACGTCCAACCGATGCGGCAGACGGCAGTACCGCCCTGTGCGGGAGCTGCTGGAGGACGCGGTGAGGAGACACGCTACGGGCGAGAGGACCCTACGGACTACGGCTACGGCCCGGAGCAGTGGGACGACGACTACGACGAGGAACAGCAGTGACCGAAGCGCTCTCGCCGCCCACCGAACTCGGCACAAGCTTCCTCGGAAACCTTCTGGCTCCCGGTAAGTCCCGGCTTACCGGGAACCGGACGTTCAGTTGCGAGAGATGCCCGGTCCGTCGTCGTGCAGGACGAAGTGCGCCTTCGCGCCGGACCCCGCGCGGTGGAGCAGCAGCTTGGTGGGGCAGCATCTGCTCACCTACTGCCCACTTGTGAGAGGTCCGTCATGGGGTCCGCTGCTCGCACCGTGTCGTCGGTGCTGCTCATTGGCTTGTTCTTGGGGGCCTGCTCGCCCAAGGTGCACAACGGCTCAGCCGGGTCGCGGGGCGCGACAGCGACGCCGGGGTCGTCGGCCACAGGTGCGGGCGGAGCATCCGGGAGGACGATCGCGGTCGGTGCCGGCCCGCAGAACACGTACACCGTCCAGCAGCAGCCCCCAGCAGGCAGCTGCCACTACCGGTACGAGAGCGGGGAGCCCCTTGAGGATCCGGCGTGTACACCGGGCGCGATCTCCCCGGCCGTCACCCAGACGAACCTGAAGTCGACGATCTGCCGCAAGGGCGGCTACACCAAGGGCATCCGGCCCCCGGCCTCCATCACCGGTAAGGAGAAGAAGCTCAACGCCGTCTCCTACGGTTACACGGGCCGCATGGGAGATGCCGAGTACGACCACCT
>NZ_JBFAWG010000247.1:0-2136 GCF_040680215.1 Streptomyces sp. NPDC052107
AACCACTGCTCGGCGCCGTACTCCTCGAACCGTTCGACCTCGGTGAAGCCCAGTCTCGCCGCGAGGCGCATCGCCCGGTGGTTGGTGCTCTGGGTGGAGAGCACCACGGGTTCGCCGGGCCGTGCGCCGGTGAACCAGTTGAGTGCCGCCGCGCACGCCTCGAAGGCGTACCCGTGTCCCCACGCCTCGGGCAGGAACAGGTAACCGAGTTCGGTCTCTCCGGCCTCGGGGCGGACGTGTCCCCGGCGTTCGGCGCCGCGGGGGTCGAGCGTGATCATGCCGATCATCGTTCCGTCGAGTTCGACCACGAAACAGCCGGGGCGTCGGCCGGGCACTTCGGGCATCGCGCGTTCAAGTTCGTCGCGAGTCCGGGCGCCGCCGATGTAGGTGCCCACCTCGGGCGAGGCGAACAGTTCGACGAAGACCGTACGGTCGCGGGCCTCGGACGCGCGGAGCACGAGCCGTTCGGTCGGTATCGGAGTCGTCGGCCAGGTGAAGGTTCCAGGTTCGACCATGGCGGGGAACCTATCGCACGCCTCACGAGGACGATCGGCGGAGAAGCCTGGCGCCTGCTTGGCAATCTTTCCCGGCGGTCTGCAACCGGGACCGCTTCGGCGCGCGTGTAGATGATCTGAGAAGCGAGCGCGGAGCGGAACCGGCGGGACAGCGAAGTGAGCGCGGGATGGCGAACGGACGGAAGCCGACACAGCGGCAGGCCCGTCCGGGTCCCGTTTCGAGGGCGCCACCTCAAGCAGTGGAAGCGCCGCCACAACACCACCCACGCCAAGATCCGTTGTCTTGGCGAGCAGGCCATGGCCACCCTCAAGGGCTGGCGCCTCCTGCGGAAACTCCGCTGCAGCACCAACCGCATCACCGCGATTATCCAGCCCGTTCCTGTCCTTCACCACGCGTCAGCGTGAGGTCGGAAAAGGCTCAGTCGCTTGGAGGCTACGGCGGGGAGGATTCCGCCGGAGACTCCCGCCCTTCTCGATCAAGTCTTCGCTACGGACGGGCTCTTTCAACGTCTCTACGAGCAGATCGTGGCGGAGGGCTTCTCCGTCTACTCGCGCAAGCGCATTGAGCTGGAGCCCAAGGCGGCCGTCCGTGACAGCAAGGTCCCCGCAGGTCCTTCCCTGGCCCTCTCGCGCGGCGCGTGGGCCGGTCTGGTGCGGTACGCGAAGACCGCTGCGGTCTAGGGCGTGTGTCGAAAGTCCCGCCTGCCCGGCGGTGCCCGGCACGCACGCTCGCCGCGTTGTCGGGATCACCCCGATACATCCAGTATCGGGGCGACCCTCCGCCTTGCGATCGCACGCACCGGACACCGCCGGGCCTGCCCTTCGGGCAGACGACGCTACTTTCGACACACGCCCTAGCTGGGGTCACGCCGTAGAACGTGACAGTGAGGCTGTCTCCTCGTCATCGGCGGGAGGGAGACAGCCTCCTCGAAACGATGACATCCAAAGCTGCCGCTCATAGGCGAGTTCCGAGTGACCCTCAGCCTGTCGCGAGTGCGCCCGCCACTCCGTCCCGCCAGGAGTTCTTGGGGCCGGACGGATCGTGATCCTCCGGTCTGCCGAGGCGCTGCCCCGCAGACCATGGCGCAGCAGCACGTGAGAGTCGCCTCGGAAGCCGCTGGTGTGAGCTGCGATGATCCTTGCCCCAGAGAGAGGAAGTGTCGTGTCGGTGGATGCACGGCCTGATCCGGTGCAGATCGTGGCCAAGGTGGGGTCAAGCTTCCGAGCCGCCGATCCGGAGCGGGCGTTTGAGGTGTGGATGCATCTCGCCACCAAGGCTGGGTGGCAGGTCGGCGTTGTCGAGGGCGTTGCCGTGGACCGTGATGCCGGGGATTGCGGGGTCGTCGACATCGAGGGGCTGCGCTACCTGGTCCGTCAGACCCGGAGAGTCCGGCGCACGCTTGTCGACGACGTCACCGGCAGACCTGCTGAGCGCCCGGTCTTCGGCTTCGCGGCGTGGGCGGAGCCGGTTCTTTCACCGGAGCGCGTGGTTTCCTGATCAAGCCGGTTCAGCTGGGGCGCCGGTCATGATCTCGTTCCACGTGCCTCCGTCAGGCTGATGGCGGTTCTGTTCCAGGAGTTCGGGGTCGTCGACCTCGACCGAGCCCAGGGCCTCGCCCTG
>NZ_JBFAWG010000248.1:0-2107 GCF_040680215.1 Streptomyces sp. NPDC052107
GCCAGCCAGGCAGCGACCGAACCAGTGAACCTGAAACCACGTCAACCCGCCCTGACCTGCTAGTCAGCCACTCCCGCGCAGCGGGGGAACCTCACGCTGGGGAACTGCCAAAAGGCAACCTGGTCCGCGCTCAGCGAGCGGGTCCGTGCGAGAAGCAGAGTGACATCGTCGCTCGGCGGCTCGGCCCGCAGTGTGTCCACCGTCGAAGAGCACAGATCGTCCAATGTGAGGTCGGGCCGTGCGAGGGCCGCGCGCAAACGGTTCATGCCGGCGCTGATGTCCTGGTCGCGGGCCTCGATCAGACCGTCGGTGTAGAGGGCGAGCACGCTTCCTTCGGCGAGTTCCAAAGTTACGGATTCGAAGGGGACTAGTCCGAGGCCGAGCGGTGCTCCGGCGGGCAGGTCGGGGAAGGTGACGTGGCCGTACGGGTCGATGACCGCGGGCGGGGGGTGGCCCCCCCCCGTGCCATGGTGCAGGTACGGGTGACCGGGTCGTAGACGGCATACAGGCATGTGGCGGCCATCGTAGTGGTGGCCGGGTGCCGGGGGTCTTCCGCCTCGGTGAGGCGGATGACCTGCTCGTCGAGGCGGGACAGTACTTCGTCGGGAGGCATGTCCATGTCCGCGAGGGTGTTCATGGCGGTGCGGAGTTGGCCCATCTTCGCCGCCGCGTTGATGCCGTGTCCCACCACATCACCGACGACCAGGGCGACGCGGGCGCCGGAGAGGGGGATCACGTCGAACCAGTCACCCCCGATGCCGTGGTGGCTGTCGGCCGGCAGGTAGCGCCAGGCCACATCCGCGGCGGAGCCGCCCGTGGGGCGGTGGGGGTGCAGCCGGCGCTGCAGGGCGAGAACCGCGGAGCGTTCGCGCACGTATTGGCGGGCGTTGTCCAGGGCCAGCGCTGCCCAGCTGGCGAGTTCCTCGGCCAAGAGCAGGTCGTCCTCCTCGAACGGCCTGGGGTCCTCCGTCCGCATGAAGACCGCCATGCCCAGCACCGCGCCCCGGGCGTGGATCGGGACGACCATCAACGAGTGCATGGCGTGCTCGCGGATCTTCTCCGCCCGCGCCGGGTCGTGGTGGTCGAGCCATGTGCCGGCGGATGTGTCCAGCATCGGCTCGAAGTGGGATTTCCCGGAGCGCAAGACACCAGTGAAGGGCGAAGTGGGCGGGACGAAGACCGGCTCTCCGCGAGCGAACATGGACTCCGGCGTTCCCGGGTGGATCGAGGCCAGGCCCGCACGGCGGAAGACGGGAATGCGCCCGTCCTGTGGGCCGAGATGGGCCAAGGGCTCCTCGCCGTGTTGGACGGACTCCGCCAGGTCGACGGTGGCGAAGTCCGCGAGGAACGGCACGGTGAGGGCGGCCAGTTCCTGCGCGGTCTGCATGACGTCCAAAGTGGTGCCGATGCGCCTGCTGGCCTCGCCGAGTATTGCCAGACGCTCTCGCGCCCGTCGGCTGTCGGTGACGTCCACGCTCACGACGCACACGCCCAGCGCGCCCCCCTGCGCGTCGTCGAGGCGGAAGTAGGACGCTGTCAATATGCGGCTGCTTCGCACATTCGCCGGAAGGAAGGCCTGGTAGTCCACGTTGATCGCCGGGTCGCCGCTCTCCAGCACCTGGTGCATCACTGCCTCCAGCGTTTCGGCCTCCGTCCCGGGCGCTGCCTCCGTCAGCCTGCGGCCCAGCCGCTTGGGGAGAGGGATGCCGTCCTTGGAGCCCTGGGTGTCGTTCACCTGGATGCAGCGCAGGTGCGTGTCCCGTACGACGACACCGATCGGCAGGCGGCTCGGCAGCGGCAGCGTAGCGAGGAGCGGCTCCGCCACTGTGGCCTCGGCCGGCCAAGCGGGAAGCAAGGCCTTGTCGGTCGCGCAGACCACCCACCAGTCCCGGCCGTCCTGCCCGGACAGCGATGACACGCACAGGCGCACATCGATGCTGCGGCCGTCGCGGTGGCGCACCTGCGCGAGGTCGGACCAGCAGCCCCGGAGGGTGCTCTCTTGTGCGGCTTGTGAAGCGTCTCTAATCAGCTAAGCGATCCCATGGGAACCGTAGGGTCCGGTGCGGGTTCTTCCCACCTGGGCGGGGCTGCGTGAGCGTGGAGATGG
>NZ_JBFAWG010000249.1:0-2086 GCF_040680215.1 Streptomyces sp. NPDC052107
CGCCGCCACCATCAAGCCGTCGCGCAAGCCCGCCACCAGCGCCGACACGAACTCCAGGACCAGCCATGATCGGAACTACAGCTGCCGTGTCAGAGCAAGTGCGTCGAGCGTTGAGGTTCGCATCGTGACTACCGATCTGCCCAACGACAACCAGCGCATCACGGCTATCGACGACCTTCTGTCCGGCGGCCCGGTCGATGTTCCGATCAACAACGCGGCCACTGTCGAGCCCCTCGGCGCCCGCAGCACGATCAGTCCAGCGCAGCTACGGCAGGCCTTTGAGAATGATTTGATACGAGCTGGACGAGGTGTGCGCCGTGCGCTGGCCGAAGCCGTGCGCGAAGCTGTCCGCACCAGCCGCCTGGCCCCCGGGACACGGCTGCCCTCCTCCCGCCAGCTCGCCGCCGACCTCGGCCTTGCCCGCAACACCGTGGCTGACGCCTATGCCGACCTCGTCGCCGAGGGATGGCTTACCGCCCGCAGAGGCTCGGGCACACTCGTGGCAGACAGGATGATCACTCGGCCGATCTTGGCGCGCTCGGCCGTCGAGCCGTCCGCCAACCCTTGCTACGACCTGATTCCAGGTAACCCCGACCTCACCGCTTTTCCTCGTGCAGCTTGGCTGAAGGCCACACGCCGCGCCCTGGCCGCGGCCCCCGACGACGCGCTCGGCTACGGCGACCCCCGCGGTCGGCCGGAGCTACGGACCGCACTCGCAGACCATCTCACGCGAGCCCGGGGCGTGTACGTGAGTCCGGAGCACATACTGATCTGCGCCGGCGTCTCCCACGGCCTGCAGATCCTGAGCGGAGTCCTGGCCGGGCGGGGGGCGAGGAACGTCGCCGTCGAGTCCTACGGCCTAGACAGGTACTGCGGCCTGCTGGCGGCTGCTGGGCTGAAGACCCTCCCGCTTCCCTTGGATACCCACGGGACCGACCCGGTGCCGCCCGTCGGCACCGATGCGGTCCTACTCACGCCGGCTCACCAGTTCCCTGTGGGCACGGCACTGCAGCGCGATCGCCGGACGGCCGTCGTGGACTGGGCCAGACGGACCGGCGGGCTGGTCCTGGAGGATGACTACGACGGTGAGTTCCGGTTCGACCGCCAGTCTGTCGGGGCGCTCCAAGGACTCGACCCAGACTGCGTGGTCTACCTGGGTACCGCCAGCAAGACCCTTGCTCCTGGCCTGCGGCTGGCCTGGATGGCGCTGCCTCCCACGCTCGCTGAGGAAGCCGTGGCGGCCAAGGGGCAGATCGACTCGTGCGAGGTATTCAGCCAGCTGACGATGGCGGAATTCATCACCTCCGGCGCCTACAGCCGTCACGTACGTGCTGCCCGTCGGCGCTACCGCGATCGACGAGACGCTCTCGTCACGGCCCTGGCCCAGCACGCCCCAAAGGTGCGCGTCATCGGGACAGCGGCCGGCCTGCACACCGTGCTCGGTTTGCCGCCCGGGACCGAGCAGCGGGTCCTCCAGTCGGCAACCCAGCAGGGCCTCAAAGTGGCTGGCCTGTCTCGATACCGCCATGAACGGTCCCTGAACGCCATGGCCGATGCCCTCGTCGTTGGATACGGGGTGCCCTCCGACGCTGCGTGGCCTCAGGCGCTCTCCGCACTCGTGCGGATCCTTTCCTGACGCGCCCCCAAGTAGCCGGGCACCCGAACTGATCTCTTTGTGGGTACGGCGTCACCTCACGCCTGCCTGGGCTGCACCGTCAAAAGGGCAGGCGCGGATTCATGACGCGCATAACACGCGGATGGCCCTGGCGGCGGTGGAATGGACGTGCCTGCACCGCCCCGACGTCGTGGACGCGTTCATCGACGCACTCTTCGCGGCCCACTTCGCGCTGGGCGAGGACCTGGGCGACCGGGCCACGGTGGACCGTCACGCCGCCGGGGCGGGCATCGATCCCGACGCCGCGGACAGGGCGTTCGCGGACGGCAGCGCCCTGCGGGACCTGCACCGGGTGGAGGCGCCGGGTGCCGAGTAAGGGGTTGTGAACAGCTGCCGCGGAACAGCGTGCGAGTGTGTTCTGGCGCGGATGAGTGAGTGTTCGGGCTGTGGTGGGCGTACGGGGAACGATAG
>NZ_JBFAWG010000250.1:0-2052 GCF_040680215.1 Streptomyces sp. NPDC052107
GACCTTGATCACCAAGGCCAGGGTCAGATGAAGATCACCAAGTGGGTCAGATTTGATACGCCGTCAGAGGGTCAGGGTTCGGCCGTCGTCGAGAGGGGGATCTCCAGATCATACGTTCAGCTCCAGCGCTCACAGCGGCGGCGCCCGTGCACAGAGTTCGTCCAGACCTGCCACAGACCACAAAGCCAAGAGGAACAGTCACGCGTCTGATCCGCTGCGCTCTCGCTGCTGCGCCGGTGGCGGCTTCCGCCTCAGCCATCGGCCTGCCCCTCTTCCTCATGGACTGGATGCCCCAGAGTTCCGGGGCCACGCAGGTCCGCATGGTCAGCGCCCCCGGCATCTCGCGGAGCAAAGCCGAGTCGTCCCAGCCACCCTTCACGAATCCGGGCCCGCAGAAATCAGCGCCACCCTGTTACAGCTACGGCGGCCCCTACTGCGGCTGGGTGGGGACGTACTGGGGCGGCTGCGACGAGGAATGGGGCCTGAGCTACGGATTCAAAAACCCTGATTGGATCTGCCCCCACGACCCCCGCCCGAGCCCCTCGGCCACACCCAGTCCCTCGGGCACGTCGGCCTCCGCCGGAAGCAGCAGTTCCCCGGCCGCACTCAGCCGCTTATCCAGGCCCTACCGCTCGGCCAGGCCCAACCGGTCCGCCAAGCCCAACCCCACGGCCACATCCAGCCCTCTCGGACACGACGGCCACCGCCGGAAGCAGCAGTTCTTTCTGAGCAGTCCCGCCGAAAGGCCTCCGGCGACCAGTGACAGCGGCGGTGCGCACCCGCCGGTGGCGGTCGAACCGCAGGGGCTGCCGGGTGAAGAAGACCTGCCCGGCTCTAGTCCCGCTCTCCACACCGGGGTCGGTCGGCCGGTACCGGGCCGTGACAGCCAGGCAGATGACGTAGCGAGTCTTCTACAAGGCGCGAATCCAGCTGCGGAGGTCTACGTGTTCGCCTGCCCGGCCACCGGGTGGGCCGCGGGACTGAGCTGCAGGGACGCGGCGCTGTCTGGGCATGTCCGGCCCGGCCGCCTCCCCGGAGGTCGGCCGGCCGTCAATGGGTACGAGGGGGCCGGCAGCACACCCATGCTCCTGATCCGACGTGACGTCAGGGACCAAGAGTGCTGCCGCTTTTTCTTCCCGCCGAGTGTCATTCGGCAGAACGACGTCGGCGAAGCCAGGCCACAGCCGGCATTCCCAGAATCATCAGCAAACCGCCGACCGCAATCACGATGTGCTTCGCGCTCAGAAGCCCGGCGCTCCAGCCAGCAGCCGCAGTATCACGCCGAACAGGGGGAAGCGCGCCCCCGGGGACGAGAGTCCCCTGCTCGCCCTGGCCGTTTTGATGCTGGTCCCCCTTCTGGGGCGACGGGGATGCGGGCGAGCCACTCCCATCAGCAGTCGTACCATCATGCCCGCGGCCACCGTCGTCCTCGCCGTTGGTGCAGTGGGCGGCCGGGAAGGGGAAGGCTCGCTCGTGGCGGTCAAAGGCCTTCACCACGAAGAGCGGGTGCACCCTGAAGAAGTCACGAAGCTCAAACTCATACCCGGCGGTGGTACGGGTGGGATAGTTCACGTCCATATACGACTCGACAGTAAAGCCGTCCCATGGTGCGACTGGCGTCGAGGACGAGGACCCCGGGTTCCCCTGGAGGAAGAGCGCCTCAGGCCCACGTCGGCCATTGGTCAGAATCACCCTCAGGCTCTGGTCGATGAGCACGACACGGCGCTGGCTGTAGCAGTCACGCCAGGGATTGCGGTGACCGTGGTCACCGTCCCCGTCATGGAGTCACGGGGAGCCGGACACATGCCGTGCAGACGCCTGCGCAGCGACGCCGACCGACGGAGATACGAAGGCGATAGCCGCACCGGCCAGCGGCGCTGCAACCCAGAGGCGAAGATTCATTCGATGACCTCCATGGGCGGCGGACGCCGGCGACCGCCTGCGGCGCGACCCATTTGCCCGGGTTCGACGTAATTCGGGGGCCCTGGAGGTTCTGCGGGCCTGAAAGTGCAGGTCACGGGGTTGGAGGTCGTTCCACGGCTCGGAAGTGCC
>NZ_JBFAWG010000251.1:0-2033 GCF_040680215.1 Streptomyces sp. NPDC052107
CTAGTGACACACCCCGCCACTGGGCCATGCGGCATTTCCGCAGCTCAAACCGGGTTTTCGGCGACTATGCCACTACCGCTGCTGCGGAACTCCGGATCCACCGGCGATATCACGGCTGCATCGACGGTCACGAGGAAGTTGCCAACGCCAGGATTGCGGCAGCTATGGAGGAAGACGGCGACACCACGTAGCGGCGCACCGCTCATAGAGCGAAGCCAACGCACTATCAAGCCCGTCGATTGGCCCCCACCGTCGGACGTTGCGACGGTGAGGGCCTTCGCTGTTGCGTAAGGTTGCTGCGCAACCGCGCGCCTAAGGGCTGTCCCGCAAATGATCTCTGTGCCGACCTGGACGCGTTCGCCTGATGTGCGGCGTGTGCTCACCCGGCGAGGGTGAGGTTGTGCAGGCGGGCGATGCCGAGCATGGCGTGGTGGACGCCGTCGCCTTTCAGGCGGCAGTCGCGGAGGATCTTCCAGCTCTTCATGCGGGCGAAGGTGTGCTCGACGCGGGCGCGGACCTTGCGATGGGAGGCGTTGTGCTCCTCTTTCCAGGCCAGCAGTTCGGCCCGGCCTTTCTCGCGGCGATGAGGGATGACCAGGCCGGTACCCCGGTAGCCGCCGTCCGCGATCACCGTCGCCCTTCCAACAGCGCCCTTCGCGCCGGACAGCTCCCATGCCTTGCAGTCATTGCGGTTGCCGGCGACTGGTCGGCCGATCACGACGACGAGCCGGGTGTCCGCGTCGATGACGACCTGGTGGTTGGTGGAGTACCTGTAGTTCTTGGACTGCTCGGCGATGGTGTGGTCGCGCGTGGGGACCAGGGTTCCGTCCGCGATCAGCACGGTGCCCTTGCGGAACCGCTTGCGTTGCTGGAGCGCGAGCGAGGGCCCGAGATGGCCAATGATGCGGTCGGCGGCCGACTTCGAGACTCCGAACAGCGGGGCAAGCTGCCGCAAGGTCAGGTTCGTCCGCCAGTACGCGGCGATCAGCAAAACCCGGTCCTCCAACGGCAGGCTCCACGGTCGTCCTCTACGAACCGGATCCGCTCCTTCGCGGCGCAACGCGGTGATCAACTTGCGGAACTGAAATGGGCTCAGCCCGGTGAAGGGGGCTATCCAGGAAGGGTTCGACGCTGTGATCACACCAGACACCACAAGATCTTTTCACGCCGCGTACCCGTGCTGGCCTGACGGTAGTTAGGAGGAGAGGTGCCTCTGCGGTTCAACAGCCTTGAGCAGGCACTCGTGGTCGTCGGCGCTGATCAGTCCGTCCGGACGAGTCTCGTCCTCCAACAACGCGCGCAGCGCAGAAGCGTGTGCGGCGAAGGCGGCCCTGCACCATTCGCGTTCCGGGTGATCGCAGTCGTTGCCGAGCAGCACGACCTGGCGTTCGTTGTCCGCGTCGACGGGTTGAGACAGCTCCGCGGCAACGACCAAGAGGTCGACCAGGCCGGAGCGCACCGCGATGTCAGGGAGGGTTGCCAGGCGGATGAGGAAGGGCAGGGCGGCTGGCATCGCTGTGCTCACGTGAAAGACGCTGTTCATCAAGACGTTGCCCAGCACACGCAGGGCCTTGGGGCCGGCTATCGGATCGAGGAGCCCACGGAGCAGGACCGGGATCCCGGCAGGACACCCGGGAATCTGCGACCAAGCGACATCGGTGCAGCCCAGTAGCGCGGGGTGGTCGCAGTCAGCTTGCTCTATCTGCGGATACTCGCGGAGGAACCGAGCGACGGCAGCCTCCTTGGCCGCCGCATCCACTACGCACATCCCTCTGCCCCTGCCCCAGCTCGAACGACATCGCCCCGAAGGGGCGTCCGCCGGATGAAACTCTTCACGGGGCGGGCGTCGAACGCAAGCGCCAAGGTCAACAGCTGACGCCCCCCATCGTGGGGAGCAGGGGCGTGACAGCCTGGCACCGCATTCCGGGACAGCCCTTAGAGCTCGTAACACGATCTTGGTGGCGAGATTGGTGAGACGGATGCGGCTGGGATGATTGCGGCCATGACCCTGGACTGGTCCCATCTGAAGCACG
>NZ_JBFAWG010000252.1:0-2033 GCF_040680215.1 Streptomyces sp. NPDC052107
GACCTTGATCACCAAGGCCAGGGTCAGATGAAGATCACCAAGTGGGTCAGATTTGATACGCCGTCAGAGGGTCAGGGTTCGGCCGTCGTCGAGAAGTGGACGACCGGCCGAGGCTCAGGCCCGGTTGGTCGACGTCGACGGCCCCCCGTGATCGACCTGATAAGGATGAGGCCGGATCTCAAAGTCCGTGTTCAGCGCAGTGACCGCCCTCAACCGATGGACGGCGGCTACCAGCTCACCTCCGTCTCCCCGCCGACGGCGTTACCCGTGCTGCCCGCGCTGTAAGGTGCTCATACCGATCAGGGGGAGCCATGGAAGATCTGGCAGCGTCGCTCGTGTCTCGAGTGTTGAGAGCCGTCGCGTCAGTGGCGTCCCTTGTCGTGGACATGCTGGGTTTTCGCGACTGGATCAAGGGCGTCAGGCGCGACAAGCGCCGAAAGCGATGACTTGGCACTCTGTCCCGTTGCGGTACAGCAACGAAGTACCGCAACCCCCGCGAACGCAGCCGACCGTCACCAACCGCAGGCAACCGCCCGGCCAGCCAAGCAGACCTCAGCGACCGCCCCGCCCGTAGTTCGCATCGAGAGGTTCATCGTGCCAGCTGCGTGCCCCTTCCGGGGGGACGCAGCGGGGAGTCGCGGGGAACGACGGGCACAGCTGCGCTCTGTCCCAGGTCCGAGTCTCGGCAGGTCGGGCAGGACCCACATACGGCGTCTACATGCCAAGTGCCTCCGAAGACTCCCATAGCCTGTGAAAGTGATCGTTTATCCGCTGTGGCACGTGGGCCATCAGAACGAAGCCGGACCCGAGGGAACCACCGTGCATAGGGACGAGGAGGGCAGTCTCCACATCGACGAGCAAGACGGCGATGATGTGAAGCTGCTGGGCATCTACTCAACCCAGGAGAAGGCCGAGGAACGCGTCCGCCGCGCTCGACTCCTGCCAGGGTTCAGAGACGAGCCCGACTGCTTCATGATCGTGCCGTATCCCGTGGACGACGACACGTGGACCGAGGGCTTCGTCCGCATCCCAAACGGCGAGTAAGGGCAGTCAAGGCTCTCGCAATTCTTCGGGACAAAGAGCAGCCGTGCCACATTCGCGCCAGAACAAGCGGGGACTCAGGGGGAATCACGGTGAACAACGGGACACGCCCCCACTCCTTCCAGGGCGGGGAATCCACAGGTCACGCCACCGACCGCCCCACCTCGCTCCTAAAGCGGTGCCGGGAGTGGCGGCCGCTAAGGCCGTGGCTTCAGATACCGCGCTTTGCCGGCACACGAAGCACCGGGCCTCGGGCACCCAGCAACCCGGGCACGGTCTGCCACAGGTCTGCCCCGTTCACCCGCTCCCATTTCGCGGTCGCCCGGGACTGCGCCCACTGGGCCACGGCCATCGGAACCAGCATGAGCGGCGGCATCAGTTGATGCGTTGCCAGGCCGATGAGCATCAGCCAACAGACCACTCCACCCACGAATCCGGCCGTGCGCCGTAGCGACAGCCGCTGCGCCGCGTTCTGGCCGGTGTGCGGTTGTTCTTCGGCGCTGTCGATCTGCACGGCATGCTCGTACGTGCGGCGAAGCCGGGCGGGGAGACGGAAGCGCAACGGCAGTAGCACCAGGGACATAAGAGCCACCGCAACTGCTCCCACCAGGAGGGTCTCCAGCCGGTGAGCCGTACCGATCAAGACCAGGAGCAACCCTTCGGACAGTACCGCGCCGCCGCCCAGCATCGATGCGCACGTCTGCTGGAAGTACACCACCCTTATCAGCCCGGGTCTGGCGTCCTCGGTCATCGTCCCAGCTCTCTACCCGTGCACCCGCACGGGCAGGGAAGATCCAACGCCGTGTGGAGCGCGGCGTCAAGAGACCGCGTGTCAGAACATCACCAAGACTGTTGAGCCCAGCTCCTAGGCGCACGGCAATGACGGCAACGCTGACGCCCGGGTTCCGCAGTTAATCGGGGTTCTGGGCTTTGGATGAGGTCGAACTTGCTGGTCAGCGGTGTGG
Source organism: Streptomyces sp. NPDC052107 (assembly GCF_040680215.1). Lineage (NCBI taxonomy): Bacteria > Bacillati > Actinomycetota > Actinomycetes > Kitasatosporales > Streptomycetaceae > Streptomyces > Streptomyces sp. NPDC052107. Next base: position 2,007 of record NZ_JBFAWG010000252.1, read on the forward strand.
CAGTTGGTGGGAATCGAAGCTCGTCCT
>NZ_JBFAWG010000253.1:0-2004 GCF_040680215.1 Streptomyces sp. NPDC052107
CTCCAAGCTGAAGCGCGAGGTCGACCTCTCCAAGGTCATCGAGCGCCCGAGCGAGGGCGAGGGCACGAACTATCTGATCGTCGGCTCCGACAGCCGGGAGGGCATGTCGGCCGAGGAGAAGAAGCGGCTGCGCACCGGCTCCGCCGAGGGCAAGCGCACCGACTCGATGATGATCCTGCACCGGGGCTCAGGCGGCCCGACGCTGATCTCTCTGCCGCGCGACTCCCAGGTGGAGATCCCCTCCTTCAAGGGGTCCGAGTCCGGCAAGATGTTCCAGGGCACCGGCCGCCAGGTGAAGCTGAACGCCGCGTACGCCGAGGACGGCCCCGAACTCCTGGTCCGTACGGTCGAGTTCAACACGGGGCTGCGCATCGACCACTACGTCGAGATCGGCTTCGGCGGCTTCGCTCAGATCGTGGACGCGATCGGCGGGGTCGAGATGGACATCCCGAAGGCGTTCAAGGACAAGAAGTCCGGCGCCGACTTCCAGGCCGGCAAGCAGACGCTGAACGGCGAGCAGTCCCTGGCCTTCGTCCGCACCCGGTACGCCTTCGCGGGCAGCGACCTGGACCGTACGAAGAACCAGCAGAAGTTCCTCGCGGCGCTGGCGAGCCAGACGGCGACCCCGTCCACGATCCTCAACCCGTTCAAGCTCTACCCGACGATGGGCGCGGGCCTGGACACGCTGATCGTGGACAAGGACATGTCGCTCTGGTCGCTGAGCCAGATGTTCTTCGCGATGAAGGGCGTCACGGGCGGCGACGGTACGTCGATGAACATGCCGATCTCGGGCAGCAACGGCGGCAACCTGGTCTGGGACAAGGCGAAGGTGAAGCAGCTCGTGGAGCAGCTCAGGAACGACGAGAAGGTGACGGTCAAGGGCAACTGACCCCCCGTCACCTCCTCCTGGGGCGCCGGACCTTCTGGGACACGGGACCTTCCCCTACGACGACGCCTCCGCGCTCGACCCGTAGGTGATGGTCCCGTGCTCGTCCATGCGGGGGTGGATCTGGGAGCGGGGCCCGCCGCCGGCTGGCCGCCGCGCTGCCGGTGGACGAGGAGGGGGTGCTGCGCCCGGACGCCCGGATCGCGGAAACCTTGCGCCTGGGGTGGCGGCCGTGGCGGCTGGCGGCGGGCGTGATGCTGGGCCTGGCGTTCGCCACGAAGTGGAACGGGCTGTACGTGCTGGCCGCGTTCGGCCTGATGACGGTGTTGTGGGACGTGGGCGCCCGTCGCACGGCAGGCGCGGCGAAGCCGTATCTGGCGGTGCTGCGCCGGGACTTGGTCCCCGCGTTCGTCTCCACGGTCCCGGTGGCGATCGTCACGTACCTGGTCTCCTGGACCGGCTGGATCGTCACGGACAAGGGGTACTACCGGAACTGGGCGGCCACGGAGGGCAAGGACTCCGGCTGGAGCTGGCTGCTGCCCGACTGGCTGCGGAGCCTGTGGCACTACGAGACCCAGGTGTACGACTTCCACGTCGGCCTCACCTCGGGCCACACGTACGAGTCGAACCCCTGGAGCTGGCTGGTGCTCGGCCGCCCCGTCTCGTACTTCTACGAGGAGCAGACGGGCTGCCGGGAGTCGGCAACGGGCAAGTGCGCCGCCGAGGTCCTGGCCATCGGCACCCCGCTGCTCTGGTGGCTGGCCTGCGTCGCCCTCGCGTACGTGGTCTGGCGCTGGCTCTTCCGCCGCGACTGGCGGGCGGGCGCGATCGCGTGCGGCGTGGCGGCGGGCTGGCTCCCCTGGTTCTTCTACCAGGAGCGCACGATCTTCCTCTTCTACGCGGTGGTCTTCGTCCCGTTCCTCTGCCTGGCCGTCACCATGCTCCTGGGCGCGATCATCGGCCCGGCCGCGGGCAAGGGCACCCGCGCCGAACTGGGCCTGACGACGGCCGACCCGACCGGCGAACGCCGTCGCACCCTGGGCGCCATCGCGGCGGGCGTCCTGGTGCTCCTGATCATCTGGAACTTCATCTACTTCTATCCCCTGTACACGGGGACC
>NZ_JBFAWG010000254.1:0-1996 GCF_040680215.1 Streptomyces sp. NPDC052107
CCGGAGTTCCGCAGCAAATCGGCCTTCTGGCAGGTGATGCATGGCAAACCTGCTGGTCAGGCGGTTGAGACATAGCGGCAGGCGTCAGAATCCCTAGTGACACGTGATCCCGGAGCTTATGACTGTGACCTGCTGATTCAGTTGGATGGGCTAGCGATCAGACCTGATAGGGTCGCTGCCCGTGTACGTGAAGGCATCCACGCGCAAGGGCCGCGACGGCAAGACCGTGCGCTACCTCCAACTCGCCCACAACGAGTGGGACCCGGCCGCCAAGGCATCCCGTACCAAGGTCCTGTACTCCTTCGGCCGCGAGGACCAACTCGACCGCCCAGCCATCGAGCGCCTGATCGCGGCGCTCGGCCGGATGCTGGACCCGACCGGAGCACCGCCGGCCTCCGGCGACAGCCTGACCCTGACGGACTCCCGGCCGTTCGGCGCCGCGCACGCCCTCGACGCTCTGTGGCACCAGCTCGGCATCGACAAGGTCATGGCCAAGAAGCTGACGGGCCGCAAGATCCCGGCCCGCGTCGAGCGGGTGCTGTTCGCGCTGACCGCCAACCGCGCCCTGGACGCCTCCAGCAAGCTCGCCGCCACCGACTGGATCGCCCACGACACGCTCATCACCGGGCTCGGACAGGTCAGCGACGACGCTTGCTACCGGGCGATGGACTGGCTGCTGCAGATAGAGCCGGCGCTGGCCAAGGAGGTGTACTTCCAGGTCACCGACCTGCTCAACCTCGAAGTGGACCTGCTGTTCTTCGACACCACCAGCACCTACTTCGAGACCGAGGAGGCCGACGAGCCCGCACCACGTGACCCGGACGGCCGCCTGCTGCCCGAGGACGCCGATCCCCAACTCGCCACCCACCACCGGGGATTCCGCGCCCATGGCAAGTCCAAGGATTCCCGCGACGACCTACCCCAGGTCGTCGTCGGCATGGCCGTCACTCGCGACGGTATCCCGGTCCGCGTCTGGTCATGGCCCGGAGCGACCGCCGACTCCGACCTGATCCGCCAGGTCAAACGCGACCTGCGGGAATGGTCCCTCTCGCGCGTCGTGTGGGTCGCCGACCGCGGCTTCACCTCCGCCGCCAACCGCCGCGCGCTGATGCAAGCAGGTGGCGGCTACATCATCGGCGAGAAGCTCCGTTCCGGCTCCGCCGAGGTCAAGGCAGCCCTGTCCAGGCCCGGCCGCTACGCGACCGTCCGCGACAACATGCAGGTCAAGGAGGTCAACATTGGCTCCGACGACCGGTTCGTCATCTGTTTCAACCCCGAGCAGGCCGCCCGCGACGCTGCCGTCCGCACCAAACTCGTCACCCAGCTCGAGGAGGCCATCGCCGGCAGCGACAAGCTGAAGGCAACCGAACGCGCCCACCTGGCCGGGCAATTGTCCACCAAGCCCGGCCTGAAACGCTTCCTGCGGAGCACCCCCGGCGGACTACTCAGGATCGACAAGAAGAAGATCGCCGCCGAGGAGAATCTCGACGGCAAGTACCTGCTGCGGTCCTCCGACCCGAACCTGAGCGCCGAGGACATCGCTCTGGGATACAAACAGCTTCTCGAGGTGGAACGCGGCTGGAGGGACATGAAGCAACTGCTCGACCTCCGCCCGGTCTACCACCGCCGAGAAGACCGCATCCGCGCCCACGTCCTGCTGTGCTGGCTGGCGCTGCTGCTGATCCGCGTCGCCGAGACCCGCACCGGGACCACCTGGAACCGCATCCGCGAACAACTCCAGCGCATCCACGCCGTCACCCTTACCGGCTCGGCCGGCTCCTTCCGCCAGACCACCCAGCTCGCCAAGCCGCAGCAGGATCTCTACGCAGCACTGCACGTCGAACCGCCCAAGAAGGTCCTCGGCGTGACGACACCCGCCTGACCAGCACGTTCACCGCCGCCTAGTGACACACCCCGCCACTGGGCCATGCGGCATTTCCGCAGCTCAAACCGGGTTTTCGGCGACTATGCCACTACCGCTGCTGCGGAACTCCGG
>NZ_JBFAWG010000255.1:0-1990 GCF_040680215.1 Streptomyces sp. NPDC052107
GGGGGTGCCCCTATGGGTTTCGTCAAGGGAATCGGCCTGCGTTTCGGTGAGTGGCAAGGCAGCATGGCGTGATGCCTGACCTGCTGTGGGATGACGTCAAGCGCTTCTTTGCTCCCGAGTTGATGGGGTCGCTGCCGGACGTCCGCGTCCCGGATACCTCGGTGGAGGACTGGCAAGCGGTGCTTGATCTCGTTCAGTCGCAGGGGTGGTCGTGCGAGTACTCCGAGGACGGTGCTGTGGTCCGGCTGCCGAGAGCTGCGGAGATGCTGACCCGCGGTGAGGGTGCCGACGCGTTGCTTAGGGTCTGGCCGGTTCCTGGATTCCTGGTGATCTTTCGGGCGTATGAGGCTGGCTCGATCGACTTCGACGTTGATCTGCGGGAGTTGCAGGGTCAGCACGGCGTGGATGTGCTGTGCCGTCTGCTGCGGGCAATCGGGCGTCGGCTCGGCAAGCCGGTGTTGCTGAGCCCGGAGTCTGATCCGCTCCACCCGGTTCTCGGCTTCGGCGTCGACGCCGACCGTGTAGTGCTGCTGGGTGGCCCGCAGGTCACGTGACCGCCGCTGGCTGCGGCTCGTAGAAGGTGCCGTCGCGGAGCATCGCGAAGAGGACGTCGGCTCGACGTCTGGCGAGGCAGAGGAGGGCTTGGGTGTGATGCTTGCCCTGCTTGATCTTCTTGTCGTAGTAGGCCCTGGAGGCCGGATCGGCCAGGGCTGCGAACGCGGAGAGGAAGAACGCTCTCTTGAGCTGCTTGTTCCCGCGGCGGGAGGGTTGTTCTCCGCGGATCGAGGAGCCCGAGCTACGGGTGGCAGGAGCGAGGCCGGCGTAGGAGGCGAGGTGGGCGGCGCTCGGGAATGCGCTGCCGTCGCCGACGTCGATGAGGATCCTCGCTCCGGTCCTGACGCCAATCCCCGGCATGGACGTCAGGACTTTGGAAAGAGGGTGGGCCTCCAGCAGCTCCTCGATCCTGGTGGCCAGGAGTTTGCGCTGGTCGAGGACGGCGCTGAGGGAAGTGGCGAGGCTGGGCACGATGAGCGCGGCCGCGTCGGTGCCGGGAACGACCACGGTCTGCTCGTCCATAGCGGTGAAGATGTCCTCGACCAGGCGCTCGGCCATCCGCGGGGCCTTCGGACGTATGAGGGTGATCAGCCGTCGGCGTCCCGCCTTGCGGATCTGGGCCGGGGATCCGAACCGTTCCAGCAGCATCAGGACGGCCGGGTGCTGGATGCGGGGGCCCACAACGCGCTCCAGGTGCGGGTGAATCTGGGTCAGCAGCCCGCGGAGCCGGTTCGCGACCCGGGTAGCCTCACCCGCGAGGTCGTCATCGAAGCCCACGATCATCTCCAGCTCGGCAACGGTCTCGTCTTCGAGCTCGATGACGCGAAGGGTATGCGGCATCGCCCGGGCCGCGTCCGCGATGATGAACGCGTCCCTCGCATCGGTCTTGGCCTCGCCGGGATAGAGATCGGCGATCCGCCGCATGGTCAGCCCGGGCAGATAGGCGACCTTGCAGCCCGCGTCGCGGGCCACGGCCAGAGGCAGGGCGCCGATCGAGGCGGGCTGGTCGACGACGACGAGTACGGTGCCGTGCTTCGCGATCAGCTTGGCGAACACCTCACGGAGCTTGGGTTCGCTGTTGGGCAGCCGCTTGTCGAGGGCTTTCTTCCCGGCCGGGGTCAGCGCGGTGGCGTGGTGTTCGCCCTTGCCGACGTCCAGGCCGAGGAAGACGCCGATGTCACTGGTGTCGATCACGTGCACTCTCCGGTCGTACGTCCCCGGCCCTACCTGCGGCACCAGCTGCCGGCATCCACATTACGAAGAGCCTCCCAACTTCCCGAAGGAGTCGGTGGTCATGCCCCTAATCAGCGGTCTGCCAGTGCCTCCGGGAGCGGTGACACCACCCCCCAGATCATGCGAACTACAGGGGGGAACAGTCATGCCGTCCCAGAGGCCGGGCACCCCATTGCGGGGCTGATCAACAAGGTAATGGGGG
>NZ_JBFAWG010000256.1:0-1941 GCF_040680215.1 Streptomyces sp. NPDC052107
CCCCACGTCACGAGCCCGGGAAAACCGTGAAACGAATCGAAACCCTCACCGAACACGTCCGCCTGAAACAGCAGCGAGGATAAAGATCAAGCTCAGAAGCTGTTGTCGTTCCGAACCTGAAGGCGGCGTTTTAGCTGGTCAGGCATAGGTCCGGTGGTTCCGTGGGAGCTGTGGCCTGTCGTGTCGCCGCTCTCCGGGAGGTCGCGGATGCCGTCGGTCGTTGGACTGCTGGAACAGCATGAGCTCGCTGCTCGCCGACGCGTGGACGAGCTGCGGGAGGAGGTCGACCGTGTCCAGGCCGAGCTGGCCGCGGCCGAGCAGGAGTGGCAGGAGTGGATGATCGCCCGCAGGCGGGTCGATACGGTGCTGGCTCCGGACGACGGCAACACCGCCGAGGCCGAGGCCACCGCGGATCCGCAGAAGGCAGACGCGCCGCCGACGGCCCGGGATGCGGCGAAGCCGAAGACGCAGGTGCCGGTATGGCGCCAGGGGCTTGCCCGGTCGGTGCTGTCGGCGGACTATCAGCGCATCCTCAAGGCCCTCGCGGACCGGGGGCGGCTCGGCCAAGGGCCGCTGACATGCCAGGAGATGGCCGCCGCGTTCGGCATGGACGTGGTGCCGGCCCGGGTGGAGGCGCTGCGCTCGAAGGCGAAACGCCTGGTTGCGCGGGGTTGGCTGGCCGAGCCTGCGCCGGGCCGGTTCACGCTTGCCCGCGCTGTGGCCGGGCCAGACGGCCGGTCATGAGCACGGTCATCGACCAGTAGATCATCGCCTCGGCGCTGGTGGTGCGGCGCTCGAAGTCGCGGACCAGGCGGCGGCTTCGCATCAGGTGGGCGAAGAGGCGCTCGACGATCCACCGCTTGGGCAGCACCACGAAGCCTCGCATGTCGTCGCTGCGCTTGACGATCGCCAGGACCAAGGCGAACGCGGCCAGGCAGTGCTCGACGAGGCTGCCGGTGTAGCCGCCGTCTGCCCAGACGAGGGCCAACCGGTGGTGCGCGTCGGCCACCTGCTCGAGCAGGACCTTCGCAGCGGTGCGGTCGCCGACATCCGCGGCGGTGACCATCACCGCGAGGAGCAGGCCGAGGGTTTCGACCACGACGTGCCGCTTGCGCCCGTTGATTAGTTTGCCGCCGTCGAAGCCACGGCTTTCCGATCCGACGACGGCATCCGCCTTGACCGACTGGGAGTCGATCACCGCGGCCGTCGGCTCCGCATCACGGCCCGGCTTCTCGCGGACCTGTCCGCGCAGCCGGTCGTGGAACTCCCTGACCAGGCCATGGTCACGCCAGCGGCGGAAGAACGCATAGACCCGGTCCCACGGCGGGAAGTCGGCAGGCATCGCCCGCCACTTGATCCCGTTGTCCACGAGATACCGGATCGCATCGAGCATTGCTCGGTGGCAGTACGCCTCCGGCTGGCCGCCCCGGCCACGCAGCCAGCCCGGCACCGGCAGCAGCGGCCGGACCACGGCCCACTCCGCGTCCGTCATGTCCGAGGGATACCGCCGAACACGTTCCGGATGATCGGCCGCATTCCCGAACCGGTGAGCGACACAATCACACGTCGGTGCAGCCAAGTTGAACTCCACCGGCGCGAGCACGTACAACTGCGGCAACAGGGTCTCCCGGATCTCGGTTGGCTTCGCAACCCCGAGCTACCAAGAGGCCCTGTTCCCATGCCCGCGGCCAGCTGCAATCACCCGATCGAGACTCCCGTTCGACGCGCACCCCTCAAGATCGGAACGACAACAGCTTCTAAGCTTGATCTTTATCCTCGCTGCTGTTTCAGGCGGACGTGTTCGGTGAGGGTTTCGACTCGTTTCACGGTTTTCCCGGGCTCGTGACGCCGGAGTTCCGCAGCAAATCGGCCTTCTGGCAGGTGATGCATGGCAAACCTGCTGGTCAGGCGGTTGAGACATAGCGGCAGGCGTCAGAATCC
>NZ_JBFAWG010000257.1:0-1813 GCF_040680215.1 Streptomyces sp. NPDC052107
GCGTTTCGGCTGGTCAGCGAGATGTGGCCTGGAGGTCGAGGACCTGCTTGGGGTGGGGGATGTCGAGCTTGGCGAGCAGGTCGGCTTGCGGCTTGGTCAGGCCGGTGACCTGCTGGAACGTGCCGGTAGGGCCGGTGAAGGTCCCGGCGTGGAGGCGTTGGAGCTCGCGGCGGGCCTGGGGCCAGGTCGTGTCGGCCTGGGTCTCGATGATGCGGATGAGGAGGAGGGCGAGCCAGCACAGGACGACGTGGGCGCGGATGCGTTCTTCGAGGCGGTGGTAGACGGGCCGCAGGTCGATGATCTGCTTCATGTCGCGCCAGCCGCGCTCGACTTCCAGGAGTTGCTTGTAGCCGAGCGCGATGTCCTCGGTGCTCAGGTGGGGGTCTGAGCAGCGCAGGAGGTACTTGCCGTCGAGGTTCTCCTCCGCCTTGATCTTGGCGGTGTCGATGCGGAGCTTGCCGGCGGGGGTGGCGCGCAGGTAGCGGTTCAGTCCGGGCTTGTCGGCGATCTTTCCGCGTAGTTCGCCGCGCTTGAAGTCGCTGAGCTTGTCGGTATCGGCGATCAACTCGGTGAGTTGGGCGACGAGTTGCTCGCGCATGTGCTGGTCGCGCTCGGCGGCCTCGGGGTTGTGGCAGATCACGAACCGGTCGGTGTCGCTGATCCGGACCTCCTTGACGCGCATGTTCTCGGCGATCTCGGTGTAGCGACCCTGTCGGGACAGGGCGGCCTTGACCTCGGGGGATCCGGAGCGGAGCTTCTCGCCGATGATGTAGGCGTGGTCGCCGCTTCGCAGGTAGCGGCGGTTCTCAGCGCTGGAGAAGCCGCGGTCCGTCACCCATACGATCTTGCTGAGGGTCCAGTCCCGCATGTCGTCCTTGACCTGCCGGATCACCGTCTGGTCGGAGGCATTGCCGGGCCAGCACCAGCAGCGGACCGGGATGCCGTCCCTCGTGACGGCCATGCCGATGACGATCTGCGGCAGGTCGTCGCGGGAGTCCTTGGACTTGCCATAGGTGCGGAACCCGGCCTTGGCCGCGTCGCCGTCCCCCGGCCCGTCGCCGAGCGGTCGGCCGGCGTTGTCGCGTGCGACGGGCTCGTCGGGCTCCTCCAGTTCGAAGTAGGTGCTGGTGGTATCGAAGAACAGCAGGTCCACTTCCAGGTTCAGCAGGTTCGCGACCTCGTCGAACACCTGCTTCTCCAGGTCGTCCTTGACCTCGTGGAGCCAGTCCATCGCCCGGTAGCAGGGCTGTTCGCCGATCTCGGCCAGCCCGTCGATGTGCGCGTCGTGGGTGATCCAGTCGGCGGCGGCCAGCTTGGACGACGGTGCCAGTGCCCGGTTGGCGACCAGGGCGAACAGAACCCGCTCGGTGACGGTCATGTCCCGGCGTCGGCCCCGCTTGGGCTGCCCGACCCGGCCCACGATCTGGTCGATCCTCAGCCGGTGCCACAGGCGGTCGAGCACGTAGGTGCCACCGAACGGCACCGAGGAGACGAACTCCAAGTCGCGGGCGGCCGTCGCGGCCAGCGCGTCACCCGGCTCCAGCAGCCTCGATAGAGACGCGACCAGGCGCTTGACCGCATCACGGTCGAGCTGGTCCTCGCGCCCGAAGGTGAACAGCACCTTCGGCACTGCCCGGCCCTTGGCCGGGTCCCACTCGTTGTGGGCCAGGTGCAGGTACCGGACTGTGCCGGACTTGTTCTCCCGCTTCGTCGTCTTCACGTACACGACTCCAGACCCTATGAGCCGTGCCCAGGCCAGCGCAGGAGAATTACGAAAATCGCGTCTCTAGGCACTTCCGAGCCGTGGAACGAC
>NZ_JBFAWG010000258.1:0-1774 GCF_040680215.1 Streptomyces sp. NPDC052107
TCGGAAGCGTGCTGGGAGCGGCGATCGGTGATGTACTCCCACACCCACCGGTAGGACACGTCAAGCCGGCTGGTGCGAAGGCTCAGCTCCTCATACAGCTCAAAGGTCGAGCGCTGCTTCTCCGGCGCCTTGGCCTGGTCTTCTTCCAGCAGCGCGTCCAGAAGCTGACGGACCTCGTCGCGTTTCTCCTCGTCGGCCGGAAGGGGATGCGGCAGGGGCAGCACGGTCGAGATCGCCTCCATGACCGTCTGGCGGGGCACGCTGTGCCGGGTGGCCAGGGAGCTGGGCAGCCTGTCGCCCGCGCGGTGGTCGCGGCGGATCGCGTCGAAGAGCTCTGTCTCTGGCTCGGCCATCGTCTAGTCCCTTGTGTCAGCAGGTGGTTGGGTTCATGCACGTCTCATGCTGCCCGGCTGGGCGATGGTCTGCCGCCGGCGCTGCCGCGCGCGGCGGCTGGCCGCCTGGAACGCGAGGTGGGCGCCGCAGGGTGCCGCTTCGTGCCCGGCGCCTGCTGCTCGTGCAGGCCGCAGGCGTGGGCTGCTTCGGTCACAGCTGCGCGGTCCCAGGACCTGAGGCAGGGCAGGGAAGTGGTCTCCGCGCGCCCCTCCAGCCGCCCGAAGTAGCGGGCTGCCTCGAGCAAGTCCACTGCCCAGGACGGTGCCCGCATCTCCCAGCCACGGCCAGTGGGGGCCGGTGGGTTCGTCTGGGCGGCGAAGATCCGTACCGCCAGCGCCGCGGCGTGGACGGGATGGGCGATGCGCGCGTGCAGTCGGTGCGCCAGGAGCGCGGTCGGCTCGTCGGGCTCGGGCGGGAAGCGGCCGGCAACAGGCAGCGGGAGCACCGTATGGCCCAGGCGGCGGGCTGCCGCCTCGATCACGCCGCGGCCGGGCGGGCGGCGTGTGGGCAGCAGGAAGCATGGCTCGCCTTCGTCGGGCGGGAACTGCCCGTCCGCCTCCCACCACTCGAACCGGCCCGTGCACGGTGGTGGAGCCGGTGCAGGAGAGGCCACGGCGCGGCGGGCCGCGGCCAGGCTGTGCACCTCTTCGTGCGGGAGCACGGCCAGCGGGGCGGCGAGAGCGGGCGGGAGCGGGCCGTGGCACAGCAGGGTCAGCCGGATTCCGGTGAGCTCCCGCAGGGCGAAGAGGTACTCGAAGTGCCGGGAGCTGATGCGATGCGCCCGGGTGACGATGACGTGACCGATACGCAGCGCGAGCATCCAGGCGGCGACCGCGCGCCATGCGGTCTTGGTGTTGCCCACCCAGTAGGCCTCGTCCTCGCTCCCGGCCAGTGGGAGGTGTTTGCCCAGGCTGCGCAGCAGGTCGTGGGCCAGGGAGGCGGGAGCGCTCGCCACCGGGGTGGGGTGGACGGTGATACGTCCGGCCGCGGGGGTGTGGGCGGCCAGTGCGGCAGCCATGAAGGCATGGTCGTCGTGAGGATCGTGCACCACGGTGAGCGGGGGCAGGCCGCAGTTGGTGTCGCCCGGTGACCATGTCGGCCTCCACGAACGGCTGGAGGCGTTGTCGGGCAGGGTGGCGATGGAGGGGGTCATCGCGGTCCGGGTGATGGTGGCGTGTCCGCGGCGGGCCGGGGCGAGGGGTGGCCGGCGGCGGCCTCTGGCTGCGTGAAGGGGACGGCGGCCAGGCCGAGGGCGAACAACACGTCCGGGTGGGGAGCCGGCTGTTCGCCGACGGGGTCAAGCAGGCGCCGGTTGGCCAGACGGGGGATCTGCTCAGCGGGCAGGTCGGGGGTAAGGCCGCGGGCGGTGTGGTGCAGCAGG
>NZ_JBFAWG010000259.1:0-1727 GCF_040680215.1 Streptomyces sp. NPDC052107
GCGCGCCCACTCCGCTTCAAGCGCGCGCCGCGCGGTAGCCGACAGGCGCACACGGAAGGTGTACCGGGCATGCCCGGTGCCCTTCGTGGCTGCCTGTGTCGTCATGCATCCGAACCTACCGGAGAGGACTGACAGTTGAGAGTTCTCGATCATTGTGGACATCACCGCCGTGCGGGATGGACACCGGATCGCCCCGACGGCGATCCAGCTATCCCTGCCCTGCTCCGCAGGAGTCCGATTCCTCCCCGGCCCTGAAGGCCAGGGCATCCTCGGATGAACCCGGTGAAGACGCACCCTGATACCGTCCTTGGCCGCCTCGCCGTGGCTGCCCGCCCTCCTCGTCCCTGCCTGAGCATCCAGGCCTCCAACTGGTGGACCCGGGTGCTCCTGGCCGGCGGCGCACGACGCCGTATCTTGACCGGCGCGGACCTCAGCATCGCGAAGCTGGACGGCGCATACCTACGCGGTGCGCAGATGCGCAGAGCGACCCTGCCTCGCGCGAGCCTTCGCGGCGCGAACCTGTACGGCGCGGACCTGTTCCACGCATACCTGAACCACTCGGATCTGTCGGGCGCGGATCTGAGCGACGCGGAGTTGAGCGGCGCGGACCTGCACGACGCTCGCCTGGACGGTGCGAACCTGCGCGGCGCGCGCCTGTTGTCTGCGGACCTGACCGGCGCGGACCTGAGCGAAGCGAGCCTGGTGGGTGCGGCCCTGTTGAGGGCGGACCTGACCGGCGCGAATCTGTTCCACTCAAATCTGTACCGTGCGGACCTGAGCGGTGCAGACCTGGACGGCGCGAACCTGGACGGCGCGGTGGACCTGTTCAGCGCCGAGCTGCTGAACGTGGTGTGGTCGGAGCGGACCCGTTGGCCCGATGCCGCGGTGGTGCGGGAGGGGTCCGTGCCGATTGAGGGCGGTCGGTATCGCGTGCAGGGCTCCGGGAACAGCGGCGCGGATCTGCCGGCACCGCGGCTACCGGTGTCCTGACTGCTGGCACGGAACCGTCCAGCGCCGGGCCTGCATCGCCCACTGTGCGGTGCCGGTGCTGCGCCTGATGATCTGGTAGCCGAAGGGAGCACGAGCGACGGCACGGCCCGCGAGGCCGGGAGGCGTCTGCACTCCGGATAAGCTCCCCGCGTCAGGACCGGGGCGGGTACCACGCAGGAGGCAGGATCAGCCCGGCCGGCGGTGATCCGCTCGACGGCACCAGGTCGGATGGCGCTGCGCCGGTCGCGCCCAAGAAGTCGACCGTGCCGCCGGAGAACGTCGCCCTGCCGAAGTCGACCGTGCTCCCGGAGAACGCCGCTTACCGGGAGTCAGAGGGATTTACAGGAATCTCCATGGGCTCCGGCGATGTGGAGATCCATCCGGGCATGGTCTGGGCTCGACAAAGGCTCGCGCCAGGTGGCCTCTGCCCACGCTCACTGTATGTGGCCAGCGTCACACTCAACTCGGCCAGGTTTTTTGTCAGTCCGCCCGCCGCCCGGGACCAGGAGGTGAACGTAGACACGCACAGAAGGAGCGCAGCACGTTGACCACCCCTCCCCTCCCTGCAGACAATGACTTGATCAGCGGCGAGGCTGACCAGTTGGCGAGGCTCACCAACTTCGTTAGTAATCCTTAGTGTTGTGCATGTATAGTTGCGTGCATGGAGTTGCTGCGTATCTCCAAGGCTGCGAAGCGTCTCGGGATACACCCGATGACGCTTCGCCAGTGGGCTCTCG
>NZ_JBFAWG010000260.1:0-1722 GCF_040680215.1 Streptomyces sp. NPDC052107
GCGGAGGATCGAGTTCGTTGGCGGTGATGTTCAGTGTCGTTGGAGTCGTGGTCGGGTGGGGAGATCCCGGAGCTGACGCGGCGGGTGGCGTGCAGGGCCTTCCCGAAGGGGTCGCTGGCGATCCGGCTGCGCGACAGTCTGGGACAGGTCTTCGACGACATGCTGTTCGCAGCTGCCTTCCCGTCTGATGGGCGCCCGGCCGCCTCGCCGGGCGCGCTGGCGATGGTGTCGGTGATGCAGTACGCCGAGGGGCTGTCCGACCGGCAGGCCGCCGAGGCCGTGCGGGCTCGGATCGACTGGAAGTACCTGCTGGGCCTGGAACTGGACGACAGCGGATTTGATCACTCGTTGCTGGCCCGCTTCCGGGCCCGGCTGACCGCGCATGGCCTGGAAGAGCGGGTTTTGGAGGCGGTGCTGGAGACGGCCGCCGACCAGGGGCTGCTGCGCCGGGGCGGGCGTCAGCGCACCGATTCCACCCGGGTGGTCGCCGACGTGCGTCTGCTGAACCGGATGGAGTTTGTCGCGGAGACCCTGCGCGCCGCGTTGGAGGCGCTCGCCGCTGCTGCACCGGACTGGCTGGAGCAGGCCTTGGCGGCGCGGGAGACCGATTGGCTGGGCCGGTATGGGGAGCGCGTGGACTCCTGGCACGGGCTGCCCGACGACCAGGACCGCGACAGCTGGCTGCGTCAGGTCGGTGAGGACGGCTTCCACCTGCTTACGGCCGCCTGGCGGCCCGATGCCCCCGACTGGCTGCGTCGCGTCCCCGCCCTTCAGACCCTGCGCCGGACCTGGGTGCAGCAGTACCACCGCGACAGGTCCGGCGTCCGCGCTCGCGAGGGAGAGGACCTGCCACCGGGACATCAGCGGCTGGTCAGCCCCTATGACACCGACGCGCGTTATGGCATCAAGAAGACCACCGGCTGGACGGGCTACTGGCTGCACCTGACCGAGAGCTGCGACGATGACGCGCCCCGGCTGATCACGGACGTCGCCACAGCCTGCGCAGCCGAGGGCGACAGCCAGGCCCTGCCCGGCATCCACACCCGTCTCGCCGCGCGGGAACTGCTGCCTGCCGAGCAGCTCGTCGACAGCGGCTACGTCACGGCCGGCACCCTGGTCGCCGCCCGCCAGGAACACGGCATCGACCTCGTCGGCCCCGCCCGCCCCGTCGCCGGAGGCGATGGCCACGAGCGCTTCGGCCACGACCACTTCCACATCGACGACGCACTGCGCCAGGCGGTCTGCCCGGCCGGGCAGACCAGCATCTCCTGGGCGACCACCCGCAGCAGCCGCCGCACACACGTCCCCTTGGTCCAGGTCCGTTTCGACGCGGCGGCCTGCCGCACCTGCGCACTGCGCTCGAAGTGCACGACAGCAGGCAACGGCAAGTGGGGACGAGCACTCACCCTGCGCGAGCCCGCTCAGCGAGCCGCGCTCCAGCAGCGCCGACGCGAACAAGACACCGACGCTTGGCGGGAACGCTACCGACCCCGGGCCGGAATCGAGGCAACGGTCTGCCAGATCGTGCACCGCACCCACGCGCGTCGAAGCCGCTACCGCACCGCCGCCGCCACCCACCTGGGCCACTGTCTCGCCGCCACTGCCATCAACCTCATCCGCATCGACGCCTGGAAGCAAGGCCACCGCCCCGAGCGCACCCGCACCACCCACTTATCCCGCCTCCTCACCCACCCCTCGAAATGAGAGATCAGCAACGGGGTC
>NZ_JBFAWG010000261.1:0-1720 GCF_040680215.1 Streptomyces sp. NPDC052107
TGCAGGACACCGTCGATCCGGATCGAGGTGACGGCGGCACCCGGGATCGAGGACAGGAGGGTACGGCGGAGGGAGTTGCCGAGGGTGTAGCCGAAACCCGGCTCCAGCGGCTCGATCACGAACCGGGAGCGGAACTCGTCGACGACCTCTTCGGTCAGTGACGGACGCTGAGCAATCAGCACGTATTGCCTCCAGTGTTTGGCGCCCTCTATCTGACGCCGTGGTCCCCGAAGAGTACGGGCGGTGCGGCCTCCCACGAAGCCGAACCGCCCGTCTGGAGGTCGGCCGGTCGGCAGGCGAGCTCTTGCTGGAGTGGAGTTCACCGATCAGCGAGGTACCCACCAGCGTAGTTCGTAGGCGCATACTGGGGGCAATGACAAACCCTGCTGCACCGAAGCGTCATTTGCCCACCAGCCCCTTCAAGGCCCCGGTCACGCCGGCTCCCAAGCACTTCGCCGTGGGCGACCAGGTAACACACGACGTGTACGGCCTCGGCCGGGTGATCGGCGTCGAGGATGGGATCGCGGCACTCGTGGATTTCGGCTCGGAGCAAATGCGGATCTTGAGCCCGTACGCCAAGATGACCAAGCTGTAGGACTGCTGTGCCCGGTCACGGCAAGCGCGACTTCGAGAGTCGGTACGGCAAGCTGATGACGGCGTTCGTCTGCTCGAAGATCCTCGGGCCGCAGGCGCACGCGGAGGATCCTCGGCTTGAGCCCGCGCGGCGCGCGGCCGAGCAGGTCATCGAGGAGCTTCAGACGGGCTGATCAGGCGAGTGGTCCCGAAGGAGCATCCGGTACTCCTGGACGGTCCGCTCCTCGACTGCGCCGGACAAGGCGCCGACGAGCTCGCCCAGATGGGCCGGTTCGTCGGTGCCCACGGCGATGGAGCCGACGCGCGGCAGTTGATACCGCGCAGAACCTGCGCCAGCACATCGATCCCTACAAGCTCTTCCAGGAGTCGTGGCCCCTACGCGACAGCCTGCGCACCGCCGCCGACCACATCACCGTCCTCGACCAGGCGCTTGCCCAGATCCCCGACGCCCACCGCCATGGCACACCCATCCTCATCCCCGCGGACAGTGCCGGAGGATCAAAAGCGTTCCTCGAGCACGTGCGGGCTCTGCGCTCACGCGGGATCTTCACCTGCTTCTCCGTCGGATACGCCGTCACATAGTGCTTGACCGGGAAAGTTCGCCGGGTTGGCGGTCGTGGCGGTTGGATGGGCGGTGCCGTTTGATCCGACCGCTGGAGCTGTCGTGGCCGAGCCTGTCCGTGTACGCCGGCTGACCGACCAGGAAGGGCAGAAGCTGCAGCAGATCGTGCGCCGGGGCAGTACCAGCTCGGTGCGCTACCGGCGCGCGATGATGCTGCTGGCCTCGGCCGGCGGAAACCGCGTTCTGGTGATCGCCCAACTGGTCCAGGCCGACGAGGACCCCGTCCGGGACGTCATTTCCATTCCGGCAGCTCGCGGCGATCCGTCATGCCGGCGGGGCCTTCTTCGCGGTAGCGGTCTGCCCACCGTTTCGCCGTGGTGGGTGAGACTTGAAAGCGCTCGGCTGCGCGCCGTATTGGCCATTTGTCTTCGACCACACACTGGGCCAGGCGCAGGCGGCCGGTTTCGGTGAGGGGTTGTGAACAGCTGCCGCGGAACAGCGTACGAGTGTGTTCTGGCGCGGATGAGTGAGTGTTCGGGCTGTGGTGGGCGTACGGGGAACGAT
>NZ_JBFAWG010000262.1:0-1720 GCF_040680215.1 Streptomyces sp. NPDC052107
TCCTGCCGAGTAGCCGGCCGGACAGGTCGTAGAGCCGTGCGGTGACGGTGGCACCCTGCAGATCTGTCCACGGCGACGACGGCGACATGCTGATCACCGGGCTTCCGATGCGCCCCGTAGAAGAGACCGTGCACCGGCTCGAAGCCGTGGAGCTCATCGTGTTCGCCGCCGCACTGATCGCCACGGGTGTGGCCGGAGCTCTGTGGGTCCGGCTGTCACTGCGCCCCCTGGCCCGGGTCACAGCCACTGCCCAAGAAGTCGTTCAACGCCCGCTGGCCAGCGGCGAAGTGGCCATGCCCGAGCCGGTACCTGAGACAGATCCGCGCACGGAGGTGGGGCGTGTGGGCGCCGCGCTCAACGGCATGTTGAGACATGTCGGTGACGCGCTGGCCCGACGCCATGCGAGCGAGGAGAGGCTGCGGCACTTCGCCGCCGACGCCAGCCACGAACTGCGGACCCCGGTGGCCACCGTCCGGGCCCACACGGAACTCGCGCTGCAGCATTCCGGCCCCATGCCCGACGAAGTCCGCCACGCCCTCACCCGCATCCAGTCGGAGACGAAGCGTATGAGCGGCCTCGTCGACGACCTACTGCTCCTCGCCCGGCTGGACGCGGGCCGACCGCTGGCCCGCGAGACGGTCGACCTGACCCGGCTCGCACTCGACGCGATGGACGACGCCCGCGCCGCCGGCCCTGACCACCGCTGGATCCTCAACCTGCCCGAAGAACCGGTGACAGTCATCGGCGACCCGCACCGGCTGCACCAGATCGTCGCCAACCTCCTCACCAACGCCCGGATCCACACACCGCCTGATACGAAGGTTTCGCTGCGCCTCGACACCGGAGCCGACACCGCCCGGCTGACGATCACAGACGACGGGCCGGGCATCCCGGAAACCTTCCTGCCCGACCTGTTCGAGCGCTTCTCCCGCGCCGACCCGAGCCGATCACGCTCGGCCGGCGGCACCGGCCTCGGACTCGCGATCGTTGCCGCTGTGGTAAGAGCCCACGGCGGCTCGGTCGAGGTGACCAGCAGCCCCGGCAACACGGCCTTCCACGTCCGCTTGCCAAAGGCGGAAACTGAGCTTGATCTTTAACGTCGCAGGTCACCCAGCGGGCTGATCTGCGGTTCTTCCCGGGACAGCGGACGCGGCCGTTCTCCACGCTTCGAGATGTCGAGTCACGAAGCTCAAGACGGCGGCCGCTGCGTATGAGTCTCCCCGCCCCAGGACCCGCAGGCGAGGCGTTGGACGTCTTGTCCCGCTTTCGGGTCGAGTTCTACGAGTGCCTTTACGCGCGTGCGGACGCGCTCTTCGAGCTGACGGAGGCGGTGCTGTGAAGGGACGGACCCGTGCAGACCTTGGTCGACCTGAGTTTGGAGGCCGAGCACCGGCGTGGGCACGGTGCCCTCTACCAGGCGCTGAACGCCGGCTGGGCCGAGCCGGCCCGGCTCAGGAGCCTGCTGGCGTCGCTGCCCGTGCCGCATGCGGTGGACGGCCGGATCGTGCCGGCCGTGGACATTTCCACTTGGTTGCGGCCGGACGCCGACACCAGCCCCGACCGGCTGCTCTGCCACGTCTACGGGCGTGGCCGCAGCAAAGACCAGTTCATCCCGGGCTCGCCCTACCGTTCCTAATCAGTGAGCAGTAGTGAGTCTTGGACCCATACCTGGTCACTGCGGGCATCCCGAACGGTTTTGGATGTCCTGGTCGCCCGCTTT
>NZ_JBFAWG010000263.1:0-1697 GCF_040680215.1 Streptomyces sp. NPDC052107
TGGGCAGTCGGCGTATGCGGCGGCGAATGTGTTCCTGGACGCGCTGGCCGTTCACCGGCACGGGCTGGGCCTGCCCGCCACCTCCATCGCCTACGCGCTGTGGCAGACCGAGACCGGCCTCAGCCAGTGGCTCTCCGAGATCGACCTGCAGCGCATGCGCCGCAGCGGCATGCCGCCACTGACCGAACAGGAGGGTCTCGCCGACCTCGACAACGCGGTGGCCTCCGGACACCCGGCCGTGCTCTCCATGCACCTGGACCTCCCGGCGCTGCGCCGCCTGCCCGACCTGCCGCACCCCATGCTCCGCTCCCTGGTCCCGGCACCGCGGGTCACCCGCGCGGTCAGCGGACCGGAGCAGGAGGAGACGCTGCGTCTGCGGTTGCACGACCTGTCCGGCCCCGAGCAACTGGCCGAGCTCCGCAGCATCGTGCGCGCACGGGTCGCCGCCGTGCTCGGCTTCGACGACGCGAACGACGTCGATCCCCATCGGGACTTCCTGGAGTCCGGCTTCGACTCGCTGGCCGCCATCGAACTGCGCAACCAGCTGAACAAGGCCCTCGGTCTACAACTCCCGGCCATGGCCGTCTTCGACGGGCAGAACCCGGAGCAGCTGGCCGCCCTCATCCAGGCCGAGCTGACCCAGTCGGCCCCGGCCGGCAAGGGCGACACCACCACCTCCGCATCCGCCGAACAGTCCACCACCGCCGAGACCGGCCCCCGCGCCTCGACCGAACCGGTCGGCCCCTCCGAGCCGGACGGCGCCGACTCGCTCAGCACGCTGTTCCGCGAGGCGGTGCTGGCCGGCAAGGTCGGCAAGGCGTTCGGCGTCCTGCGCGCGGTGGCCGAGCTGCGCGACACCTACGACGCCGGCGACGCCACGACCGTCCGGCTGCCGTCGGCCAGGCTCGCCGACGGACCGGCAGACCCGCGCATCGTCTGCGTCTCGACGCCCATGGCCGGCGGTGGCCTGCACCAGCACGCGCGGCTGGCCTCGCACCTGCGGGGCACGCGATCCGTCTCGGCGCTGGCCCTGCCCGGATTCGGCACGGGCGAGCCCCTGCCCGCCTCCGCGGAGGCCGTCGTACAGGCCATGGCAGCCAACGTCCTGGCCGCCGCCGAGGACGAGCCGTTCGTCCTGCTCGGCTACTCCTCCGGCGGGCTGATCGCCTACGCCACGGCCCACCACCTCGTGCAGGCGCACGGCGTGGTACCGGCCGGCGTGGTGCTCCTGGACAGCTACCGGGTCCAGGACGAGGCGATGGTGGTCGGCATGGACCGGCTCGCCCTCAGCCTGCTCGAGGTCGAGAGGACCGTCGGCCGGTACGACAGCACGAGGCTGTCGGCGATGAGCCGCTACTTCGACATCCTGCCCGACTTCAAACTCGACGCGGTGCCCGCGCCCGTGCTGTTCGTCGCGGCGACCGGTGACTTCCTCGACCGTACGGAGTACGACGGCGACCCGGCCGAGCTCAAGGCCGAGCCCTGGCACCCGGACCACGAGCTGCGCCCGGCGCCCGGCAGCCACTTCACGCTCATCCAGGAGGACGCCGAGACCACCGCGACCATCGTCGAGGACTGGATCCGCGAGGGCACCGCCCGGAACTAGTGGCTTGTCACGCCGCCTTGGCCGGGTAATCGACCTGTTGCCCGTCGGCCAGCAGACTGTCTCCAAGATCTGATCTTGGAGGTGGTCGTGG
>NZ_JBFAWG010000264.1:0-1681 GCF_040680215.1 Streptomyces sp. NPDC052107
AGCCTCGATCCACCGACCGATGCCTGTGGATGACGCTTGGGAAAATGAAGAAGTGCCTTGTGACCTGCGATGATGGGAGTTCTTCACGCTTCCACCACGCACAATCAGCAAGGCACTTCCGAGATGCAAGTTTCCCATACGTCGGCGGCGGTCTCCGCTGCGTTCGATGACCCGAATCTGATCGCGCAGGCTGGGCTGGTCCCGGTGATGCGGCTGGCCGAGCGGTGTGGTCTGCCGCGACTGGTGACGGAGAAGGTCAAGTTGACCAGGGTGACGAACGGCGCGGGTGCGGCGGCGGACGCGAAGGTCACCAGCATCGTGGCCGGGATGGTCGCGGGTGCGGATAGCATCGACGACCTCGACGTCCTGCGGCACGGTGCGATGCCGGCCATGTTCGCAGGTATCCGTGCGCCCTCCACACTCGGCACTTTCCTGCGCGCGTTCACCCACGGCCATGCCCTCCAACTCCACGCCGTGCACAGGAGGTTCCTGGGTGCGCTGGCCGCGCATACCCCGCTGCTGCCCGGGGCCGATCAGATGGCGTTCATCGATGTCGACTCCACCCACAAACGCGTCTACGGCCGGACCAAGCAGGGTGCCGAGTACGGCCGGTTCAAAGGCATCCGCACCCTCCACCCGTTGCTGGCCACGGTCTGCACTCCACAGTCCCGGCCGGTGATCGCCGGGGTGCGGATGCGCCGCGGCAAGGCAGCCGATTCCCGCGGCGCCCCGAAGTTCGTCAGCGAAGCTCTGACTACCGCCGCGGAGGCCGGGTGCACTGGCACCCGCATCCTGCGGGCGGACTCCCAGTTCTACAACGCCGGGGTGATCGCCGCCTGCCGCCGGGCCGGCGCCCACTTCTCGATCACGACCGGTATGAACCCTTCCATCAAGCGGGCCGTCCTCAGCATCCCGGGCAGGGCATGGCAGCAGATCACGTACCCGACCGCGATGCCCGACCCGGACACAGGAGAGCTCATCTCGGATGCCGAGGTCGCCGAGATACCCGCCTACACCGCGTTCGCCGGCCGGAAGAAGAGCGAGCGGGTCACCGCCCGGTTGATCGTGCGCCGGGTCCGTGACCTGGCCAAACCGGCCGTCGTGGGCGAGCAGGGCGAACTGTTCCCGGTCTGGCGCTACCACCCGTTCTTCACCGACAACCCCGCTCCGATGCTCCGGGCCGAGCGGGAACACCGCCACCACGCCGTCGTCGAACAGGTCATCGCCGACAGCAAAGCCTCCGCCCTGGCCCACCTGCCCTCAGGGCATTTCAACGCCAACGCGGCCTGGCTGACCCTGTGGGCCATGGCCTACAACCTGCTGCGGGCCACCGGCGCCCTGACCTCCGCCTTCCACGCCAAGGCCACCACCGCCACCCTTCGCGCCCACCTGATCCACGTCCCGGCCCGCCTCGCTCGCTCCGCCCGGCGCATCACCCTGCACCTCCCGCACAACTGGCGCTGGCAGCACGCCTGGACACACCTCTTCGACACCGTCCATGCCCCGCCCGAACCCGGCTGACAGCCCCTGCCCACCCCGCCCGCCAGGGCCCGACCGGAACCGAACCGTGGAAAAGCTGGGCAGACCAGCGGATACCACCTGCCCAGGCACAGACACCGACCCGGAACCCGCTCAAAAACCCATCAGAAGATCCATTTCAGGCCACGTCGGTGGAACAAGG
>NZ_JBFAWG010000265.1:0-1680 GCF_040680215.1 Streptomyces sp. NPDC052107
CGCACCTTCACCGTCCACACCCGCACCCCGGACACAGACGAAGACCGCACCTGGACCCTGCGCGCCACCGGCACCCTCACCGACACCACACCCGCTCTACCCGAACCCATCTCCTGGCCCGAGGACCGGGGCCGACCGACCGATCTGACGGGCTTCTACGACACCCTCGCCGACCTCGGCTACCAGTACGGCCCCGCCTTCCGCGGCCTGCAGGCGGCCTGGCAACACGGCGACGACACCTACGCCGAGATCACACTCGGCGAGGACATCGACGCAGCAGGCCACACCGTCCACCCGGCACTGCTGGACGCCGCGTTGCACGTCCTCATCGCCCCCAGCGGACCCGACACCCCTCTGCGCCTGCCCTTCACCTTCACCGACGTCACCGCGCACCCCATCGCCGAGCCTGTCACCGGCCTCCGCGTCCACGCCACCGCACACCACGACTCGGCCGACACCTTCACCCTGCGCGCCTACACCCCCAACGGCAGGCCCGCCCTGACCATTACCGGCGTCACCCTGGCCACCGCCAACCGCCAAGCCCTCAAGACACCAGTGCCCGTCCCCTCAGTGGAATGGGTCCCGGTCGGACTTCCCCGGACGGAAACCTTCCAGGGCTTCCCCCAGGACTGGACGCAAATCGGCGGCGAGAGCCCCCTGCCGGGCATCACCACGCACTACCCCGACCTCGACACCCTCCTCACCGCGCTCGACAACGGCGCACCCACCCCCACCACCGTCCTCTACCAAGCCCCCAACCCCGACGGCAGCCCCGACACCGTCGACATCCCCGCCGTGACCCGCACCATCACCGCCGGCGTCCTCACCACCCTCCAGACCTGGCTCGCCACGCCCGCACTCACCCACACCCGGCTCACCGTCCTGACCACCGCGGCCACCACCCCCCACCAGGACCTCAACCTCCCCCACACCGCCCTCACCGGCCTGCTCCGCACAGCCCACGCCGAAAACCCCGACACCATCGCGTACGGCGACCTTCCGCGTGGGCCCATCGCCACCGCCGACGTCGAAGCGCTCGGGCAGGCCATCGCCGCCCAGACCCCGCACTTCACCGTCCACAACGGCACCGTCCTCACCCCGCAACTGGCCGCCAGCGCCGAGCAATCCGGCACCGCCATCACCGACTTCGCCAACGAAGCCGTCCTTGTCACCGGCGGAACCGGAGCGCTCGGTGCCGTCACCGCCCGGTACCTGGCCACGCGGGCGGACGTCGGTCGCCTGGTCCTCGTGTCGCGACGGGGCGTGGAGGCCCCCGGCGCCCGGGAACTCGTCGAGGAACTCACCGCTGCGGGGACTCCGGCCACGGTGGTCGCCTGCGACGTCAGCGACTACCAGGCCGTCCGTGAACTGATCGATGAGATCAGTGCCTCCGGCCCCCTGACCGCTGTGGTGCACTCCGCCGGCCTGGTCTCCGACGCGACGCTCAGCAGTCTCCAGCCCGAGCAGCTCACCTCGGTTCTCACGGCCAAGGTCGACGCCGCGTGGAACCTGCACCGAGCCACGCTCGACCAGCCGTTGGCGGCGTTCGTGCTCTACTCCTCGATCACCGGTCTGCTGGGTTCTTCGGGTCAGGGGAACTATGCGGCGGCCAACACCTTCCTGGACGCCCTGGCCGAGTACCGCCACTCCCAGGACCTGCCCGCCACCTCACTGGCCTGG
>NZ_JBFAWG010000266.1:0-1674 GCF_040680215.1 Streptomyces sp. NPDC052107
TCCTGGAACGGCACCCAGGCCCAGAAGAACAGCTCCAGCGCACCGGCGATGCCCTGCTGGAACCGATAGGGGTCGGACCATTTCGGGTCCTCATAGGCAGGCCACGCCACCCGCCTGACCTCGGTCATGGTGGAGAAGCGGTTGTCCAACTCCGTTGCGTATCGGCCCGCCTCGGCCGGATAACTCCACGAGACGTAGACACTCACCCGTTTCCCACCAGGGGTGCGCTCCCGCGGAATGTGCCTCTGGTTGTATACGCGCGCGGTCCTGGCCTCGCCCATTTCGATCGTCTCCGGTCCTCGATCGCACTCTGCGCGGCGGTTCACTCTGCGACAGGTCCGGCCCCGCCCTCACTGCATCTGGTCGAGCATCTCCGACAGAGCATCCTTGACGCGCAGAGCTTTTTTGATCTCGTCCGCCGTCACATACGGATACTCTCCGTATTCGATGAAGCTCGGACAGTGATGATCCCGCACGAACCTGACGAACGCCTCGGGATTGGTCTGCCAGTCCTCGGGAAACCCCTCAAGATTCTCGAAGGCGGTACTCACCCCCGCCTTCGAGAACAGCGCGATCGCGTCCTCGGTGTACTTGTCGAAGTCTGTGTCGAAGGTCCCCTGGTACATGAAACGCGTGTCGTCGTCGAAGAGTACCCACCGAAGGTAGTGCAGCTTCAAGGGCGCGAGCAGATACGGGTCTTGTTCCAACGCTCTGGCCAGTGCGTAACCGTACTCCCGCATCGCCTCGGCCCGGCCCGGCTTGACCTGAGCGACGATGGTGAACCCGTAGCACGCCGGGGTCTTGGGGAAAACGGGGCCGTACTTGCCCTGTTCCAGATGGTCGGTGTCCTTGGGGATGACGACTGCCTGCGGCTTGATTTCCATGCCCGCTCCTCCCGCCATCTGCCGGTCGGGACACCGCCATCGTCCCACCCTCTCACTGGTCGCGCCCGCGGAGCGGAAGAGGCCCCGGCCGTGATCTCTGGGGTCGCCGTGTCGGCGGTGCCGGAGTAGACAGGATGGGAGAAGACCCGAGCGGTTCCGGGGGTCCGCCTCGGGCGGCGCGGGAGGTGACTGCCATGATCGACGTTGGTGGGGGCAGGGGCGCGCATGACGCCGGGACGGTGACGCTCGACGCGTTGCTCACCCAGGCGCCGATCGGCCTGGCTGTGCTTGACGGCGACCTGCGGGTGGTGCGCATCAACACCGCCACACCCGCCATGCAAGGCAGGCGAGAAGAAGACGTCGTAGGGCGCACTTTCCCCGGCTCGCACCACGTGGTCGACGCGGAGGCGGCCGAGGCTCTCGTACGGGATGTACTGGAGAGCGGCGTGCCCGTACGAGGGCGGATCCTGCGGGCACGGCCCCCTGCCCACCACGGCCAGGAACGTCTGTACGAGCTCTCCGCGTTCCGGCTCCTGGACCCGGACGGCGCGGTGCTCGGCGTGAGCATCACGGTCGTCGACGTCACCGACCGGGAAAGGGCTCTGAGCCGGCTGCGCATCCTCGACACGGTGCGAGAACACGTGGGCCGCACGCTGGACATGGTGGTGACCTGCCAAGAACTGGCCGACGCAGTCGTGCCGGAATTCGCCGACGTGGCGGTCGTGGAGTTGGTGGACGCCGTGATCCGGGGCGGCGATCCTCCGCTGTCGCCGGTCCCGAGCTGTCTGAC
>NZ_JBFAWG010000267.1:0-1665 GCF_040680215.1 Streptomyces sp. NPDC052107
CGGAGACGGAGTGGAGGGCAGGTGCGGACATGACGTCACTGTCCCACGCCCGTATCCCCCCGCTCCATGGTGTTTTCCCCCGGAAGAGCTGCCGTGTTTACCCCCGCCCTTGGGGCAGGATGGCACCATGCCGACCTCCCGTATCGCCGTCACTGGTTCCTCCGGACTCATCGGAGCGGCGCTCGTGCGCTCGCTGCGCGCCGACGGGCACGAGGTGGTCCGCCTGGTGCGCCGGCCGGCCAGGTCCGGGGACGAGGTGGCGTGGGACCCGAAGCGGAGTTACGTGGACGTGGCCGGGCTGGTGGGCTGCGACGCGGTCGTCCACCTGGCCGGGGCCGGGGTCGGTGACCGGCGCTGGACCGACGCCTACAAGCAGGAGATCCGCGACAGCCGGGTGCTGGGCACGTCCGCCATCGCGGAGGCCGTCGCCTCGCTCGACACCCCGCCGAAGGTGCTGCTCTCCGGCTCGGCCATCGGCTTCTACGGCGACACGGGCGACCGGCCCGTGGACGAGAGCGCCCCGCCCGGGGACGGTTTCCTGCCCTCCGTCTGCGAGGAGTGGGAGGCCGCGACGGCCGCCGCCGAGGAGCGGGGCATCCGCACGGTGCACGCCCGCACCGGACTGGTCGTGGCCCGCGAGGGCGGGGCGTGGGGGCGGCTGTTCCCGCTCTTCAAGGCGGGGCTCGGCGGGCGGATGGGCAACGGGCGGCAGTACTGGAGCTTCATCGCCCTGCACGACCACGTCGCGGCCCTGCGCCACATCCTGGACACCGAGTCGCTGACCGGCCCGGTGAACCTGACCGGGCCCGACCCCGTCACCAACGCCGAGGTGACCGCCGCGATGGGCCGCGTACTGCACCGCCCGACGCTGTTCACCGCCCCCGCGCCCGCCCTGCGGATCGCGCTCGGGGAGTTCGCCGGCGATGTGCTCGGCAGTCAGCGGGTGATCCCGGGGCAGCTGCTGGACTCGGGCTTCTCGTTCGCCTTCCCCGGCATCGACGCGGCGATCCGCGCGGCCCTGCGCTGAGCCGGGGCCCCACGCACGCACCCGTTCACTCGCTCACTCAGGGCCCTCTGTGCGACCCCGTGCCCCGGTGCTCCCGGCCACGCGCGTCTGACCCACTATCAGCCATCCTCCTAACCTCGATGCGAACTCCGGCATTCCGGGGACCTGTTGGGGGCAAGAGCCCCCCACCAGTCGCACCGACTCGGGGAGGGGCTTGTGCGCAGCACGGCACATCACGCGGACGTGATCATCATTGGGGCCGGGATCGCCGGCCTCTCAGCGGCCCATCTGCTGACCGGCGCCGGAGTCGGCGTCGGTGTTCTGGAGGCGGCCCCCACCCCGGGCGGCCGACTGGCCACCGACGAGGTGGACGGCTTCCGGCTCGACCGGCTCGGCCCCCTGCTCTGCACCGCCTGGCCGGAGCTGACCTCCACGCCCGGGCTGGGCACCCCGGAGCTGCGGGAGTTCGCCTCCGGAGTGCTGGTGCACAGCGAGGGCCGCCGCCACCGCACCGCCGACATACGGAGCGCAAGGGGCGCACTCAGAGCCGTACGCACCCGGGCGAGCGCCCCCCACGATCCGCCGGGCGGGTACGGGAGCCAGCTGCGGCTCGAGTCCCGGGGTGGGCTCGGCGCCCGGAGCACGGCGCTCCAGAACAC
>NZ_JBFAWG010000268.1:0-1665 GCF_040680215.1 Streptomyces sp. NPDC052107
CGGCCGGTGCCTCCGTAGACGACGGCCTCGTCGGAGTCGCTGTCGAGACCGAAGGCGGTGTGCACGGCGCGCACGGCCTCGTTGACGTCGTCGGCACGGGTGACCACCGAGATGCGGATCTCGGATGTCGAGATCAGCTCGATGTTGACGCCCGCGTCGGAGAGCGCCTCGAAGAAGCCGGCGGTGACGCCCGGGTTGGTCTTCATACCGGCGCCGACCAGGGAGATCTTGGCGATCTGGTCGTCGTAGCGCAGCGACTCGAAGCCGATGGAGCCCTTGGCCCGCTCCAGGGCGTCGATGGCCTTGCGGCCCTCGGCCTTGGGGAGGGTGAAGGAGATGTCCGTCAGGCCGGTCGACGCGGCGGAGACGTTCTGCACCACCATGTCGATGTTGACCTCGGCGTTGGCGATGGCGCGGAAGATCGCGGCCGCCTCGCCCGGCTTGTCCGGCACGCCGACGACGGTGACCTTGGCCTCCGAGACGTCGTGGGCGACTCCGGAGATGATCGCGTGCTCCACCTTCTGGTCCCCTTGCGGCTCGTTGCTGACCCAGGTCCCGCGCAGTCCGGAGAAGGACGAGCGGACGTGGATCGGGATGTTGTAACGGCGTGCGTACTCGACGCACCGGTGCAGCAGCACCTTGGAACCGGACGCGGCCAGCTCCAGCATGTCCTCGAAGGAGATCCAGTCGATCTTCTTCGCCTTCTTCACGACCCGCGGGTCCGCGGTGAAGACGCCGTCGACGTCCGTGTAGATCTCACAGACCTCGGCGTCCAGCGCGGCGGCCAGCGCGACGGCGGTCGTGTCCGACCCGCCGCGGCCGAGCGTCGTGATGTTCTTGCCCTCCTGGCTCACGCCCTGGAACCCGGCGACGATGGCGATGTTGCCCTCGTCGATCGAGGTCCGGATGCGGCCGGGCGTGACGTCGATGATGCGCGCTTTGTTGTGGACCGAGTCGGTGATGACACCGGCCTGGCTGCCCGTGAACGACTGGGCCTCGTGGCCCAGGTTTTTGATCGCCATCGCCAGCAGGGCCATGGAGATCCGCTCACCCGCGGTCAGCAGCATGTCGAACTCACGGCCGGTAGGCATCGGAGACACCTGCTCGGCGAGGTCTATCAACTCGTCCGTCGTGTCGCCCATCGCGGACACCACGACAACCACCTGGTTGCCGTTCCTCTTGGCGTCGACGACTCGCTTGGCGACCCGCTTGATGCCCTCGGCATCGGCTACGGAGGAGCCTCCGTACTTCTGCACGACAAGGCCCACGTGCGCTCCTCGCTCAGTCATTACTGCGGTCGGCTCAGTTTAACGAGCAGCCCGGAATCGACCCGTCCTTACCAGATGGTGAGATGTCCCGCCCACAACCCGGCACGGCGTGTCGACCCGAACTGCTCGTACGAGGCTGCTGCCCATCCCGGAGGAGCGCACTCCCTTTTGTGTCCCAGCCCACACCTTCGGGGCGGAATGCGCGAGCGGGAAGCGCCGGTCGGCGTACGTCCGTACCTCTGGACGCCTGTACCCCTGCACCCCTGTACGCCTGCACCCCTCGTCCCGGGGACTGCCCGGGGACTGCCCGGGGACTGCCCGGGGACTGGGGACTGGGGACTCCCGGGGACTATCGCGGCGGGTGGAGCTTCCTGAAGTACGTCCAGCTCGTCTCGTT
>NZ_JBFAWG010000269.1:0-1631 GCF_040680215.1 Streptomyces sp. NPDC052107
CGAGCTGGATGTCGATTACGGGATGCTGCGGCTGAAGCTGGGCGGCGGGGACAACGGTCACAACGGGCTGAAGTCGATGACGAAGGCGATGGGGCCGGACTACCACCGGGTGCGGTTCGGGATCGGGCGGCCGCCGGGGCGGATGCAGGTGGCGGACTTCGTGCTGAAGGATTTCGGTTCGGCGGAGCGCAAGGAGCTGGCGTATCTGGTGGACCGGGCGGCGGACTCGGTGGAGTGTCTGCTGGCGGAGGGGCTGGAGCGGGCGCAGAGCGCGTACAACTCCTGACATTCCCTTCCCTCGCGGGGCGTTTTCCGGCCATGAGTTGACCGAGGGCCGTGCTCTGGCCAAGGATCTGCCCCCATGAAGCGGAGCGGTTCGCGGCGTGCGGCCGTGGTGGGCCTTCGGGCCGTCATGGGGCTGGTGGCCCTGGTGCTGCTGGTGGCGGGCGCGTGGTCGTCGTGGGACGCCGCGCACCACGTCGTGCTGGCCCAGGGGCGTGAGCACGGCACGCTGACGGTGACGGAGTGCGGTGCGGAGACCTGCACCGGGCGGTACGAGCCGGATGCCGCGTCGGCGGCGCGGGCGCGGGTGACGGTGGAGCGGTCGGTCGCGGCCGAGGTGACGACCCGCGCGTCCAGGAGTACCTCCAGAAGCACCCCATCCGCAGCTACGGCCACGCCAGGGGCGAGCTGTACCTGCTGCGTTCGGACACCACGCTGCACCGCACGGTCCCGCTGAACGCCGACAAGACGCGCATCATCCTGAACACCTGCTGGGCCAGCCGCGCGGACCAGGAGAAGGCGGCCACGCACGAGACCATGAACGCGATGTTCGACTGACCCGGAATCGGGACCGAGAACGGAACCGGAAAAAGGAACCGGAAGACGGAACCGGAACCGGACGCGAGCAGAGGAACGACGGACGATGGCCAGGATGCCTGCCACGCTTTCCATCACCGCGATGGTGCCCTGTTTCAACGAGGAGGAATGCATAGAGCAGGCATACCTGCGCATCAAGGAGGAGGTGTATCCGTACGGGGACGCCGAAATCCTGTTCGTCGACGACGGCAGCACGGACGGCACCCTCTCCATCATCAAGCGGATCGCCGCCGCCGACCCCCGCGTCAGCTATATCTCGTTCGCCCGCAATTTCGGACTCGAATCGGCTTTCACCGCCGGATTCTCGTACGCGTCGAAGGAATGGACCGTACAGCTCGACGCCGACCTCCAGTCACCGCCCGCCGAGATCCACAAGCTCACCCGCAGGGCCGTGGAGGGCGACTACGACGCGGTGTTCGCGATCCGCACCGGCCGGCAGGACCCCTGGTACCGCCGACTGGGCACGGTCGGCCACCAGGCCATCGCCACCCGCATCCTCGGCATCGAACTCCCGGTCCACGCCTCGGTGTTCCGGGTGGTCCGCACGGTGGTGGCCCGCAAGGTCGCCGACTGCAGGGTCAGCACGCCCTACTTCCTCGCCACCCTCCCGCTGATCGGCGCGCGGTACACCACGGTGGAGACCGCGCACGCACCGCGCGCGGCCGGGCGGGCCAAGTGGTCGCTGGGGAAGCTGTTCCGGCACGCCGTCGACCTCTTCGTCGGCTTCTCCTACCGGCCGCTCACCCTCATTC
>NZ_JBFAWG010000270.1:0-1628 GCF_040680215.1 Streptomyces sp. NPDC052107
GGCCCTGTCTCACTTTCGGTGGTGACGTAGCGTGCTGTTATCCAAGGAGGATGCGGTGGCGGAGCAGGGTGAAGCCTGCTCGTCCGTGCATCTGGCGCGCGATCCGCTTGGTCTTCGTGTTGACCCCCTCTGTGGGACCGTTGCTGTACGGAAGCGTGAGGGCGGCGTTTACGGCGTCGCGGTCTCGTTCCAGGCCTCGAGCGAAGGCATGCAGGTGGGGCAGATTGGCGCCGCGGACCTGGCTGGCCCAGTGCGTGAGTCCGTCTGCATTGTCGGCGTGGGGCACAAGGAGCGGGGCGAAGTCCCTGACGCTGACAGCCAGTTGGGTCATCTCAGGGCAGGCGGCGGTGAGCTTGGCCAGGAGCTCGTGTTGCTCGGCTTTGAGGTTGTCGGGCCTGGTCAGCAGCATCCGGGCGAGCCTGCGCGGGGAGATATGGCTGCGGTCGGCGTCCGCACGGCCCTGGTTGATGTACTTGTGCAGGAGGTTCAGGCAGCCCGTGAAGCCGAGGGCCTTGATCTCTTCGAAGAGGTGCAGGACGGGGACGCCGGGGTCCTCGGCCCGGCGTTTGCGCAGGTGCTCACGGTAGGGATCGACAAGGCTGGCACGGTACTTGGGCACGCGGAGCATACGCTCGGGCCGGTCGGCGCGGGCATAGCGTTTGACGGTATTCAGGGCCAGTTGCAGGCGGCGAGCGCATTCGAGCAGACCCACGCCCTGGTCGAGCAGGCCGTGGACCTGGTGCCAGCGTTCGAGGGTGGTCTGGGCGCGGGGCCCGTCGTAGATGGGCGCGTCCAGTACGGTGGCCCAGCAGCTGCTGTGCGCCTTGACCTCGCTCAGGGCAACTTCGCACAGGTTGTGCCACACATGCCAGCGATCGGCGACCTGGACCGCGTCGGGCAGAGCGCGCCGGATGGCCTCGGCGTAGGTGGCGGAGCCGTCGCGGCACACGACCTCGACGCCCGGACGCTCGCGCAGCCACGTCTCGAGGGTGTCGGCCGTGCGGTCGGGCAGCACGTCGATCCGCTCATGGGTCTCGGCGTTGATGATCACGGTGGCGTAGCGGTGCCGCCGGCGCAGCGCGAAGTCGTCGACGCCGATCACACGGGGCACCCGCCCGACGGGCAGCGGGATCCGCAGCAGCGTGCGCAGAGCCGTGTGACGCGACAGGCCCACCGCGAGTATCGCCAGTAAACGCGCCCCGGCTCGGCCCGCTAACTCCTTGACTACGGCCTTGATTTGCCTGGTCAGGCGGACGGTTCGTCGCTGGTATCGGTCCAGCACTCCGGGCACCTGCTCGCGGAAGGTGTGGCGGCAGCCGCGCGTGGGACACACCAGACGCCGCACCCTCACACGGACCACCACCCGTCGTTCATCGACCGGCACGTCGGCCACCGTCCGCCAGTGATAGCCGTGCACGCGTCCCGACGAGGCCCCGCACACCGGACAGACCGCAGTGTCCCGCGGAGTTTGTGCCCGCACCACGATCCGCTCACCTTCGTCGACCACATCCTCGATGACCAGCGGGGACAGGCCCGAGAACACCGTCTGCACGAGCTCGTTGACATCCTTCACGCGAATGTCAACGACCCCCACCACTTTCCGTCACCACCGAATGTGAGACAGGGCC
>NZ_JBFAWG010000271.1:0-1600 GCF_040680215.1 Streptomyces sp. NPDC052107
CCACAGACATCCGAGCTTCGTAGGAAGTCAAGTGGCAGCAGGTCCGACTGTCGTCGCAAGGGCCGGGAACGCCTTCGCCGGGTCGAAGTTCTGGCCGGTGGCCAGGCAGTGATGCAGGCAGCCGAGGAGGCGGTTGAACAGGTTCCTCATGGCGGCGGTGTGTCGGTCTCCCCGGGCTCTGCGCCGGTCGTAGTGCTCTTTGACCTGTGGTGAGGGCAGTGCTCCGAAGATCCAGACGTAGCCGGCGGCGGCCAGTCTCTGGTTCTTCACACGCCGATGGTGCACGGCGTGACTCTTGCCGCTGGCGACAGTGATCGGCGCGGCTCCGGCGTATGCCTTCAGGGCGCGTGCGTCGCGGAACCGGGAGCGGTCGTCGCCGATCTCACCGAGGACGCGGGCACCGGTCAGCGGGCCGATGCCGGGGAAGCTGCTGATGATCTCGTGGTCCGGGTGCTGAGCAAACGCCTGGGCCGCCGCAGCAGCGAGGTCGTCCGCAGCCCGGCAGGCCGCGTCAAGCTGGAGTACGAGGGCGGCGGTCTGACGCCCTATCGCCTCTTCCACCAGCGGGAGTTGATGGAGGTAGTCGCTGGTGAACACGGTCTTCAGACGGTCGGCCCAGGTATCAATGTTGCGCTGCCGCCCGGACTTGCGCAGCAGTGACCGCAGCTGGGTGCGGGTCAGCCGCGCGGCCGTCGCCGGGTCCGGCGCCGTGGAGAGCACGGCCCGTGCTTCCCGGGAGTCCAGGCCGACGCCCCGGGCCTGGAAGGCGACCAGCGCGGCCGGGAAGTACTGCTTGAGGTGGGAGCGGAGCTGGTTGTTCAACTGGGCCCGGTTCCAGACCGCGTCCTGCTGGGCCCGGGCGAGAACGGAAATGGCCTGCGCCAACTCGGAGTCCGCCGGCAGCGGCCGGTGGACGTCGGCATCTGTGCGCAAGATGTTGGCCAGCGCCATGGCGTCGGCATGGTCCGACTTCGCCCGGGCGACACGGTGACGCTCGCGGTAGCGGGCGACCGCCATCGGGTTGATCGAATACACCTTGCGGCCAGTGGCGCGAAGGCAAGCGAACAGCAGACCGCGGGCGGTCTCGACCGCGACGGGGATGGGCTCCTGCGGGCTGTCTCCCGCCTCGGCCAGCATGCCGAGCAGCTGGCGGTAGCCCTCCGCATCGTCGTTGATGCGACGCTTGGCGACGAGCTGTCCGGCCTCGTCCACCAAGGCCACGTCGTGATGGTTCTCTGCCCAGTCGATTCCGCAGGTGATTGCCAACTTTGGCCCCTTCTCCCGGAGTTTGCCCAGCGTGTGAGCCTGTGCGGGGTCACGCAGCGACCTAATAGGAGGGCTCGGCGGCCCGACATCCGATGAGCTGTTCGTGGCCCCAGCTGGCCGCACGGTCCCGGTCTTCGGAGAGAGCTCTGGGGCTCGCGTGTTGAGGAGCGGGTGGTCGTACGGACGGCTCGGGTCACGATCATGAATGCCCTGGTGGAGGCGATCGATACTCACTCGCAAGAGTGCACGGCGACGGAGCCCTCTGCCTGTGGAAAGGAGTCAGGGCTCCGGGTATTGAGTAGGGGTCATCCGGCGCCGTGCACTGCTATTAGGT
>NZ_JBFAWG010000272.1:0-1591 GCF_040680215.1 Streptomyces sp. NPDC052107
CCGCGTCCCCGTCCCATGCCCCTCCACCAGATCCACATCCGCCGCCGACAGACCACCGTTCGCCAGCGCAGCCCGGATCACCCGCTGCTGCGCCGGCCCGTTCGGCGCCGTCAGACCATTGGACGCACCGTCCTGGTTCACCGCCGAACCCCGCACCACCGCCAGCACCGGATGCCCCAACCGCCGCGCATCCGACAACCGCTCGACCAGCAGCAGACCCACACCCTCGGACCACCCCGTCCCGTCCGCGCCCTCGGCGAACGAGCGGCAACGGCCGTCCACGGACAGGCCTCGCTGGCGGCTGAACTCGACGAACATGGCCGGTGTGGCCATCACCGTCACGCCACCCGCGACCGCGAGCGAGCACTCTCCGGAGCGCAGCGCCTGCACCGCCAGGTGCAGGGCGACCAGGGACGACGAGCACGCCGTGTCCACCGTCACTGCAGGCCCCTCGAAGCCGAACGAGTAGGACACCCGGCCCGAGACCACGCTGCCGCCGCTGCTGAGGTCGCCGTAGTCGTGGTACATGA
Organism: Streptomyces sp. NPDC052107; assembly: GCF_040680215.1. Taxonomy (NCBI): domain Bacteria; kingdom Bacillati; phylum Actinomycetota; class Actinomycetes; order Kitasatosporales; family Streptomycetaceae; genus Streptomyces; species Streptomyces sp. NPDC052107. Next base: position 531 of record NZ_JBFAWG010000272.1, read on the forward strand.
CGCCGGCGAAGACGCCCGTGCGGCTGCCCTTGAGGGTGGCCGGGTCGATGCCGGCGCGCTCGAAGACCTCCCAGGCGGCCTCGAGGAACAGCCGCTGCTGGGGATCCATGATCTGGGCCTCGTTGGGGCTGATGCCAAAGAAGACCGGGTCGAACTGGTCCGCGTCGTGGAGGAACGCGCCGCGGTCGGTGTAGCTCTTGCCGGGTGCGCCGGGCTCGGGGTCGAAGAGGTCGTCCAGGTCCCAGCCGCGGTTGACGGGGAACGTCCCGACGGCGTCGCGGCCCTCGGCGACCAGCCGCCACAGGTCTTCGGGGGAGGAGACTCCGCCCGGGTAGCGGCACGCCATCGACACGATGACGATCGGGTCGTCCTGATCACCGGTGGTGCGCACGACGGCCGCAGGCGTGTCGTCGGGCGAGGTGCCCACGAGCATCTCGGCGAGCAGCGCGGTGACGGCGGAGGCGTTCGGGTGGTCGAAGACGAGCGTGGCCGGCAGGCGCAGATCGGTCGCGGCGGTCAGCAGGTTGCGCAGTTCGACGGCGGCGAGGGAGTCGAAGCCGAGCTCGGAGAAGGGGCGGTCGGGCTCGATGTCGTCCGCTCCGGCGTGGCCGAGGATGGCGGCCACGTGGCCGCGGACGAGATCCAGCAGGCGCCGGTGCCTGGCCTCCGGGTCCAGCCCGGCCAGTTCGCTGCCGAGGGCGGACGAGGCCTGGACGGCGGCGCGGGCCGCCTTGCGCCGGGTGGCGGGTACGAGGCCGCGCAACAGCGCGGGTATCTCGTCGGTACGGCGTCGTAGCGCGGCGGGGTCGACGGGCGTGGCCAGGACCTGCGCCCGTCCGGAGCCGAGGGCGGCGTCGAGCAGCGCCAGGCCGGTGTCCGTGTCGAGCGGGGGCAGGCCGAGGCGCCTGAGCCGGTGCACGTCCGACTCGCCGAGCGTGCTGCCCATGCCCTCGTTCAGCCAGAGTCCGTAGGCGATGGAGGTGGCGGGCAGGCCCAGCCCGTGCCGGTGAACGGCCAGCGCGTCCAGGAACACATTCGCCGCCGCATACGCCGACTGCCCA
>NZ_JBFAWG010000273.1:0-1571 GCF_040680215.1 Streptomyces sp. NPDC052107
CTCATGGCGACCGTCGAGCGCGACACCTGGTCCCTGCCGCCCGTGTTCCGCCTGGTGGGCGAGCTCGGCCGCGTTCCGCAGTCCGACCTCGAGCGCACCCTCAACCTCGGCGTGGGCATGGTGGCCGTGGTGGACCCGGAGGTGGCCGCGAAGTCGATCTCCGTGCTCGTGGACGCCGGCATCGACGCGTGGGAGATGGGCACCATCGGCGCCCTCACCGACGACGCGGCAGCCGCGGGCCTGGACTTCGTGCAGGGCGCCAAGGGCGTCGACGGCGGCGCCGTGCTGATGCGCGGCCAGTACGCCGCCTGACCCCCCGGGGGCGTTTTCGTTCGGGAAACGGCGGCGTGTCCCGGCACTTTCGTTCGGGAAACGGGCGCCTTCCACGCACTGTCGCGGCCGAGACGGGAGCCGTCGTCGTCGCTTCCTAGACTGACCGCATGACCGCCACTCCCGCCCTGCCCCTGCTCGTGCTCAACGGCCCCAACCTGAACCTGCTCGGCACCCGCGAGCCCGAGGTCTACGGCACGGCCACCCTCGACGACGTCCGTGCGCTCACCGAGGCCCGCGCGGCCGAGCACGGGCTGACCGTGGACTTCCGACAGTCCAACCACGAGGGCGAGCTCATCGACTGGATCCAGGAGGCCCGCACCTCCCACGCTGGCGTCCTCATCAACCCCGCCGCGTACTCGCACACCTCCATCGCGATCCGCGACGCCCTCGCCGCCGTCGACCGGCCGATCGCCGAGGTGCACATCTCCAACGTCCACCGGCGCGAGGCGTTCCGGCACCACTCGCACGTCTCCGCCGTCGCCGACGTCGTGATCGCCGGGGCGGGCGTCCAGGGCTACGCCCTCGCCGTCGACTGGCTCGCCGCGGCTGTGCGCCGCTGAGCGCTGGTCAGGACCCGCCTGGCCGTGCCTAGCTGTTGTGGGTCATGAGGTTCTTGACACGAGGTACGGGCTGAGATGAGACGAGTGGGCCTCTCCCGCAGGATGGAAGTTCCTACACCACCGACCTGCCCGAGAAGACCCACTCATGACTCACGCTAACGCACCCCTGACTCCCACCGGCCGTCTCAGGATGGTCCACCGCCACCTGCACGACGGGATCCCGCAGGCACACGTGGCCGCCGAGTTCCGGGTGAGCCGGCCCACGGTGGCCACCTGGGTCGCCCGCTACCGCGCCCAGGGAGAAGCCGGCCTTCAGGACCTGCCCAGCCGGCCGCACCGTTCACCTGCCCAGCTCGATCCGGTCTTGGTCGCCCAGATCCACGCCCTGCGGCGGGAGCGCAAGTGGTCCGCACGGCGCATCCATCACCACCTCGTCTCCGAGGGCCACCGGGTGTGCCTCCGAACCGTGGGAAGGTGGCTGCACCGACTCGGGATCTCCCGCTTACGGGACCTGACCCCGGCCGGAGAAGACCTGCGCCAACGACCCCAGAAGATCACCGCCCGCGGCCCGGGGCACATGGTGCACCTGGACGTGAAGAAGATCGGGCAGATCCCAGACGGGGGCGGCTGGCGCACCCACGGACGTGAAAGTGAAGCAGGCCGTGCTTCCAAGCGTGG
>NZ_JBFAWG010000274.1:0-1538 GCF_040680215.1 Streptomyces sp. NPDC052107
GATCTCCTGCAGGGCCTTCTTCGCGCCGGGCTGAGCCGACTTCGGTAGCGCGTTCATGACATTGCGGATCTTGTGAACCCAGCACCTCTGGTGCCCAGGGCTTGCGCAAGTTCCCGGGATCGCCCAACTGGCGTGCGGATGCTGCGGGTTGGGGGGGGATGGCAGAGCGGACACGGGATCCGTGATCATTCAGGTGTCTAAGCCAAGTGATCAAGAGGGTTCCCGTGTCCGCTGTCTCATCTTCCCCGATCCCTGCCGTGTTGGCCAAGTTGGGTCCGCTCCATCCAGACGACATGTCTGACCTGCGGTTCTTCCTGGAGGCGGTGCCCGATCCTCGCTCCCGGCGGGGCCGCTGGTACTCGCTGACCTCGATCCTGCTGGTCTGCGCAGCCGCCGCGGTCTCGGGAGCCCGGACCATCGACGAACTCGCTGAGTGGGGCGACCGCGCCGACGCAGGGCTGCTCGCCACGCTCGGCGTGCGCCGTCACCTGCTGCGCTGGCGGCATGCACCGTCCAGGTCGGCGATCGGGAGGGTCCTCGAGCGTCTCGACGCCGACGCACTCGATGCGGCCGTGGGAGCCTGGCTGGCTCACCGCCATACCGCCGCCGCCCCGGGCAGGCGACGGGTGATCGCCGTGGACGGCAAGGCACTGCGCGGCTCCGCCCGCCTGGACCAGCCCCGCCGGCACCTGCTGTCCGCCGTCACCCACGGCTGCCCGGTCACTCTCGCCCAGGCTGAGGTAGGGTCCAAGACCAACGAGACGCGGCACTTCCAGCCCCTGCTTGCACCGCTCGACCTGGACGGAGACGTGGTCACCTTCGACGCGTTGCACTCCGTGAAGGCCAATGTCGCCTGGCTGGCCGAGACCAAGAAGGCGCACTACGTCGCCGTGATCAAGCCCAATCAGCCCACCGCCTGGACCCAACTGGACGGTCTGGACTGGCATGCGGTGGCCATCCAGCACACTGCCTCGAACAAGGGACACGGCCGTCGCGAGTCCCGCTCGATCAAGACTCTCGCCATCGCCGACAACCTTGGCGGCATCGCCTTCCCCCACGCGAAGCTCGCCCTCCGCGTTCACCGCCGCCGCAAAGAGACCGGCAGGAAGGAGACCCGCGAGACCGTCTATGCGGTCACCAGCCTCGACGTCCACCAGGCGAAACCGGCCGAACTCGCCTCCCACCTGCGCGGACACTGGACCGTGGAAGCCCAGCACCACATCCGCGACCGTACCTTCGCCGAAGACGCCTCCACTGTCCACGTCGGCAACGCACCCCGCGTCATGGCCACCCTGCGCAACCTCGCGATCGGAGCCCTCAAAGCCCTCGGAGCGACCAACATCGCGAAGACCACCCGCGCCATCCGCGACCAACCCGAACGAGCCCTCCCCATCCTGGGCATCACCTACAAGCCCGACTTCACCGGAACTTGATCAAGCCCTGTCTGGTGCCTGGCCTGCGGAAATACCTCTGCGAGTGCCCGCCACAGGCCCATCGCTCCGTCGCCGACGACGAGTTCGGGATCGCGCATGCCGCGT
>NZ_JBFAWG010000275.1:0-1532 GCF_040680215.1 Streptomyces sp. NPDC052107
AGCGTATGTCAGCCACGCGCTACGCCTATCTCGGTCCCGAAGGCACCTTCACCGAGCCGCCCCGGGGAGGGCCGCGCCCCGCACACCCAGCGCCTCCAGGCGCTCGCGTTGCTCGGGCATCAGCTGCGCCCACGTGCCCGGCTCCTGCTGTCGCCACCGCCACGTCCAGATGTCGTCACCCTCGAACGTGACGCCCGGCGCGATGTAGGGCAGGACGCCGGCGGCGTCGACCAGGTCGGCGAGAACCCGGAAGTGACGCTGCCAGCTCAGCGGCCACGGGCACTTCCAGTCCGGGTCGCTCAGGACGGACGGCCCCGCGGACGATCGGTCCGCGAGTGAGACCGGCATCCTGTCCGCCTTCGGCGGCGTCGGCTGGAGCGGCTACAGGGCCCCTATGCGGGCCCGATGGCGGAGGGCACGTTCGGGGAGGAGGGGCCCCTGGGCCCCTCAGCGGGCCTTCGCGGGTTTCTGGCGAAGCGGGCGGCAGTTTCTGCCTCGGAGGGTGGTTCCCGTGCCGGGGACCCACGGGTTCAGCGCTGCGCCTTCTGAACCTCACCTACTAGTGTCATTGACATTGAGCTCGTCACTGTCATCGTCAGATGTCATCGTCACTCGTATCTTCCAGACACCCGCTACAGCGTCTGAACTACGGAAGCTGGATTGTTTGCCCTGCGGGGTGCCCGTCCGGCATGTTCTGTGGTGTGAAGCAGCAGACATCCCCAAAGCCGGTCGCCTCTCCCGCCCAGACGCGGGAAGCCCTCCTCGAGCGGGCCGCGCGCGACTTCGCGCCCATCCGGCGGGCGTTCGTGCAGAAGAAGCGAGACGAGGCGGACCGGTCCAGCCGACTGGCCGAGTTCGTCACCAACGGAGATGTGCGCGGCCTGCGCGCCTACCTGTTCATCGTCGCGATTACCAGCGCCGAGACCGCCGAGTCGGGGTGGAGCACCACCCTCCCCGGCATGGTGTGGGCCAGGGCCTTCGGCACCACGGAGGACGCGATGCCGGCCTCCGCCCGTACGGCGGTGACCAAAGTCCTCAAGCGTCTTGAGGAACGCCGCCTGATCACCTACGAGCGGCCCAAGGGGACCTGGGACATCCAGGTCACGCTGCTGCGCGAGGACGGAAGCCTCGATCCGTACACCCGGCCCGGCAACCAGAACCGCGACGCCTACCTGAAGATCCCGTTCGAGCTTTGGCGTACTGGCCTGATCGACCAGCTCGGCCTCCCGGCCCTGGCCATGCTGCTGACGGCCAGCTGTGAGCCGGCCTTCTTCGAGCTTCCGACTGAGCGGATGAAGGAGTGGTACGGGTGGTCGCCCGATACCGCCGAGCGCGGCTTCCGGCAGCTGGCGAAGGAGGGCGTGCTCCAGGTCCACAAGACCTACATTGCCGCCCCGCTCAGCCCGACCGGGACGGCTGAGGTCAACCGCTACGTGCTGCTCGCCCCGTTCATCGCACGCTCCGCGCGGAAGAAGGCGCCCTCCACGGAGAGCACCGTCGAGATCACAGGTGATGCCCAAGCCCTTGGGCAT
>NZ_JBFAWG010000276.1:0-1524 GCF_040680215.1 Streptomyces sp. NPDC052107
GGCACCAGAGGTGCTGGGTTCACAAGATCCGCAATGTCATGAACGCGCTACCGAAGTCGGCTCAGCCCGGCGCGAAGAAGGCCCTGCAGGAGATCTACAACGCCGAGGACCGCGACCACGCCGAGAAGGCGATCAAGGACTTCGAGCGCGCCTACGGAGCGAAGTGGCCGAAAGCGACCAAGAAGGTCACCGACGAGGCCGACGAGCTCCTCGCGTTCTACGACTTCCCCGCCGAACACTGGGTGCACCTGCGCACGACAAATCCCATCGAGTCCACTTTCAGCACCGTGAAGCTGAGGACCAAGGTCACCCGCGGCGCCGGCAGCCCGGCCGCGGCCCTGGCGATGGTGTTCAAGCTCGTTGAGTCCGCCCAGGCTCGCTGGCGCGCGATCACCGCACCCCACCTCGTCGCCCTCGTCCGCAACGGCGCCCGCTTCAAAAACGGTCACCTCGTCGAACGCCCCGAGGAACCTGCCGCAGCGTGACACACCTCAACCGGCCGAACCAGCGCCGGTGGCGCTACGCTGCTGTGTCGTGCAGGAGACGCGTCTCGATACTGCTCGGATCCGGTCGGCTCGCCGGGTGATCGACCCGGTCTTTCTCGACACTCCGCTGTACCGCTGCGAGGCGCTGGAGCCCGGCCTCGGGTGCACGGTGAGCATCAAACTCGAAACGGCAAACCCGGTCCGCAGCTTCAAGGCCCGCGGCACCGAGGTAGTCGCGAGCCTGCTGGCCGACAATGCGTCGCGAGCCGTGGTGTGCGCGAGCGCGGGCAACCTTGGCCAAGCCCTCGCCTGGTCCGGTCGCGGCCGGGGGCTCGACGTCACAGTTGTGGCATCCCGCTATGCGACTCGGGCCAAGCTTGATCGCATCCGCGCATTGGACGCCGGGTTGGAGCTGGTGGACGGCGACCACGAGATGGCTCGCGAGCGGGCGGCGGCCATCGCACGGTACGACGGCATCCGGCTGGTCGAAGACAGCCTGGACATCGAGACCTGCGAGGGCGCGGCGACCATCGGCCTGGAACTGGTTGACACTGCACTGTCGTTCGACACCGTCCTGATTGCTCTCGGCGGTGGGGCGCTGGCCACCGGCGTGGGTCATGTGGTGAAGGCATTGGCACCCGAAGTCGAGGTGATCTGCGTCCAACCGCTGGGCGCACCGGCGCTGACGCACTCATGGCGCCAACGACGTGTCGTCACCACCGACTCGACCGACACCATCGCTGACGGCGTCGCCGGCCGGCGTCCCATCCCGGCTGTCCTGGACGACCTCCTCCTGGTCGCTGACGACGCCGTCCTGGTCCAGGAGGCGTCGATCATCGCCGGTATGCGGATGCTCCTTGACCACGCCGGCCTCGTCGTCGAACCTTCGGCCGCGCTCGGCATCGCGGCGATCCTCGAAGACCGTGACCGCTTCGCCGGCCGACACATCGTCACCATCGTGTGCGGCAGCAACGTCGACGTGGACGCCTACCACCGATGGGTCGGCGCGGCTCCCATCCACAGGTCTTGACAATTGCTC
>NZ_JBFAWG010000277.1:0-1478 GCF_040680215.1 Streptomyces sp. NPDC052107
GCTGGGCGAACCATGCCTCGGCGACCGATCCGTCGACCAGGCCCTCGTTGGTGGTCCCGGCCGCGACGCCCACGCTCCCGGCCTCAGGGTCGTACGTCCACAGCTGGTGCACGCCCGCCATGGCGATCCAGAGCCGGTCACCGAACCAGGCCAGGTCCCACGGCGAGGAGAGGTCCACCTCGCGCGCCGGGCCGCTGGTCGGGCTCCCCTGCCACCACTGGCGGCCGGTCCCGGCGAGGGTGGTGACCACCCCGGTCGTCAGGTCCAGGGCGCGGATCGCGTGGTTGACGGTGTCCGCGACGGCGATGCGGCCGTCGGGGAGCACGGCGAGCCCCTGCGGTTCGCTGAAGCGGGCCTCGTCCGGGCCGCCGTCGCTGAGCCCGCGTTCGCCAGTGCCGAAGTGGCGCCGTACGGTCTCGCCGTCCGCGTCCAGCTCGACGAGGCGGTGGCGGGTGGTGTCGGAGACCAGGAAGCCGCCGTCGGGCAGGAGCAGGGCCTTGCCCGGGAAGCGGAGGTGCGTGGCGACGGGCTCGGGCGCCACGTACGGGCCGTCGCCCCGGCGGAGCGTGCCCTTGGCCGCGTGCTCGGCCTCCAGCTCCTCGACCAGCTTCTCGATGGCGTGGGCGTGCCCCTCGCCCGCGTGCTGGGCGACGACATAGCCCTCGGGGTCGATGACGACGAGCGTCGGCCAGGCCCGTACGGCGTACTGCTTCCAGGTGGCCAGCTCGGGGTCGTCGAGCACCGGGTGGTGGACCTCGTACCGCTCGACGGCGTCGACGACGGCCTGGTGGTCGGCCTCGTGGACGAACTTCGGGGAGTGGACGCCGATGATCACCACGGTGTCCCGGTGCTTCTCCTCCAGCTCCCGCAGCTCATCGAGGACGTGGAGGCAGTTCACACAGCAGAAGGTCCAGAAATCGAGGATGACAATGCGTCCTCGCAGCTCGGAGAGGGTGTACTGCCGGTCGCCTGTGTTGAGCCAGCCGCCCTTGCCGATGAGTTCGGGGGCGCGGACGCGTGCACGTGTTGCCATGCCACCAGTCAACACCGACACCGCCTGCACGCATTCCGCCGGGGGCCGGGGGAACCTGTGTCCCATGAGACTTCTCGTACGTGAGCGGCTGTTCGCCATCGGTGACGACTACTGGATCGAGGACACCGAGGGCCGCAAGCTCTTCCTGGTCGACGGCAAGGCCATGCGGCTGCGCGACACCTTCGAGCTGAAGGACGCCGAGGGCCGGGTCCTGGTCGAGCTGCGCCAGAAGCTGGTCAGCCTGCGCGGCACCATGCTCATCGAGCGCGGCGGCGAGGAGCTGGCCCAGGTCAAGCGCAAGCGGCTCTCACTGCTCCGCAACCACTACCGGGTGACCCTGGTGGACGGTACGGAGATGGACGTCAGCGGCAAGATCCTGGACCGCGAGTTCGCCATCGAGTACGACGGTGAGCTGCTGGCCCAGATCTCGCGCCGCTGGCTGACG
>NZ_JBFAWG010000278.1:0-1469 GCF_040680215.1 Streptomyces sp. NPDC052107
GTCGTCGGCCTTCTCCAGGTGGACCTTGATCGGTCCCATGAAGGTGTAGCGCTGCTGCTTGGCGTAGTCGCGCACCAGGCCGGACAGCTCGTCGCCCAGCTGACCCGAGTACGGGCTGAGCCGCTCGTAGTCGGGGGTGCTCAGCTCGACGATGAAGTCGTTGGGGACGACGGTCCGCTCGCGGTTCCAGATCGTCGCGTTGTTGTCGCACTCCCGCTGGAGGGCGCCGGCGATCTCCACCGGCTGCACCTCGGACTTGAAGACCTTGGCGAAGGTGCCGTTGACCAGCCCTTCGAGGCGCTGCTCGAAACGCTTCATGACCCCCATGGGGCACCTCCTCCGGTGTCATCGTCCCTGTACTGCTTACTGATCGTATCCACGCGTCGGGAAATCGGCTGGTTCCCCTTCTCTGCCCTGTGGATGAGTGTCACCCCTCACACGGATCGTAGAGGGGGCCTCCTCACAGTGTCCCGCACACGCGATGCTCTCTGGAGGAGTGGGGGCGACGGCTCCGCGTTCCCGATTCCCGTCCCGGGGTCGGCGAAACAACGGATGTGAATCCACCCTGTCCAGCGTGCTAATCTTCCGGATGTCGCCAGGCGCTCGCACCACACAGGTGAGAGAGAGTCTGGAAACACCACTCTTGCGCGAGTGGCGGAACGGCAGACGCGCTGGCTTCAGGTGCCAGTGTCCTTAGGGACGTGGGGGTTCAAATCCCCCCTCGCGCACAGCGACAGTCGCTTGCGACCGTCGAGTTGAATCGGGAGAACCCCCGCTCCGGAGAGATCCGGAGCGGGGGTTCTTCGTTGTTTCCCGCTGTACGCCTCTCTTCCTGCTGTGTCCGCGCGCTCTGTCCGCAGCCTTTCCGTGTTGTTCCGTGAGCTGTGTCGGTCCCGGGGTGCCGGGGTAAACAGGCAGGGCGGTCGGTATGGTCCGGCGGTGGACCGGGCGGTCGGCGGGGCGTCTCCGGGGCGGTTGCCGGAGCGGTTTCCGGACAGACCGATGGTCTGCGAGGCGGCATACATGCATACGCTGGCCGTAGAGGCTGGATCGACGGCTGCTCGGCAGTGAAGGGCTGAGCGCACAGAACGTCCCGGAGGCAGGAATGGCGAAGCAGGCTCGCGCGGTGCAGACGTGGCGGTCGATCGTGGATGCCGCGGCGAGTGTCTTCGACGACTACGGCTACGAGCGCGCCGCCATCTCGGAGATCCTCCGCCGGGCCAAGGTGACCAAGGGGGCGCTGTACTTCCACTTCGCCTCCAAGGAGGCCATCGCCCAGGCGATCATGGACGAGCAGACCTCCACGGTCGATTTCGCCCAGGAGGGATCGCCTCTCCAGTCCCTGGTCGACGGCGGCCAGCAGTTCGCCTTCGCCCTGCGCCACAACTCGATGGCGCGGGCCGGGACCCGTCTCTCCATCGAAGGCGTCTTCCTCGGCGGCCCCCACCCGTGGGGCGACTGGATCGACG
>NZ_JBFAWG010000279.1:0-1460 GCF_040680215.1 Streptomyces sp. NPDC052107
GGATCGTGACGCCGTACTTCTGCACGATCTCCCACCAGCGCCCCTGGTGCGGGGTGTCGGGCGTGCCCTCGTACATGACCTGGGTCGCGCCGTTGGCCAGCGGCCCGTAGACGATGTACGAGTGGCCGGTCACCCAGCCGACGTCGGCGGTGCACCAGTAGACGTCGGTCTCGGGCTTGAGGTCGAAGACCGCGTGGTGCGTGTAGGCCGCCTGGGTGAGGTAGCCGCCGGAGGTGTGCAGGATGCCTTTGGGCTTACCCGTCGTGCCCGAGGTGTAGAGGATGAAGAGCGGCTGCTCCGCCTCGAACGCCTCGGGGGTGTGCTCGGCGGACTGACGGCCGGTGATCTCGTGCCACCAGACGTCGCGGCCCTCGGTCCAGGCGGTGTCCTGACCGGTGCGGCGGACGACGAGGACGTGCTCGACGCTCTTGATACGGGAGACGGCGTCGTCGACCGCCGGCTTGAGCGCGGAGGGCTTGCCCCGGCGGTAACCACCGTCGGCGGTGATGACGACCTTGGCGTCCGCGTCCTGGATGCGGGTGGCGATGGCGTCGGCGGAGAAGCCGCCGAAGACCACCGAGTGCGTGGCGCCGATGCGGGCGCAGGCCAGCATCGCGACGACGGCCTCGGGGATCATCGGGAGGTAGACGGCGACCCGGTCACCCTTGCTGACGCCCAGCTCGGTCAGGGCGTTGGCAGCGCGGGAGACCTCGTCCTTCAGCTCCGCGTAGGTGATGGCGCGGCTGTCGCCGGGCTCGCCCTCGAAGTGGATGGCGACCCGGTCGCCGTTGCCCGCCTCGACGTGACGGTCCACGCAGTTGTACGCGACGTTCAGCTTGCCGTCCGCGAACCACTTCGCGAAGGGCGGGTTGCTCCAGTCGAGGGTCTCGGTCGGCTCGGTGGCCCACGTCAGGCGGCGGGCCTGCTCGGCCCAGAAGCCCAGCCGGTCCGCCTCGGCCTGCTCGTACGCCGCTGCGGTGACGTTGGCGTTGGCGGCCAGAGCTGCAGGTGGAGCGAACTTCCGCTCTTCCCGAAGCAGGTTGGCCAGGCTCTCGTTGCTCACGACTTCTCCCAGTCCCAGGGTGTCCGTTGTGTCCCGGGGCATAGCTCATCAGGCGCGGGGCCGGGTGACAAGTGTCTGCCGGGAATTGGTTTAGACCTGTGTCTTCGTGTATGGAAGCATGATCCCGCTCCGCTGGTCAGGACGGCTTTACGACGTGTGTTCACGGCGTGTGGCGCAAAGTCGCCCTGTCGGATTTCCGTGCTGTTGTCGGGTGTGCGGCGTGGAGGTGTCCGGGGTGGGGGTGCCCGCTCGCGGAGTGGGGTCATCAGGTTCCACGGACCCGGGGGCTGTCCGGTTCAGACGGTGGATCAGGCCGTGGTGCAGGTGGCGGGGCGGGTTGCGGCGGGCTCCGGCTCTTCCGTACCGACCCGGTCGAAGACCTCGTCGTGGCCCGTCC
>NZ_JBFAWG010000280.1:0-1436 GCF_040680215.1 Streptomyces sp. NPDC052107
GGCCGGAGCGCCCTTGGCGATCCGGAGCCAGACGCCTACAAGGCGCTGAGGAACCTCTGCCCCTCTTCGGTCTCGACGTCGCTGACGATCCGTTCGGACAACGGCCGGCCGATCCACCGGGCTGAACTCGACCCGGCCGGCTCAACCGCCCAGCGGCCAGGTGAAGCGCCCGGTCGCACCGGGGCCCACGCCCTGTTCCGGGTGCGGGCTGCTACAGCTCGAACTCGAGGTGTTCGATGTCGGTGAACCGGACCTCCTCCAGGGAGCCGGCGCGGCGGCCGCCGTCCTGGAAGTAGACCTCCCTGAGTGCCTCGGCGGCGATCTCCCGGAGGCGGACGTCGGTGGCGCCCTGCTCCTGGGCGTCGAAGAGGCGGGCAGCGTGCTGCGGGGGCAGGGCGACGGTCAGGTGGCGGACGCGGTCCTGGTCGGTGGAGCCGATAGGGGCGGTGTAGCCGAGGCGGGCGCGGGTGTCGATGACGATGCCGCCCGTGGACGCCGCCTTCGCCCTCGCTCTGGCCCTGATCTGCGGCTGCCACCGGGCCTTGACCTCGCGCTCCAGACGGGCGGCGAGATCCGGGCGGGGCTTTTTGATCTGGCCCTTCACGTACCGCTCCACGGTGCGCTGGGAGACCCGCAGCATCCGGGCGACGGGTCTGGTGCCGCCGAGCTTCTTGACCAGGTACCGCATCTGCGCACCCGCGCTCCTGGGCGCCGGGCGGGTGAACGCCTTCTGCACCGCCTTGTCCAGGCCGTCCCCGATCAGGCTCATCGTCGCCTTCCCCTACTCTCCGTTGTCGGCGCCGGTGACGGTGCCGTCCTTGATGTACCGGGCGAGGTTGAGCTCGGGGGCGTCGAACCGCTCCCGGACCTCCTCGCCCCACAGGACGGTCTGGGTGCCCTCGTGCTTGACCAGACCGGGGTTGACGCCCAGCTTGAACCCACCCGGGAGCGGCCTGCCCTCCCGGTAGGGCAGGAAGTCCAGCGGGCTCGGCCCGTTCGCGGCGTAGACGACGCAGTCGGACAGGACCGCGACCGGGTACTGCCCGGTGAACGCCGCGTGGCGCACGATCTTGCGGTGCAGGTTGATCCGGGTACGGGAGATGACCGCCGCCCGGATGTCCGGCCGCCACGTCGGACGCTCCAGGGCCCGCCAGGGCTCGCCCGGCCGCCAGCCCCCGCCGCGCGGCCGCTCGCGGAGCTTGCCCAGCCCGCCCTTGACCGTCGCCTTGATGGCCGAGACGACGATGCCCAGCTCGGGATCACGGCCCTTGCAGCCGTCCATCGCGGCGAGGAAATCGGCCGGCTCCATGTCGGCGCGGACCCCGAGGTCGGCCATCGTGGCCAGGTAGGCATCGCGCAACCGGGTGTACCAGCCATCCAGGTAGCGGCCATTGCCGTAGCGGTTCTCCTCGATGTCCTCCCTGGTCAGGGGAACA
>NZ_JBFAWG010000281.1:0-1417 GCF_040680215.1 Streptomyces sp. NPDC052107
AAAAGGTTGCGCGACCCGAGCCCGCTGTATGACTCGGGGAGCTCCACGCCGGCCGAACCGGGATACTTGATGCTGGTGAAGTTCGACAGAAGGCGCTTGGGGTCGAGAGTGGTCCGCGTTGAAAAGTTTTTGTTTCCCAAGCCTGGATAGCCGAATTCAGAGACAGTCGGTGCCATCCTGCTGTACATCTCCTGCAAGTGAGTGTTTAGCTTTTCGACGATCTCTTCCAAGGCGTTTTCGGTACTATTTGCGAAATCCTTCAGGATGGATCCATCATCGGCCTTGGCGGCTACCATAAATAGCGATTCAAGAATCTTTCCGATCTGGTCCTTGGGGCGTTCCTTTTCGTCATCGAGACCCCGCTGTGCCTTTACGAAATCGACCTTGATGGCACGGGCGACGTCCGTCATCGAAATGTCGCGAAAATTGGTCATGTCGGTCGGGTCGATGGCAATCGCTGTGCGCTCGTAGAGGTGGGGAATCCGTGGGCCGACGAGGGATAGTAGCAGGGATTCGCTCCATTCTCCTGTCAGTTTTTTTGGTGCATCACGGAAGAAGTCCTTCATCGCTCCAGGCTTGAGTGCGTAGCGAATGGCGATAATGGCCTGAGTGCAATCCGGGTCAAGGTCGACGATGAGAGGACCCAGATCTCCGTATTCGCCCGCACTGTTGTCGTAGTCCAGGAAGACTTTTGTAGAGATTTCGGGTAGCAGTGTCCTGGCCTCGGCCTCGTCGCCTTTAGAGAACCTTCGATACGCTTCGGCGAACTCTATGTATGATTCTGCGGAGAAGTCCTCTAGGCGTAGGCTAATTTCACCGGGACGCAAAAACCTACTGAGCACCTCGGCGAGGGAAGTCTTCCCTGTATTGTTTCTGCCCACGCATACAGTAACGTCCTCATCGAAAGTTACGCTCACCTCCCGTAGTAGGCGAAAATTTTTGACTTCGACCCTGGTTACGGCTGGTGGCCGCTCGTGCTGCTGAGGCTGTGCTGGCTGCCCTACGCTCACCGATCGCTCCTGACGTGCACATGCTTCCGTCCGCGGTCGCACGTGTTCGCACGTGGTGAAGCCGTGGGCGCAGAGAAAGGCTTGTAAGCAGATAACTTGCGTTACCGATGGGGCAGTTTGTCACAGTGGGCGATGTGCGACTGGCTCTTTGCCACAAGACGTGGGATCGAGGTGCGAACTATGGCGCGGCGACCACTTAGCCTTCGCGGGGCTGGCCGTCCGGCCATGGAGGGAGTAGCCAGCCATCAACCCGATCAGGCATGCAGCCGGCGGATGGGCTTGCAGCGGGGCGGAGACAGGAGCCCAGGCCGGGGGCGCTTCGCCGCACGGGCTGTACCGCCGCGCGGCGGGCGCCTTGACGCAGTAGATAGATCGTGCTCGGAGTGAGGGCTTGACATACCTATCCA
>NZ_JBFAWG010000282.1:0-1401 GCF_040680215.1 Streptomyces sp. NPDC052107
GGCTCTCCTGCCGTATGTGTGGGTCATTCTGTGGCGGGTTGGCGGCCGGGGAGGGTGGGGCGGTCGCCGGCGAGGGTGAGCATGACGAGGGCGATGATGGCGTCGGCGGTGTGGAAGCCGAAGCCGCGTCGGATGATCAGGCGGGTCTTGGTGTTCGTGCTCTCGATCAGTCCGTTGCTCATGCCGGTGGTCAAGGCGGCACGGATCGCCTGATGGTGGCGGCGGATGCGGCGCTGGAGGTCGACGAAGCTGTCGATGCGGCAGCGGCGAGCCCAGCCGATCCAGCGGTCCAGAGCGGACAGAGCGGCGGTGGGCCGGGTCTTGGCCAGGGTGAATACCGCGCGGAGGGCCTCCTTCAAGCGCCAAGCGCGGTGCAGGCGGGGATCGGTGGCGGCGATCCAGGTGAGTTTCGCGGCCTGCCGATCGGTGAGGTCTGCCTGGTTCTTCCACAGCGCGAAGCGGGAGTCTTTCAGCGCCCGGGCGGTGTCCGGGTCGGCGGCCTGGCGGCGGGCGCGGTTCCACGAGGCACGGCGTTCGGCATCCAGGGCGTCGGTGGCCCACGCGATCACGTGAAAGGGGTCCATCACGCGCACCGCCGACGCGGCCCGGTCGGCCAGGACCTCAGCGATCCAGACCGCGCCGTCGGCGCTGATGTGCGTGAGTTTGGCGGTGCGCCGCTTGCCGAGGGCGTTGAAGAAGCGGTGCAGGACGTCCTTGCCGTGCCCCTCGGCCATCCACACCACCCTCGCGGTGTCGTGGTCCACGACGACCGTCATGTATTTCTGCCCCTTGCGGTGGCTGATCTCGTCGATGCCGATCCGTCGCAGCCCTGAGAGGCGGTCGACCAGCCGGTCGCGGTCGGCGACGTATCGCTCGACGATCGCGCCGATGGTCCGCCAGGAGGTGCGCATCAGCTGCGCGGCCGCGCTCTTGGAGCACTCGGCGGCCATCCATGCCGCCTGGGCGTCGAAGGCGTGGGTATGCCCGGCGCCGTGACGGGCCCAGGGCACCGCGGCGACGGTCGTCCCGTGCTCGCGGCAGGTCACTCGCGGCGCGGCCGCCTCGAGGAACACACGCATCACGCCGTGGTCGAGGTCCCGCCACCGGCGCCGGCCTCGTCCCGTGTCGTACCAGGGCGCCGGGCGCCGGCAGATCCCGCACCGCTGCCGACGGCGCGCATCGGGCCGTACCGACACGATCACGCACCGTTCGTTTTCATCGATCCGGACGCCCTCGACCACCGTGTGTTCGGCCGTCAGCGTCCGCTTCCATATCCTGAAGAGGGACACGCCGTTTTCCTGCTTGATCCAACTTGAGCCTAGACACCTCAAGGATCACAGGAGACGGCGTGTTTCCCGTATCGGGGCAGCTCAGGGCACCCACACATACGGCAGGAGAGCC
>NZ_JBFAWG010000283.1:0-1384 GCF_040680215.1 Streptomyces sp. NPDC052107
GACGTACCGCTCGGACAGCTCGCCCCCGCCCAGTGGCAGCTGCTGACCGACACGGCCCGGCGGTACGGGAACGAGCTGCGGCTCACCCCGTGGCGCGGCATCGTCGTCCCCGGCCCCTTCGACGAGGGTGGCGCGGCGGAGGCGCTGCGCAACCTGGCGGCGGCCGGGCTGGTCACCACCCCCGAGTCCCCGTGGACCGGCGTCGGCGCCTGCATCGGCCACCCCGGCTGCGCGAAGTCGCTGTCCGACGTACGGGCCGAAGCGGGGGCCGCTGTCGGACCCGTCGGGCGGCTCCCTGTGTACTGGTCCGGGTGCGAACGCCGCTGCGGTCACCCCCACGGGGAGTGGATCGACGTGGTCGTCACGCCCGGCGGACACCGGATCTCGCATGTACGGGGCGAACGCCGGGACCCCCCGGCGACGGTCCGGAACGACCCGGCGGCACTCGCGGCGACGGTGGCCGCGGCCCGCGCCTGAGCACGTCCCTCCCACCCCCATAACGGCAGAAGAAAGCGACAGCACTGTGCATCAGTACGAGAAGGACGGACCGGCGATCTACCGCCAGTCCTTCGCCACCATCCGCGCGGAGGCGGATCTGGCCGGGCTGCCCGCCGATGTGAGCCAGGTCGCCGTCCGGATGATCCACGCCTGCGGCATGGTCGACCTCGTACGCGACCTCGCCTTCTCGCCGAACGCCGTGGCCGACGCCCGCGCGGCTCTGCGCTCCGGCGCGCCGATCCTCTGCGATGTGGCGATGGTGGCCAGCGGGGTCACCCGCAAGCGGCTCCCGGCCGACAACGACGTGGTGTGCACGCTCTCCGACCCGTCCGTGCCGGAGCTGGCCGCGAAGCTGGGGACGACGCGGAGTGCAGCAGCCCTGGAGCTGTGGCGGGACCGGATGGAGGGGGCGGTGGTCGCGGTGGGCAACGCCCCGACCGCGCTGTTCCGGCTGCTGGAGATGATCGAGGAGGGCGCCCCGCGCCCGGCCGCCGTGATCGGCGTCCCGGTCGGCTTCGTCGGCGCGATGGAGTCCAAGGAGGCCCTGGCCGCGCACCCGTCGGGCCTGGAGCACCTGATCATCCGGGGCCGGCGCGGCGGCAGCGCGATAGCGGCGGCGGCGCTGAACGCCATCGCGAGCGAGGAGGAGTGACAGTGACTTCTCCGGTGAAGGACACCCGTACCGGCAAGCTCTACGGCGTCGGCCTCGGCCCCGGCGACCCGAACCTGATGACGCTGCGGGCCGTCCGGGCCATCGGTGAGGCGGACGTCGTCGCGTACCACAGCGCCCGCCACGGCCGCTCGATCGCGCGCTCCATCGCCGCCGAGCACCTGCGGCCCGACCACATCGAGGAGGCCCTGGTCTACCCCGTCACGACGGAGACCA
>NZ_JBFAWG010000284.1:0-1367 GCF_040680215.1 Streptomyces sp. NPDC052107
GAGCTCGTAACACGATCTTGGTGGCGAGATTGGTGAGACGGATGCGGCTGGGATGATTGCGGCCATGACCCTGGACTGGTCCCATCTGAAGCACGCCTATGGATCCGCATCCGACCTACCACAGCTCTTTGACGAGGTCGGTGATCCCGAGCTGGCTGACGTGGCGTGGGAGGAGCTGTGGGCTTCTCTCTATCACCAGGGCTCGGTGTACACGGCCAGCTTTGCCGCCCTGCCCGTTCTGGCGGACATCGCTACCGGTCGCAAGCCGGGCGGTTGTTGGCAGGCCCTTGGGCTGGCCGGCCGCATCGTCGTCGAGGAGCAGCAACTCCACGAGCCCGGTTACGTCCAGGGTTGCTACCCGTCTACGATCAACGAGCTGCACCAGCTGACGCAGAAGCAGGTGACGGTAAGGCCCTTCGAGGGCGATGAAGACGACTTTCTGTACTGGCTGGAGCACCTTCTGGCTTTCGAGGGGGTGCCCATATGGAGGCGCAACTTGCGCCGCGATGCTTACCGTGTGGTGTGCCCCTTCTGCACAGGGAGCTTGGAGATCGACCTCTCCTACAAACTTCGAGGCACTCGCCGTCGGGACCCGAACGCGCGTTTTCGGGTTGTCGGCCGCGAGGGACCCATACTCACCGCAGTCCGCCCAGCGGCCCCCGCGGACCTGCCGCCGCTGGCGTCTCGGCTGCACAATCTGGCCGTCAAGGCCGGGCAGTCTGCCGCCGCAGACCATCTGATCCATCTGTTCGGCCTCACGACGTGTCCGGACTGTGCTTCAGGGTTCTCGGTACCGGACCAGATCGCGGCCTTCCAGGCATAGCAGTGTGTCGGTGATCTGGAACGGCTCTCTTGAGGCGTCTCCAGCAGATGAGGCTGCAGGCAAGGGAGACGAGGGCGTCGTGCAGGTCGAGCCGCCGCTCCCAGCGGACGGCCAGGCGCTTGAAGTGGTGCAGGAGCGAGAAAGTCTGCTCGACAACGTAGCGGAGCTTGCCCAGGCCCTTGATGTTCGGGGCGCCCTTGCGGGAGATCACCGGCAGGATACGGCGCCTCCGCAGCTCGCGGCGGTTGGGGTTGCTGTCGTATCCCTTGTCACCGAGTAGCGCGTCGGGGCGGCGCCGTGGACGACCGGGCCTGCCGGCCACGGGCGGGATGCCGTCGACCAGGGCCAGGGTCTGGGTGACGTCGTTGACGTTGGCGGCGGTAGTGATGACCTTGAACGGGGTGCCCTTCCCGTCGCAGATCAGATGGTGCTTACTGCCTGTCTTCCCGCGGTCGACCGGTGACGGACCGGTGCCTTCGCCCCCTTTTTGGCGCGGATGTGGGAGGCATCCACGCAGGCCCGGGACCAGTCCAGCTCGCCGGCC
>NZ_JBFAWG010000285.1:0-1366 GCF_040680215.1 Streptomyces sp. NPDC052107
ACGGCACCACACCTCCGGCACGCCCGCACCACCGACGAAGGGGGACGCGGACTGTTCATCGTCGCGCAGCTGGCCCAAACCTGGGGAGCCCGCTACTCGGCCGACGGCAAGACCATCTGGACCGAGCAGGCACTGGAACGGGCACCTCGCTGACCTGAGTGCGAGTGACCGTCCATGCCCTGCGTCAGGCCGCCCACGTGTGCAGGAGGCGTCGCTCAACCAAAACCCAGCTGGCCACCGGAGGCGCGCCCGTCCTGCCACAACTGTTACGGAGCAATTGATATCGACCCCGGGCACACGGGCACCCTGCCACGGCGGCACGGCGAGATAGGCGCGTTCTGCCCCTCCTCCAGCACGGATCCTCCCGTTCCAGGCGAGGTCGTCCTAGGCGTGGACACGCACGGCGAGGTTCATGTTGCCGCCATGGAACTGCCCGCTGGGGAAGGTCCTGGGCACCGAGTCCTTTCCGGCCACGGCGTCCGGCTACCGTCGGCTGCCCGTCTGAGCCCGCTAGCTGGGGACGGTGCGTCGGGCCGGTGTGGAGGGCACCGGCACCTTCGGTGCGGGCCTGTCCCGCTACCTGCTGGCTCAGCGTGTCCAGGTGTACGAAGTGAACCGGCCCGACCGCACAGCCCGCCGTCTGCTGGCCGCAGTTCTTGGGATCCGGCAGACTCCACAGTGTCAGGTGGGGGCCTCCCTGCGCGCACGTTGTCGGGGATGTTGAGGTTGGCGAGGTCCGGGACCTGCATCATCGCTCACGCCTCGCGGATCGGGGTGTCGAACGCGGAGGCAATTGCGTCCGTGTTCGCGGCGATGAAGTCGGCCAGCTCCGGCGGCATCAGGTTCAGTTCGCGGACGAACGGCACGCGGATCCCCTCGCAATCTGCTGTACGACTGTGCCGCCCTCCATTGGCGACACCGGACCCGAACGTCTCGTCGTAGACCTGCTGCTCGCGGCCCTCAGTGCCCCTGCTTCGGCCTGTGCCCTGCTGCTAGAGCTGGGCGCACGGCTGGGAGCCGTGATCACGATATCGCTGGAAACGACGGTCGCCGGCCCGCCACGCGGTGCACCGGAGAAGCTTGCCCGCTTCGTCACGCATCCGCGAACCGCTGATGGGGCTCGTTGAAATGACGTTCCGGCCCTCGTGGCGCGATGCTCTCCGCCTTCCTCCACGCCCCTGCTATAAGGGCTTGTGAGAGGTGAGACACCCCCGTTGGTTTGTTCCGGCGAGGGTGTCTGCGTTCGAGGCTGGCCGTCTTCCAGGACGGCATCTCGACGACGGCCGAACCCTGACCCTCTGACGGCGTATCAAATCTGACCCACTTGGTGATCTTCATCTGACCCTGGCCTTGGTGATCAAGGTCA
>NZ_JBFAWG010000286.1:0-1354 GCF_040680215.1 Streptomyces sp. NPDC052107
TGCTCAGCGGGCAGGTCGGGGGTAAGGCCGCGGGCGGTGTGGTGCAGCAGGCGGGCCAGGGCGGCGGCCTCGCCCGGGGCGAGGGAGGCGGCAGTGTGCCCGGCGTGGTGCAGGTTCTGCCGCTGCTTGCCGGTGAGCAGGTCGGGTGCGCAGGTCAGGTGGATGGTGGTGTCGGTGTGGACGAGCCGGTGGGGGCTGCCTGTCTGCTCGAGGTGGGCGGCCAGTGCGGTGGCGGCGCGCTTGAGGCGGTGCGGGGTCCATTCCAGCGCGGAAGCCAGGTCGTCTGGGTGGATGCGGTCGGCCTCGAGCAGGGCGGCGTGCAGCACGGTGGCGTGGCCCGCCAGCCCCGGGGCGGGACGGCGGGCCGGTCCGGGCTGGCGCAGGAGGGATTCCGCGGAGGTGTTCAGGGCGCGGGCGAGGGTGAACAGGGCCGCGGCGGGGAGAGTGTGCGGGGTGAGGCGGGTGCCGAAGTCGGTGGTGGGGATGCCGGTCAGCGCGGCTAGGTCCTCATCGGTGAGCCGGCACTGAGCGGCGCGCTCGCGCAGGAACTTCAAGTCGAACGCGACTGCGGAGGTGCCGCCGGGCGGCGGAGTCTGGTCGGTCAAGGTCACGGGCGTAACTCCCCAAGGCGCGGCAGGACATCAGGGGCGGGTGGCGCGGGGGTGTGCAGGTGCCAGCAGCGAGCGGCAGTGTGCCAGTCGTCCCCTGAATGGGGGTGGGCCAGGGCAGGGACCGGGAGGCCGGCGTCGGCGATGAGGGCCTCGAAGCGTGGCGTGGTGCCGAAGCAGTTCGCGAACAGGCCGTGATTGTCGGCGGCGCGCGGGGTGCGGCGGCGGAATTCCACAGCCGCGCGCAGCAGGGGGCGGGCGCGGGGCGGGACGGTGTACATGTGCCGGGGCCCGGGCGGTTCGCCGATGTGGATCCGCGAGTCGCGGTCGATGGCCACGGTGGCGTGGGCCTCGTCGACGCTCGCTATCTGGGTCATCGACAGCAGCGACGTGTCCGTGCCGGTGAACAGCAGGGCCGCGATGGCGGCGGCGCGCAGCGGGTTGGGCAGGCGCACGGTGATCGTGTGCACGACGCGCGGCGTGAGGGGCACGGTGGTGATGCCCGGCCCCGCGCGGCTGGTGAGGTCGTCGGGCACGTTGAGCAGCAGCGAGCGGGACAGGAAGCCGGCCTGGGCGCCACGCACGCGGGCCACGGTGTGCTGCGGGCTGGGGCTTGAGACGGTCAGCCGGGCCAGGAACAGCCGCAACGCTTCTGTCTCTTGCAGATTCCAGGGGGTCGGCGCGGTCGGGTCGGCGGCGGGTTCGACAACGCCAGATATGTTGATACCCCGGCCTGTTTGGGCAGG
>NZ_JBFAWG010000287.1:0-1351 GCF_040680215.1 Streptomyces sp. NPDC052107
CCCCCCTCCATCCGTCCCCGGACCGCTGTCTCGAAAGGTTCCCCTACGCCATGCCACTGGCTCTGCTGGCCCTGGCTGTCGTCGCGTTCGGCATCGGCACGACCGAGTTCGCCACGATGGGGCTGCTGCCCCAGATCGCTGACGGGATCGGCGTGTCCGTGCCGCACGCCGGCAACCTCGTCTCGGCCTACGCGCTCGGCGTCGTCGTCGGCGCCCCCGTGCTGACGGGCATCGGTGCGCGCGTACCCCACAAGCGGCTGCTGCTGCTCCTGTCCGGGCTGTTCGTGGTCGGCAACACCGCGTCCGCGCTCGCTCCCGACTTCGGCCTGCTCTTTGCCGCGCGCTTCCTGGCAGGTCTGCCGCACGGAGCACTGTTCGGCGTAGGCGCCGTCGTCGCCTCCCGGCTGGTCGCCCCCGAACGGGCGGCACGCGCCGTCTCGAGGATGTTCCTCGGACTCACCGTCGCGAACATCGTCGGTGTACCGGCCGGCACGGCCCTCGGCCAGCAGCTGGGCTGGCGGTCCGCCTACTACGCGGTCGCCGTCATCGGCCTCCTCGCCCTTGCCTCGCTGGCCTTCTTCATTCCTCACCAGCCACGCGGCCAGCAGTCCGGCATCCGGCACGAGCTGCGGGCGATGGGCAACAAGCAGGTGGCGATCGGCCTGGCCACGGCCGTTGTCGGGTTCGGTGGCTTCTTCGCCGTCTACAGCTACCTCGTGCCCATGCTGACGCACCTGACGGGCATCTCCGACTCCTCCACCACCCTGGTCCTCGCGCTCTACGGCGTCGGCATGACCCTCGGCACGCTGATTGCGGGCCCACTCACGGACCGCGCTCTGCGGCCGACGCTGTACGCGGGTCTTGCTCTGCTCGCCGCAGCGCTGGTGACGTTCTACTTCACCGTCCACAGCACCGTGCCCGCGCTGGTGACGATCACCGTCATCGGCGCGCTGGGCTCCCTCATCACCACGCCCGTCCAGATGCTGCTCATGGCCAAGGCGCAGAACGCTCCGACGATGGCGGCGGCCTCCAACCACTCCGCCTTCAATCTTGCCAACGCGGGCGGCGCCTGGCTTGGCGGCCTGGTCATCTCGGCGGGCTGGGGCTGGGCCTCGCCCAACCTGATCGGCGCGGCTCTCGCCATGGCCGGTCTCGGCCTCGCCTTCACGGGCGGCCTCATGGACCGGGGCAGTCGCCACTCCGAGGTGGTCGCTTCGTCAGGCGCGGAAGCCGGACAAGTCACGGCAGCCCAACGCATGGGCGCACCCACTCCCTCCCCCCAGCCTCCGGCAGCCCTCGGGGACCGGGGGTAGCGCCCGGGCCCCGGTGGCCTGCCGGGGCCGACCCTACC
>NZ_JBFAWG010000288.1:0-1327 GCF_040680215.1 Streptomyces sp. NPDC052107
CTGGTGTACCGGCCGTCGAGCAGTCCGTGGACGGTGGTGCGGCCGTCGCAGGCGGAGACGATGTGCTCGGCGAAGTACCTTCTGCCGTTGCGGAGTTCGATGCCGATCGCGCGGTCGTTCTCGACGAGGATCTTCTCCGTGCGGGCCCGGTAGGTGACCTCTCCGCCCAGGCCCAGGTAGCGGTTCTCGACCGAGCGCGAGAGCCCGAGTGAACCGCCTTGCGGGAAACCGGCGTTGAGGTGGTGGGCCGCCGCCATGTTGAACAGGTACGGCAGCAGCGGGAAGCCCTCCGGGTCCTGGAAGAAGATGTTGCGGAAGGCCCGGCGCAGCAGCGGGTCCTGGAACTTGTCGGCGAAGACGTGCATCGGGGTGGCGGCCGTGCGCCAGAAGAGCCGGAAGGCCGGCAGCACCGTGCGCAGGGTCGCCGCCCGCTCCCGTACGGTCCGCAGGGCGGGGGCGGTGAGGAACGGGTACAGCTCGATGTCGATGAACCGCCGCAGGTCGCGGGTGAAGGCCCGGATCAGGGGGGCGTCGGCGGGTGAGAGGGCCAGCAGGTGGGCCTCCAGCCGGTCGGGGTCGTTGTAGAAGGTGACCGAGCGGCCGTGCTCGTCCTCGACCTTGTTGAACAGTTCGAAGTTGGTGACGGTCTTGCCGTCGAGCGCGCCCAGCTCGCGCCAGACCTGGTGGGCGTCGTTGCCGGGCGCGGTGCCGATGAGCCATTCGATGCAGTAGTCGAAGAGGTAGCCGTCCCTCGACCAGGCGGTGCAGCAGCCGCCGGGCAGTACGTGCTTCTCGAAGATCCGGGTCCTGGCGCCGCTCATCTGCGCGTAGCAGCCGGTGGAGAGGCCGGCCACGCCCGCGCCGATGACGATGACGCGGGGCGGGGTGCCGGGGGTGCGCTCGCGGCTGCCCCAGTCGTCGACGGTCTCCTTGCGGAGGGTGGTGTCAGTCGCCATGGGCCGCGTCTCCCGTCAGTGCGGTGCGGATCAGGGCGGCGTTGCGGGGGAGGTGTTTGGGGTCGAGCATGTCGGCGTGGAGGCCGGAGCCGCGCAGGACGACGGTGGTGGCGGTGGAGCTGCCGTGCCAGGTGCCGTGCTGTCCGGCCGCGTAGAGGGCGGCCTTCTCCTGGTCGGTGATCACGCTGACCGGTGCGTCGACCGTTCCGGTGTTGGGGGCGCGGCCGCAGAAGGTGAGGTATTCGGCGGCGTGCGCGAGGGTCTCCTGGGCGACGGCCTCCGATCCGGTGTGTTTGCGGAGGTGGTCGGCGAGTTCGGCCTCGAAGTGGCGGATGCCCTCGTCCCCGGGCTCGTAACGCTCCATGATGCGG
>NZ_JBFAWG010000289.1:0-1327 GCF_040680215.1 Streptomyces sp. NPDC052107
TCCTGATCCGGCGGCTCGGCGGGGCGGTCCTCGTCCTCTTCGCCCTGACCGCCATCCTCTACGGCATCTTCTACGTGGCCCCCGGCAACGTCGCCCAGCTCGTCTGCGGCCCGCGCTGCTCACCCGCCCAGCTCGCCCAGGTCACCGGCCAACTGCGGCTGGACGACCCGCTGTACGTGCAGTACGGGCACTTCCTCCAGGGCATCGTCGCGGGCCAGGACTACTCCACGGGCACCGGCGTGGAGCACTGCTCCGCGCCCTGCCTCGGCGTCTCCTACCAGTCCGACCAGCAGGTCACCCAACTCATCCTGGCCAAGCTCCCGGTCACCGGCTCGCTGGTCATCGGGGCCTTCGCCGGCTGGCTGCTGCTCGGCGTGGGCACCGGCGTGCTCTCCGCCTGGCGGCGCGGCCGGCTCACCGAACGCGTCCTGACCTGGCTGACCCTCGCGGGCTCGGCCACGCCCGTCTTCGTCATCGGGCTGCTGCTCATCATCGTGTTCTGCTCCACCCTCCAGTGGCTGCCCGCCCCGAGTTACGTCCCCTTCGCGGAGGATCCGGAACAGTGGGCGTGGGGGCTGCTGCTGCCCTGGGTGTCGCTGGCGCTGATCGAGTCCGCCAAGTACGCGCGGCTCACCCGCAGCGCCATGCTGGAGACGCTCGCCGAGGACCATGTGCGCACCTTCCGCGCGTACGGGGTCGGGGAGCGGGCCATCATCGGCCGCCACGCCCTCCGGGGCGCGGTGGCGCCCGTCATCGCGCTCAGCGCCCTGGACTTCGGCACGATGTTCGGCGGCGCGGTGCTCACCGAATCCCTCTTCGGCATCCCCGGCATCGGGCGCGAGCTGGTCAACGCGGTCAAGCTCGTCGACCTGCCCGTGGTGGTCGGCATGGTGCTGGTGACCGGGTTCTTCGTCGTCCTCGCCAATGCCGTCGCGGACCTGCTGTACGCGCTGGCCGACCGACGGGTGGTCCTGTCATGACAACGCATGAGCCTCTGGTGGAGCCCTTGGTGGAGGTCGCCGGTCTCACCGTCGACTTCGGTTCCGTACGGGCCGTGGACGGGCTCTCCTTCACGCTGGAAGCGGGCGGCGCGCTCGCCGTGGTCGGGGAGTCCGGATCCGGCAAGTCCGCCTCCGCCTACGCCCTGCTCGGCCTCCACCGGGGGACCGGCGCCCGGGTCGGCGGCACTGTCCGCGTCGCCGGTACGGACGTGAACACGGCCGACGACCGCGAACTGCGGGCCCTGCGGGGCGCGCAGGCCGCCATGGTCTTCCAGGACCCGCTCTCCTCGCTTGACCCGTACTACCCGGTGGGCGACCAGATCGCG
>NZ_JBFAWG010000290.1:0-1326 GCF_040680215.1 Streptomyces sp. NPDC052107
TGAGGTTCCCCCGCTGCGCGGGAGTGGCTGACTAGCAGGTCAGGGCGGGTTGACGTGGTTTCAGGTTCACTGGTTCGGTCGCTGCCTGGCTGGCGTAGTGCATCTCTTCGAACTCGATGGGGCTGAGGTAGCCGAGGCGCTTCTGGATGCGGCGAGGGTTGTAGAAGCCGTCGAAGTACTCGAAGAGCGCGAGGTTGGCCTCGGCTCTGGTGTCGAAGGTCCTTCCGCGGATGCACTCCGTCTTGACCAGCATCCACAGGTTCTCCGCCAGGGCATTGTCGTAGGAGTCGCCGACCGAACCCATGGACGCCTGGATACCCGCTCTGACCAGGCGTGTTGTGAGCTTGATAGACGTATATTGCGTGCCGTGATCGGCGTGGTGGACGAGTTTGCCGGGGGCGACCTCGCGGCTGGCCAGCGCGTACTCCAGCGAGGTGAGGACCAGGTCGGCGTCCGCGCGGGCAGAGGTCTCCCAGGCGACGACTCTGCGGGAGAAGGCATCGCGGATCGCCGACAGCCACAGTGGTCCCTCCAGGGTGGGGATCATGGTCAGGTCGGTGACCCACAGCCGGTTCGGCGCGAGTGCCGTGAAGTCGCGTTGTACCAGGTCAGGGGCGAGTTCGGCGTCTGGGTCGCGGCGGGTGAAGCCCTTGCTTCTGCGGGGGCTGATCCCGGCGAGGCCGGCCTGGCGCATGAGCCGCTCGACCCGTTTGCGGCCGACGTGGACGCCCTCGCGTTTCAGGACGGCATGGATCCTGGGCGATCCGTAGATGCCGCCGGAGTCCTGGTGGATCTGCCGGATCTGTCCTGTCAGCTCGGTGTCCTGGCGGATCCGTTCGCAGGGTTCCTTCTCGGCCTGGCGCCAGCGGTAGTAGGTGGAGGAGGGGATGTTCAGTTCCCGCAGGACGGGCTCGACCCCCAGGTGCGGGCGCGCGTCGAGGAGCGCGGTCACCTGGGCCGGGTCGGATCGAGCTGCGCGGCGAAAAAAGCCGAGGCCGTCCGCAGGACCTCGTTCGCTCGGCGCAGTTCCCGCACCTCGCGTCGCAGCTGGGCGAGCTCTTCCTTCTCCTCGGTGGTGAGCAGGTCATCCCGCTCGCCGGCGTCGGCCTCGGCCTGCCGGATCCAGTTGCGCAGGGCTTCGTGATGCACGCCGAGATCCTCGGCCATGCGGCGGATCACGGGCTTCGGCTCGGCGGTCCGGTACATCCGCACCGCACGCTCACGCAACTCCAGCGGGTACTTCCTCGGGGCAGGCATCGTCTGGGCTCCTCTCATGAGACCCATCTGACCTGCTGTCACCTTTCCCCGCATCTCGGGGGAACCTCA
>NZ_JBFAWG010000291.1:0-1323 GCF_040680215.1 Streptomyces sp. NPDC052107
TACTGCAACCGCATCTGGGTGACGATCAACGTCGTGTGTCGTTGATGTGACTGTGTGCTGATGCGCTGACGGTCGAACAGGTTGAGTCGTGGTCCGAGGGGATAGCCGGGCTGCATGCCCGGTTCGCCCACCGTTTTGGCAGGTCCGAGCCGCGCGAGCGGGCACTGGATTACCTGGAGGGGCTGGTCGCACCTCTGGAGAAGAAGAACGGCTGGACGCTGGCCGAGCAGGTCGGCCAGCTCCGCCCGGACGGTGTCCAGCGCCTACTCAACCTCTCCGACTGGGACGAGAACGCGGTCCGCGACGACGTCCGTGACTTCGTCGTGGAGACCATCGGCAGCCCGGAGGGCGTCCTGATCTGCGACGACACCGGCTTCCTGAAGAAAGGCACCAAATCCGCCGGTGTCCAGCGCCAGTACTCGGGTACTGCGGGCCGCACGGAAAACTGCCAGATCGGCACCTTCCTGGCCTACGCCTCGGCCCGGGGACGTGCCCTGATCGACCGCGAGCTCTACCTCCCGGCCTCCTGGACCGATGACCGGGACCGTTGTCGGGCCGCCGGCATTGACGACGAGATCTGTTTCGCGACCAAGAACGAGCACTTCAGGCGGATGCTGCAACGCGCCATCGACGCCGGTGTGCCGTTCGCATGGGTGACCGCGGACGAGGCATACGGGCAGGTCAAGCACACACGTTTCTGGCTGGAGCAACGCAAGGTCGCCCACGTGATGGCCACGAAGGTCAACGACACGGTGATCACGACCCGTTGGGCCGAGGCCCGGGTCGACGAGCTGATCGCCGCGCTGCCCCGGCAGCGCTGGAAGCGGCTGTCGGGCGGGCAGGGCGCGCACGGCGAACGCGTCTACGACTGGGCGCGCGTTGCGATCCGGCCTTGCTGGGAAGACGGCTTCGGGCACTGGGTACTGGCCCGCCGCAGTGTCAGCGACCCCACCGAGATCGCCTACTACGTCTGCTATGGACCGGCCTCCTCGCGACTGAAAGACCTGGTCAAAGTCGCCGCAGCGAGGTGGGCGGTGGAGGAGTGCTTCCAGACCGCCAAGGGCGAGTGCGGCCTGGACCACTACCAGGTCCGGCTCTACCGGGCCTGGTACCGGCACATCACCCTGTCGATGGCCGCACTCGCCTACCTGACCGCGCTCCGCGCCCAAGAAGCCACAAAAGGGGCGACGCAGAGGACGAGCAAAACCTCATACCCCTCAGCGTCCCGGAGATCCGCCGGTTGATCGGGCACATCGTCATCACGCCCCGCCACCACACCAACGAACACCATCTGCACTGGTCACACTTCCGTAGACACAGCCA
>NZ_JBFAWG010000292.1:0-1316 GCF_040680215.1 Streptomyces sp. NPDC052107
TCGTTCCCCGTACGCCCACCACAGCCCGAACACTCACTCATCCGCGCCAGAACACACTCGTACGCTGTTCCGCGGCAGCTGTTCACAACCCCTCAGACGCCAGCCGACCGGCGAGCCTGGCCAGCTCGGCATCGACCACGGCGGCCGCCTTGGCGCGCAGCGCGACAACCGTGGGAGCGACCTGTGCGGCCTCGCCCGCCGACCGGTACGCGGCAAGTTCGGCCTCCAGGATCGCCCCCACCGCAGCGACCTCATCGGTCCTGGCGGCAGTCCGGTGCGCACTGAGCGTGTCCATGTCGACCACCATCACGCCCGGCAGGTCATCCACGGCGGGCTCAACGTCGCGGGGCATCGCCAGGTCCAGGAACACCAGGGTGCCGCGCCGCCGGGTGGGCACCATGTCGGCAGTGATCACGTGCCCGGTCGCGCCAGTGCAGCAGATCACGACGTCCACCTTCGCCATGACGGCCGACAGGTCACTCAGCCCGGCGACCCGGGTCACCGCCGTACCTGGTCGGTCAGCCAGCCGTTCCGCCTTCCGGCGCGTCCGGTTGGCCACCACGATGCTGGCCGCGCCGCTCCTGACCGCGGTCGCCACCGCCAGCCCGCTCATCGACCCGGCACCGACCACCAGCACATCCCGGCCCGCCAAGCCCAGCCTGCCCAGGCACGGGGAGGCCAGCTCCACCGCTAGGCTCAGCAGGCTGGCCCCAGCCCGGCCGACCCCGGTCTCAGCCCGAGCCCGCTTACCCGCCCGCAGCGCGAGTCGGCCGAGATCGCCCAGGACCCGTCCGATGGTGCCCTGCCGGCCGGCCAGCTTGATCGCCGAGCGCACCTGGCCGACGATCTGCTCCTCGCCCACCACCACCGAATCCAGCCCGCTGGCCACGGCCAGCAGGTGGCTCACCGCGCGGTCCTCGTAATACACGTACAGGTGAGGGGTCAGGTCACCGGCGGGGACACCGCAGTGCCGCGCCAGCAGCTCGCAGATCGCCGGCACGCCAGCGTGAAATCAGTCAACGTCGGCGTACACCTCGATCCGGTTGCATGTCGAGACCACGAACACCTCCGCCACGGGCTCTGCCTGCGCCACGTCGTGCAGCAGCTTGCTGAGCGTGTCGTCGGTTACCGAGGCCCGCTCCAGGACTGCCACCGGCGTGCTCTTGTGGCTCAGGCCGATCACCATTACGCTCACCAGTCCTCCTCGTCTTCGTCAGCCATACCTAAGAGCTCATAACACGATCTTGTTGTGGTGCCCTGATTGGGCGTGACCAGTACGACGATTCTGCCGTTCGTGAGGTGTGAGGAACCGGCCG
>NZ_JBFAWG010000293.1:0-1279 GCF_040680215.1 Streptomyces sp. NPDC052107
TCCTGGAACGGCACCCAGGCCCAGAAGAACAGCTCCAGCGCACCGGCGATGCCCTGCTGGAACCGATAGGGGTCGGACCATTTCGGGTCCTCATAAGCAGGCCACGCCACCCGCCTGACCTCGGTCATGGTCGAGAAGCGGTTGTCCAACTCCGTTGCGTATCGGCCCGCCTCGGCCGGATAACTCCACGAGACGTAAATGCTCACCCGTTTCCGACCGGGGGTGTACTCACGGGGGATGTGCCTCTGGTTGTAGGTGCGCGCGGTCCTGATCTCGCTCATGTCGCGGCCCTCACTGCAGCTGGTCGAGCATCTCCGACAGAGCATCCTTGACGCGCAGAGCCTTTTTGATCTCGTCCGCCGTCACATACGGATACTCTCCGTACTCGATGAAGCTCGGACAGTGATGATCCCGCACGAACCTGACGAACGCCTCGGGATTGGTCTGCCAGTCCTCGGGAAACCCCTCAAGATTCTCGAAGGCGGTACTCACCCCCGCCTTCGAGAACAGCGCGATCGCGTCCTCGGTGTACTTGTCGAAGTCGGTGTCGAAGATCCCCTGGTACATGAAACGCGTGTCGTCGTCGAAGAGTACCCACCGAAGGTAGTGCAGCTTCAAGGGCGCGAGCAGGTACGGGTCTTGCTCCAAGGCTCTGGCCAGTGCGTAACCGTACTCCCGCATCGCCTCGGCCCGGCCCGGCTTGACCTGAGCGACGATGGTGAACCCGTAACACGCGGGGGTCCTGGGGAAAATGGGGCCGTACTTCCCCTGTTCCAGATGGTCGGTGTCCTTGGGGATGACGACTGCCTGCGGCTTGATTTCCATGTCCGCTCCTCCCGCCATCTGCTGGTCGGGACACCATCATCGTCCCACCCTCCCACTGGTCGCGCCCACAGAGCGGAAGCGGCCCCGGCCATGATCTCTGGGGTCGCCGTGTCGGCGGTGCCGGAGTAGACAGGATGGGAGAAGGCCCGAGCGGTTCTGGGAGTCCGCCCCGGGCGGCGCGGGAGGTGACTTCCGTGATCGACGATGCACGGGAGGTTAATTCCATGGTCGACGATGGTGGGGGCAGGGGCGCGCGTGACGCCGGGACGGTGACGCTCGACGCGTTGTTCACCCAGGCGCCGATCGGCCTGGCTGTGCTTGACAGCGACCTGCGGGTGGTGCGGATCAACACCGCCACGCCCGCCATGCAAGGCAGGCGAGAAGAAGACGTCGTAGGGCGCACTTTCCCCGGCTCGCACCACGTGGTCGACGCGGAGGCGGCCGAGGCTCTCGT
>NZ_JBFAWG010000294.1:0-1270 GCF_040680215.1 Streptomyces sp. NPDC052107
GACGGCGTTCATGTGGGAGTTCGGGGGTTCGGTGTTGTGTTGGCCGGCTTGGGTCGGTGGGTGTGGGGTGGTGTGTGGGGGAGGGTCGGTCGTTTCCGGTTGGCTTGGGGGCGGGTGTGACGGTGGCGTCGGGGGTGGTGTGTTGGAGTGTCGGCGGGCGTCGGCGCTGTGGTGCGTCAGAGTGTCGTGGTCGTTCCTTCTCCGGATGCGCTGGTGGTGAGCCACTGGTCCCATGTGAGGTTGAAGTCGGCGTAGCCGTTGTCGGCCGGGGCCTTGGCGCGGGGTGAGCCGGTGATGGTGATGGGGTCGCCCTGTTTGACCTGGCGGTAGAACCACTTGGCGTCGGTCAGGGAGAGGTGGACGCAGCCGTGCGAGCCGCGGGCGCTGCCGCTGCCGGGGTTGGGGTCGCCGGTGGAGTAGTGCACGTAGGTGCCGGACTGGGTGAGGTGGACGTCCCAGGGCAGGGTCAGGTCGTAGTAGTTGGGGCTGTTCTTGTCGCAGCTGATGCCGACGCTGCAGGAGGTCATGTGGACCTTCTGCTGCTTGTCGATGACGGCCATGGTGCCGTTCCATGTCGGGTACTGGGCGCTGCCGGCGTTGATCGACAGGGTGCGTACGGGCGTGCCGTTGCGGGTCACTTTCATGGTGTGGCCGGTGACCGAGACGTCGGCGCGTACGTCGTCGCCGATGGTGAAGGTGTGGGTGTAGTTGTGGATGCCGTAGCGTCCGTTGCCGTTGCTGACGCCGGTCATGTCGGCGTCGATCCGCACTTTGGTGCCGGAGGGCCAGTAGGTCTTGGGGCGCCAGTCGGCGCGCCTGTCGCCGAACCAGTGCCAGGCGCCGGCCACCGGCTTCGAGGCGCTCACTGTCATGTGTTTTTCGACTGTGGTCCGTGCCTTGGGCGCGACGGGGTTGGTGAAGACCACGGAGATGGGCATGGCCACGCCGACGGTGGTTCCGGTCTGCGGGGTGATCGTCTCCAGCAGCATCGGCGGGCCGGCGGGCTTGGTCGGTGACGGTGAGGGGCTCGCGCCGGGCTTGCCCGGCGCCTTGGCGTCGTCGTTCCCGCCGGTCTTGTCGCTGCCGCCTGCGCCGCAGGCACTCGCGCCCACCAGCATCGCAGCCGTGACCAGTGCGATCCCTATGCCGCCTTTGCGCCGTCCCACGACCTGCCTCGCTCTCTTGCTCCTCAGCCCTGACGGGCCCGACCTTCTGTCAGACAACCAGGACACGGACGCAGTTGCACACACCACGTAAAACATGCCTCAAA
>NZ_JBFAWG010000295.1:0-1262 GCF_040680215.1 Streptomyces sp. NPDC052107
CGCACCTTCACCGTCCACACCCGCACCCCGGACACAGACGAAGACCGCACCTGGACCCTGCGCGCCACCGGCACCCTCACCGACACCACACCCGCGGCAGCTGCCCCGCGGCCCTGGTCGGCCGATGAGCTGGGGAACTCGGAGGATCTGACCGGCTTCTACGACGTCTTGTCCGACCTCGGCTACCAGTACGGCCCCGCCTTCCGTTGCCTGCACACCACTTGGCGGCGCGGCAACGACATCTACGCCGAGATCGCACTCAGCGAGGGCCTCGACGCCTCAGGACACACCGTCCACCCCGCCCTCCTCGACGCCGCGCTGCACCCGCTGGTCGCCCCCACCGGACCCGAGACCCCCCTGCGCCTGCCCTTCGCCTTCACCGACGTCACCGCGCACCCCATCGCCGAGCCTGTCAACGGCCTCCGCGTGCACGCCGCCGCACACCCCGACTCGGCCGACACCGTCACCCTGCGCGCCTACACCCCCAACGGCACCCCAGCCCTGACCATCACCGGCGTCACCCTCGCCACCGCCAACCCCCAGACGCTCAAGGCCCCCACACCCGTATCCGCGGTCGAGTGGGTACCGGTCCACCTCCCCCAGACCGAAACCGTTCAGGGCTTCCCTCAGGACTGGGCACAAGTCGGCGGCGAGAGCCCCCTGCCGGGCATCACCACCCACTACCCCGACCTCGACACCCTCCTCACCGCACTCGACGACGGCTCACCCACCCCCACCACCGTCCTCTACCAAGCCCCCAACCCCGGCAGCGGCCACGACAACCCGGACACCCTCGACATTCCCGCCACCACCCGCACCATCACCACCACCGTCCTGACCTTCCTCCAGACCTGGCTGGCCACCCCCGCCCTCGCCAACAGCCGGCTCGCCGTCCTGACCACCGCAGCCACCACCCCCCACCACCACACCAACCTCCCCCACAGCGCCCTCACCGGTCTGCTGCGCACCGCAAGCACCGAGCACCCCCACACCATCACCCACGCCGACCTGCCACCCACCCCCCTCACCCACGCTGACACCCAGACCCTTGCCCAAGCCATCACCACCGCGATCCCGCACTTCGCCCTCCACAACGGCACCGCGTTCACCCCGCAACTCACCACGCGGACGGTTGCCGTGTCGGAGGTGCGTGAGCTGGATCCGGATGGCACCGTCCTGATCACCGGCGGCACCGGCGGCCTCGGCGCCCTCCTCGCCCGCCACCTGGTCGCCCGCCACGGCGCCCGCCACCTCCTGCTCGC
>NZ_JBFAWG010000296.1:0-1261 GCF_040680215.1 Streptomyces sp. NPDC052107
GACGATCGAGGAGGCACGGGCAGCGGGCGAGCTCGCCGCCGACACCGACGTACGCCAGCTGGCCTTCGAGGTGATCGCCTTCCTGGAACTGGCCAACGCGGAATCGGTGCTCCAGAACAACAGCCTCGGCTACGCGAAGGCGGCCCGGGCGATCCTGGCCCGGCTGCGGACGGCGGCGACGGAAAGCGCCACGCTGCCGGTGCTCTGAGCTTCCCATGCTCAGAGCGCGAGTTCGGTTCGCGGCACCCGCTCCACAACTAGGGAGTGTCTTGTCGATCATGTGTCGAGCCAGATGAGTGTGCTGGCGAGGGTGATGGCGGCGAGGTAGCGGTCGGGGCGTTTGTCGTAGCGGGTGGCGATGCCGCGCCATTGTTTGAGGCGGTGGAAGCAGCGTTCGACGACGTTGCGTCGCCGGTAG
The DNA here is from genome assembly GCF_040680215.1 of Streptomyces sp. NPDC052107. NCBI lineage: Bacteria > Bacillati > Actinomycetota > Actinomycetes > Kitasatosporales > Streptomycetaceae > Streptomyces > Streptomyces sp. NPDC052107. The sequence goes on from NZ_JBFAWG010000296.1 coordinate 419, forward strand.
GTGGCCCGGTCGAATCCGCAGGGCCGTTCCCGGCGCCGTCTGCGGCCGGCGAGCTGGTCGGTGCGTTCGGGGATCGTGGCCTTGATCCCGCGCCGTCGCAGGTAGGCCCGGAAGGCGCGGGCGGAGTAACCCTTGTCCGCGACGACGCGATCGGGCCGGGTCCGTGGTCGTCCTGCTCCCGGACCGGCCACGCGGATGCGGCCGATGACGGCTTCGGCCTGGGTGCAGTCGTTGCGGTTGCCGCCGCTGAGCAGGAAGGCCGGCGGTCTGCCCGCGCCGTCGCAGGCCAGGTGGACTTTGCTCGTCAGCCCGCCGCGGGAGCGTCCCAGTCCGCGCTCTTCGAGCCCCCTTTGGCGGCCGCGTGCTGGTGGGCCCGCACGATCGTGGAGTCGATCGCGACCAGCCAGTCCACCTCCGCCCGGCCCTGAGCGGCGGCCAGCAGGCGGTCGAAGGTGCCGTCGGCCGCCCAGCGGGCGAACCGTCCATGGACGGTCTGCCACGGGCCGAACCGCTCGGGCAGGTCCCTCCAGGGCAGACCGGTACGGAACTTGAACACGATTCCCTCAAGCACCTGGCGGTGATCCCGCCACCGGCCACGAGCCCGACCCGCAGGCGGCAGCAACGGCCCCATCACCGCCCAGGCAGCATCAGAAATCTCCCCGTCCCTCACCACCGGACCAACGATCCGATGATCGGAAAGACACCCCCTAGGGCCTGTCGTCAAACTGCCGCCTGCCGTGCGACGCCCGGCACGCACGCTCGCGGCGTTGCCGAGATGCCCTGGGAGCGCTTTAGCCCAGCACTCAAACCAGTTAGAGCGGGGGGGGGCCCCGCCAACACCAA
>NZ_JBFAWG010000297.1:0-1256 GCF_040680215.1 Streptomyces sp. NPDC052107
CTGCAACCCCAGGGAGCGATGTGTCCCGCCGTCTCTTCACCTCGGAATCCGGCGCTGCTGCTGTGGGTCGCGACCGCGCTGCTGGCCGCGATGCTGGTCATGATCCGCAATGTGTACGGGGCGCTCACCGTCATCCTGACGGGCACCGCCTTCCTGCTGGTGTCCTGGCTGACCTCGTCGGACGTGCAGTCGGCGTTCGCGTACGCGGTGGTCTGGTTCCTGCTGCTGGGCGGGGTGCGGCCGCCCTTCGAGCTGCAGTCCAAGCGGCGCTACGGCGGTGCCCCGGACTCGGACGCGGACCAGCTGGCCCGGCTGACCCACGCCCCGGCGGCGCTCTGGCTCTTCCTCTTCCACGCGGTGTCGCTCTGCTCGCTGATCGGCGGCGGGCGCTGGCTGCTGGGCTGGTGAGTCCGCTCCGGCCCGGAGGGATCCGTTCCGGTCCGGACCATTGTTTCTCCGCGCGTCACCCTTGTTTCGTTACGCGTCGTTTTCCGGCCCTTTGCCGCTGGTCCCGGTTGTGCGCGGAACCACTAAAGTGTTGGCCATGACCGAGAGTCCCGTGCACCCCGCCCTCTGGCCCGCACCTCACGCGAGTGGAGCCGTCGACGCGACCGTCACCGTGCCCGGATCGAAATCGGTCACCAATCGGGCGCTGGTCCTGGCTTCGCTGGCCTCCGAGCCGGGCTGGCTCCGCCGCCCGCTGCGCTCCCGCGACACCCTGCTGATGGCCGAGGCGCTGCGCGCGATGGGCGTGGGCATCGAGGAGACCGTCTCCTCCTCGTCCGCGACCAGCCCGTCCGCCGCCGCCTCCCCGGACAGCACCGGCGAGGCCTGGCGGGTCATCCCTGCGGGGCTGCACGGCCCGGTCACCGTCGACGTCGGCAACGCCGGCACCGTCATGCGCTTCCTGCCGCCCGTCGCCACCCTCGCCGACGGCCCGATCCGGTTCGACGGCGACCCCCGCTCGTACGAACGCCCCCTGACCGGCGTGATCGAGGGGCTGCGGGCGCTGGGCGCGCGGATCGACGACGACGGGCGCGGCGCGCTGCCGCTGACCGTGCACGGCGGCGGGGCGCTGGAGGGCGGCCCGGTCGCGATCGACGCCTCGTCGTCCTCGCAGTTCGTCTCGGCGCTGCTGCTGTCGGGGCCGCGGTTCAACCAGGGCGTGGAGGTCCGGCACACCGGCTCCGTCCTGCCCTCGATGCCGCACATCCGGATGACCGTCGACATGCTGCGGGCCGTGGGCGCGCAGGTGG
>NZ_JBFAWG010000298.1:0-1251 GCF_040680215.1 Streptomyces sp. NPDC052107
GAACAGGTTCGCCAGCACGGGTGAGACCGGTGAGCCCTGCGGGGTTCCCCGGTTCCGTTGTTCCAGGGCGCCGTCCGGGTGCTGCAGCGGTGCGCTCAGCCACCGCTTGACATACAGCACCACCCAGGTGGCATCGGTGTGAGCCTCCACGGCCTTGACCACCAGGTCCCACCGGACGCTGTCGAAGAACTTCTGGATGTCGAGCTCGATCACCCAGTCCTTTCTCCAGCAGCGCTGCCGGCATCGCTCCCGCGCGTCATGGGCCGACCGCCCGGGCCGATAGCCGTACGAGTCCGGGTGGAACACCGGTTCCACCCGCCTCATCAGGTGCCTGGCCACCACGGTCTGGGCAACCCGGTCGGCGACACACGGCACGCCAAGCGTTCTCGTGCCTCCTCCGTGCTGCTTGGGAATCACCACCGCGCGCACCGCGGACGGAAAGTAGCTCCCCGAGGACATCCGGTTCCAGATCTTGTAGAGGTTGCCCTTCAGATCCTTCTCGAACTCCTCGACGGACTGCCCGTCCACTCCTGGGGCGCCCTGGTTCGCCCTCACCTCACGCCATGCCTCCCACACCTCCCACTTCGAGATCTCAAACGGCTTGACCTGCGACTTCAGCTTGTCCATCGGCTCCTCCCGGAGAACCTCCGGTTGACCAGACACACACAGCCACGGACAGCCCGGCCCCTTGGCTCCACCCCCATTACAGGGGCTTCGTCGCTACTACGAGCCGGTCCGCCAGCGCACCCCGCATCGGTACTCGACCCCTTCACGGCACGACCGTTCGGAGCACTCCCTCTCGCCCTCCCCTACCGAGGACGGGCCATATCGAGACACGCCTTCTCCTGTTCCACATGGCCGCAGCAGACCGAGGTCACGTCGTCTACATGCCAGGCACCACCCCGCCAGTCAGCAGGCTCCCGCGAGGCTTGTCCCGGAGCTGGTTCCACACCCCGGTTTTGATGCCGTCCAACGCCTTTCAGCACTTCAGCAACGATTCACTTGCGTTCGTCTCCTCGATCCCCACCTGACGCCTCATCGGCGCCTTCTCCTCGTCGCTCACCACGACGGTCGTCAACCAACGCAGCACGAGGTGGTTTGAAGCCTCCCCCTGCAGGGCGACTCCGAAGGGCCAGACCTTCATCAGCCATGCAGCACCGCTTCAGCAGCTCTCCTACATCAAGCCACCTCCACGTTCAGGACACACGAAACCCGGCGCACACCCGACGCGACAGCCGGGCCACCGGCCTG
>NZ_JBFAWG010000299.1:0-1234 GCF_040680215.1 Streptomyces sp. NPDC052107
CCGCTGTAGGTGGACTTGGACCAGGTGAGCGCGACCTCGATGCAGTTGCCGCCCTGCCCCTCGATATAGGCGAGCTGCTGGCGTTTGTCGGTCTCCAGCAGTACGAAGGGGCCGTCCAGCGCCGCATGGTCCTCGCGGTACGGGTCCATCAGCTGGATCCGTACGTGCCGGAGCCGTGCTACGGCGGCGAGGTGGTGGAGCTGGGCCTTCATCACGCGGCGGCCGCCGATCGGGCGGGTCAACACGACCATCTCCAGGACGAAACTGATGTTCGGCAGCGGCCTGCGGGACAGCAGCTTCTGTCGTTCGAGGCGTGCGGCGACCTTCGCTTCGATCTCGTCGTCGTCGAAGGTGGGTACTGCCCCGTAAGGACGGCCCGTGCGTACGCCTCCGTCTGGAGCAGGCCGGGCATGACGTGGTTCTCGTACTCGTGCCGGGCCCATGCCTTCCCTTCCTCTTCCGCGAACGGCGTGAACCAACCGGGCAGCGGATTGCGCTGCTTCGTCTGCTTCGGGGGCTTCGGTGCGGCGACGATCAGCGCACCTTGTGCACCCGGCACCTCGTCCGCCCGTTGCACGAAGACGCCCTTCGGCGGTCGCGCGCCCCGTTCCACCATCGCCACTTGGGACTTGGAGTAGCCAATGCGCCTGCCCGACTGCTCCTGCGACAGTCCGGCCCGCTCGCGGAAGTGCCGGAGCAGCAGGCCGAACATCTCGGCGGCCGTCTCGGCCTGATCACTGGAGTGCACGGGTCACCTCGTCTGTACACCACTGTTCACAACCTGCTTGTGACCCTGGTCACGGTACGTGTTCGCCGCAACGCTGAGCGCATGGAACTTCGAGATTCACTGGATCCGGTGCCGTCCTGGATCCCCGCCTCCGGCCACGCCCTGCGCCATGTGGGCATCCACTTCGACGCCGTACGGCCATCGGCATGCTCGGTGAGGAAATTGCGTACGAGGTCATGCAGTTCACCGATTTCCATGCCGGGCCCATCGTTCGCTCGGGCGTCGGGGGGCGGAGCATGTACTTCCTGGTGGCACCCGGTGCGGCCGCCTGGCATCGGTGGCCGCCCGGCGTGGAGGCGATGAGCCGGAGTGCGCGCGGGGACGCGTTCGTGGGGGTGCCCGCGTTGAACGGGGTGACCTGGCCGCTGGACTGGCGGTCGCGGCCCACGGCGGAGGACCCGTTCATGGATGCGGCGCTGCTGCACGAGATGGCCTGGCTGCGGGTGC
>NZ_JBFAWG010000300.1:0-1228 GCF_040680215.1 Streptomyces sp. NPDC052107
CTCTGCTGTAGCGATTCCCACGCCTTGCCACTGTGGATGATCAGGAGCCACTACGAGAGTGACAGGGTGGTCAGATGTGGCGATGGACCGCCTGTCGAACCGGAAAAGGGTCCAGTGGCAGTCACGAAGATACGCTGCTGTAGGGGGGAGGAGGCTACTCAGCAAGCGAACGTGTTGGTTCGCGCTCGGAGCCATGTCAGGCCCGCCGGGCTTGGTAATGTCTCGCCACTCGTCATCCAGTTCTTCGTCTGATACTGGCCGAGACTCAGAATTCTGTATGAGGGAGCGAAGGGCCTCCTTTCCGGAAACGCCAACTATCAACCGGATCATCTCGGCATTCATATACCCCTGGCTATACCTCACATCCTGCGAACGGAGATGCTGTAGCGCGACCCATGTGGCAAATGCCTCTCGTGCTTCTCCCTCAATCGGCCACACTCCTGCAAGGATGTCACTCAGTGCTTCTGCAGCAGCGCCTTCGATTTTACCGAATGCTCTTTCGAAGGCGTCTGAAAGAGACCCATCGGGCAGAGTAACCGTGTAGAAGTCCTTGATGACTGATGCGTCACGAATGGACAAAACGATTGACGGTTCTCCAGGGAGCGAAACTCGACGAATCCCCCCCGATTGGTCCGCGAAGCCCTTCAAATAGAACTTGGAAACGGTGTGTTGTCGCCGAATCCGTTCAGCCATTGTGCCCTCTGATTCGTTTTTCACTATTGACGTTTTGGGTGCAAGTGTCGCCGAACATGATTCCATGTTGGTGACTTTTATAACTTTATGGCGTGCTGGATGATCCGTCGCGCGTATGCGATTGTGATCGACTAGTGGAATGGTTAGTGGCCATCCGTTCCGAGGATTCCAACTTCTTCGCACACTGCCAGATGCAAGTCGATGGAAGCCTCCGAGATCTCTTCTGCAACGTCGCGCCTACCTAAACTTCGAGGTATGGGGAAGTTGCTGACGCTCAGCTCGTCCGCCCAGTTGACCACATGGTGAAAAATCGCACCGGCGATTTCATCGGCTCGTGTGCCCTTCCAGTGATTGCGGAAATGCATTGCGGAGATTAAAACACTCGCAAAAGGGTCAGCTGTTGCGAGTCTCGATTCTTCGATGTCCTCTAGAGTTGCCTTTCGTTTGGATTTGATTGAGCCATATCGTTGCAGGCTTCGCACCCATGTGCCGAACTGGACGCGAAAATCCTGGTAGGCGGAGATCCGTCTCATCT
>NZ_JBFAWG010000301.1:0-1223 GCF_040680215.1 Streptomyces sp. NPDC052107
CGACACGACAGGGTTCGTGGTGCTGCCCCGGCGCTGGGTGGCAGAGCGCACGTTCGCGTGGCTGATGCATTCGCGCCGACTGGCCCGGGACTACGTTCCTCGACAGGCTGCGGTCCCAGCTCTCGGACTCCCAGCTCCAGGGGTGGGCGGACATGGCAGGACGTCCTGGACGTTGACCGGTTCGCGGTCTGCGCGTGCCGACATCGCGGGACGACTGGCTCTCCCACGTTGCTGCCCCTCAGGGACAAGCCGTCAGAAGACGTCGACGGTGGTCCTCCAGAGAACACCAAGGTGGGGGCAGACGTGTCCAGGAGCTGTGACTACGCAGCGGCTGGGCGCGATGATGGTGCTCCTTCCGAGTTCTTCGGCCCGGAAGGTGGCTCGAGCGTCGCCACTGGGAGCGGTGCCTCCTGAAACCCGTCGCAGTACATGGGGGGCGGAGGCCACGGGTACATCCCACACCCACTTCACCCCGTTACCTGAGGTGGCTTTCAGCTTGACCTCGACCTTTTCGCCCAGAGTGACGAAGACGGTCCTGCCGTTGTCGGCGTTGCTCAGCTTCACGACGCGTCGTGCTGCGGCGTGGGCGTGAGGAAGCGTTGCCGGAACGGTCAGAGCGCTAGCGGCAAGTGCCGTGGCGGCGAGAAAAGTCCTGCCAAACATGGTGGTCCTCCTGGAAGGCCTGGCGTACGCACCCAGTCAATAGGCACCACCGCAGCTAAGATCCAGCAACACGGAGCCGTTCACCCGAATGAAGACCGCACCGTCCTGCAACGGGGGACCCCGCACCAGCAGAACCGAAATTTCAGCAGGCCATGCCCAATCCGGGGATACCCCGACCAACGGCGCCACCCGGGCCGCGCCTGGCTGCGGACCCGCCACGAGTTGTGCACCGGCTCCATGGACCTGACCACCGACGCCTACGAATACGGCGACTGACCGACCGCGAATCCGCCCACGGCCGCCGCTGGAACAACGGTCCCAGCGGCGGCCGCCGTCGTTCGGGCCACCCCCTCGGCGGGCGGCATACCACGCATGTGCCGCGGCCACCGGCCCGCAGGGCGGAGCGCTGTCCGCACGGCCCGACATCACGCCGTACACGGCGAGTTGGGACCACGACCCCGCGAACCTGCGGGGCTCGGAAAGTCATCGCTGCAGCTCACGCGGCATATCTGTACTCGTTGATGACTCCGCCGAGGACGCGGGTGCGTAGGAGCCTTTGT
>NZ_JBFAWG010000302.1:0-1212 GCF_040680215.1 Streptomyces sp. NPDC052107
CGGAACTTCGGGGGCTTCCAGCGCCTCCTGCGTCTCCTCCGCTCCCGGCGCCTCCCGTGCTTCCTCCTCCTTCTTCTTCTCCTGCAACGCCTCCTGCCCCGGCGTCCCGTCCTCAGACACCGGCGGCTCCTGCTTCGGCACCGTCTCCTCCGGCGCCTGCTCGCCGCGCGGCGGCAGCACCGGCCGGGGGACCGACTCCAGGTCGAGGTCGTCCACCGCACCGCGCGGGCCCGGTATCCGCCGCGCGTCCTGCACCTCGTCGTCGCGGCGGTCGCCCTCGCGCCCGTCGCCGCTCACCGGGCACGTCCGGGACCGGGTGGCGGAGGGCCGTCGAGCGGGCGGGTCCCGGCGGTGGAGAGCAGTTGGAGGCCGAGCCGGAGCCGACGGCGGGCCTCGTCCTCGGTGACCCCGAGATCGGCCGCGGTCTGCCGGTAGTCCCGGCGCTGGATGTACGCCAGCTCCAGCGCCTGCCGCAGCGACGCGGGCATCGAGGAGACGATGAAGTCGGCGCGGGCCGCCGAGGTGGCGCTGCGCACCCGCCGCTCCAGCTCCTCCGGGTCCGGCGCGCCACCCTCGCCGTGCTCCTCCGCGTACGACGCGGTGGCCGCCCGCCGCAGCCGCTGCACCGCGTGGCGGTGGGTGAGCCGGGCCACCCAGGAGCGCATCGAGCCCTGCCGCGGGTCGTACGCCTCGGGGTTCTCCCAGACCTGGGCGAAGACCTCGCGGGTGACCAGATCGGCGGCGTCCTCGTCGTCGAGCATCCGGTGCGCCTGGCTGTGGACGAGGGAGGCGAACCGGTCGTACAGCTCGCCGAGCGCCGCCGCCTCACCGCGGACCAGCCTCTGCTGCATCCCGCGGTCCCAGCGGGGCGGTGCGTCCTTCGCCATCGAACCAACCCCCAGCCTCTGTCCTCGCTGTCCGAATGTAGTCGCCCGCGCAAGCCCCGTACCTGCCTTTGCCGCAACTGTCCGATGTAAGGACGCCGGGCTTTCCACCGATCTCTTTCGGCCGTTCTTGTCGCCCCGGCTTCCCTGAGCAGGGAAAACCGGCTGAAGTGATCATTTCCACCGGAAACCGCCTGGGCCCCGGGGGCGTGAGCGGTGTTTCATGGATGCGCGGTTGGGCAGCCGCGAGGAGGAACGGAAACTTCCGGATCACCGGGAGCCCCCGGAACGAGAGGTCCAGTCGCGTGACGCTGAAGGTGGACGAGAC
>NZ_JBFAWG010000303.1:0-1201 GCF_040680215.1 Streptomyces sp. NPDC052107
GCTGCTGCCCGTACCGGATTCTCCGAGGCTCTGCCCGCCCCCCCCGGGCAGGGCCTTTCCCATGTTGCCCCTACGGCCCCTGCGGCCCCGCGTGGTCGGCACGGGTCATGCGGGCTCGCTTCCCCGTAATACGGCCACGTAATTCTCCTGCGTAATGTGCCCGCCCCATTACTGCATTCGAGAAGAATCATCCGTCGATCTTTCGGCGTTGGGGGGAGCGCGATCAATTCTCTTCCGGACCACTGTTTTGATCCGGTTCCGCTCCCTACAATCCGTCCACGTCTTGAGCGCTGAGCGTCAAGGAGGACGTATGGCGGAGTTCTTCACCACCCCAATGGCTGCACCGGCCGCAATGGCTGCACCGACGCAAGAATCCGCACTTTCCGACGGGCCCGTCTCCCTCGCGGCGGCGGTCCTCACCGACGACAACCGGCTGATCGTCATCATCGTGGCGGTCGTGGCCGTCGCCGCGCTCGTCGTCGCCCGGCTGCTGGTGCGCCAGGTCATGGCCGCCGGTGAGGGCACCGAACGGATGAAGGAGATCGCCGCGGCGGTCCAGGAGGGCGCCAACGCCTATCTGGCGCGGCAACTGCGCACGGTCGGTGTTTTCTCCGTGATCGTGTTCTTCCTGTTGCTGGTGCTGCCGGCCGACAACTGGTCGCAGCGCGCGGGGCGTTCGCTCTTCTTCCTGGTGGGTGCGCTTTTCTCGGCGGCGACCGGATACATCGGTATGCGGCTCGCCGTACGGAGCAATGTGCGCGTGGCCGCCGCCGCGCGTGAGGCGACTCCGGGAGAGGGCGAGCCGGAAAAGGATCTCACCGCCGTCTCGCACCGGGCGACGAAAATCGCCTTCCGTACCGGCGGTGTGGTCGGAATGATCACCGTGGGACTCGGGCTCCTCGGCGCCTCCTGTGTGGTTCTCGTCTACGCGGCCGACGCGCCCAAGGTGCTGGAGGGCTTCGGCCTCGGAGCGGCGCTGATCGCCATGTTCATGAGGGTCGGTGGCGGCATCTTCACCAAGGCCGCCGATGTGGGCGCCGACCTCGTCGGCAAGGTGGAGCAGGGCATTCCGGAGGACGATCCGCGCAACGCCGCCACCATCGCCGACAACGTGGGCGACAACGTCGGGGACTGCGCGGGCATGGCCGCCGACCTCTTCGAGTCGTACGCCGTGACGCTCGTCGCCGCGCTCATCCTGGGC
>NZ_JBFAWG010000304.1:0-1172 GCF_040680215.1 Streptomyces sp. NPDC052107
GGTGAAGGTCATGTACTGGTCGAAGAAGTCCTCGTGGAAGTCGTGGACCAGCTTCAGGAGGTCGTCGCACCGGCCCCCGCGCCCGTACCGCGCGAGGAAGAACCCTTCGAAGGTGATGCGCTGCGGCAGGGTGAGGTCGAAGGCGGGCAGCACCCGCTCGACGGCGGCCAGCGGCCCGGCGGCCAGCTCGGCCCAGGCGGCGGGATCCAGCTCCGTCCGCACACCCGCCGAGGCACCGCCCGGTACGCCCGAGCCGCCCGCCGCCGCGTCCTCGTACAGCAGCGTCTGCGGCACCTTCGCCCGCTCCGCCCCCAGCTCCTCCTCCTGCACCGCCCGCAGCTGGGCCCGCAAGGTGTCCAGCAGCACGCGCCGCTCCTCCGGCGAGGCGTCCGCGAACCGCTCGACGCACCGGGCGGGCCCCTCCAGCCGGTCCGCGAGCCGGTCGGCCCAGGGGCGCTCCAGGCCCCCCAGCGCCCCCTGGAACGCCCGCAGCGGGTCGGTGTCGTGCACCTCGGTCCGCAGACACGGCACCTGGACCATGCCGACGTCCAGCAGCGCCCCGAGGTACTGCTCGCACTCCTCGCGGGTGGCCCCCTGGTCGCGGGCCAGCCACTCCACCAGCTCCCCGTACCGCAGCACGCTCCCCCGGCGCTCCTCGAAGAGGCCGAGCAGCCGGTCCAGGGTGCCGCTGCGGCGCAGGAAGAAGAGCCGGTCCTTCACCGCGTCGAACGTGACGGCCGTGTCGTCGTCGCCCGCCGTCACCCACCGCCGCACATACCGCACCCGGTCGTCGTCGCGGCCCCACCCGGAGGCGGGGGCGACCGGCAGATCGGCGCGGCGGGCCGGGTCCGCGACCACGGCGTCCGCGAGGCGGCCCAGCGCGACGACGTTGAGCCGGGCCTGCGCCCGCCACTCCTCGTCCACCCGCAGCCGCAGCCCGTCGGAGCCGGTGAGCGAGCCGAGCGCGACCCCGGTGAAGGTGGAGAAGGGGCTCGTCTTGCACGCGGTCCGGTACACGTAACTCAGCAGCGACCGCTCGATCTTGCGCTCCTTCTTGCCGGGCCGGGCGCCGCCCGCCGGGGCCGTCCGCCGGTACGCGTCGAGCTGGGCGTCCAGGGCCGGGGAGGCGAGCAGCAGGGCCCGGCGCAGCCGCTCGTGGCCCGCCAGCTCCC
>NZ_JBFAWG010000305.1:0-1168 GCF_040680215.1 Streptomyces sp. NPDC052107
CTGCGCCCGGCCCACCTGGCGCAGCTGCGCCGGATCGTGGACGACCCGGAGGCATCCTCCAACGACAAGTTCGTGGCGCTGGACCTCCTGAAGAACGCCAACATCGCCGCCGCGGGTGTCCTGCCGATGTGCCAGGACACCGGGACGGCGATCGTCATGGGCAAGCGCGGGCAGAACGTGCTCACCGAGGGCGGTGACGAGGAGGCCCTGTCGCACGGGATCTTCGACGCGTACACCAAGCTCAACCTGCGCTACTCGCAGATGGCCCCGCTGACCATGTGGGACGAGAAGAACACCGGCTCCAACCTCCCCGCCCAGATCGAGCTGTACGCCACCGACGGCGGCGCGTACAAGTTCCTGTTCATGGCGAAGGGCGGCGGCTCGGCCAACAAGTCGTTCCTCTACCAGGAGACGAAGGCCGTCCTCAACGAGGCCTCCATGATGAAGTTCCTGGAGGAGAAGATCCGTTCGCTCGGCACCGCGGCCTGCCCGCCGTACCACCTGGCGATCGTGGTCGGCGGCACGTCGGCGGAGTTCGCGCTGAAGACCGCCAAGTACGCCTCCGCGCACTACCTGGACGAGCTGCCCGCCGAGGGCTCCCCCACCGGGCACGGCTTCCGTGACAAGGAGCTGGAGGAGAAGGTCTTCGAGCTGACGCAGAAGATCGGGATCGGTGCCCAGTTCGGCGGCAAGTACTTCTGCCACGACGCAAGAACGTCCAGGGCGGCACCAACGGTCTGTGGGGCAAGGCCGCCGCGACCAGCTGCCCGGCCGGTTCCGGTCTGACCAAGTGCGGTGACGGCGCGGTCGGCATCGACAACCTGTGGCACGACAAGGACGACAACGGCCAGGAGGCCCCGGCCGGCTCGAACCCGATGTGGCACGCGAAGAACCTGGAGAAGGGCATCGTCGGTGACTACCTCACCGACTACGGCTTCCCCGCGAACACCCAGCTGACCGGCACCTACGTCCGCAACTACGACTCGACGCTGGTCGCCCCGTGGCTGTGGAACGCGCAGAAGAAGGTCTTCCTCTCCACCGAGGACGAGCAGTCGGTGAAGCGCAAGGCCGACTACGTGGTCGACCAGGGCATCGGCGGGACAATGATCTGGGAGCTGGCGGGCGACTACCAGTGGAACGCGGCCAAGGGCCAGTACGAGACCGGCAA
>NZ_JBFAWG010000306.1:0-1151 GCF_040680215.1 Streptomyces sp. NPDC052107
CGCCGCACCGGCTTCCGGGCGTCCCGGCCGTCCGTCGCGGCCGTGGCGGCGAGCGCCCCGGCCCACCCGCCGTGTTGGGGTGGCGGAGTCTCAGCCGTCCGTCGCGATGGCGTTGAGGACGTTCATCCGGCCCGCCCGGAAGGCCGGGACGAGGGCGGCGAAGAGTCCGACCAGTGCGGAGCAGGCGAAGACCGTGAGGATCGTCGGCCACGGGATCTCCAGGACCTCCAGCCCCTCCAGGGCCAGCAGCTTCTGGGCCGCCGTGCCCCAGCCCATCCCCAGGCCCAGTCCGAGCAGGGCGCCGAAGAGGGCGATGACCACGGACTCCAGCCGGATCATGCGGCGGAGCTGGCGGCGGGAGAGGCCGATGGCCCGCATGAGGCCGATCTCCCGGGTCCGCTCGACCACGGAGAGGGCGAGGGTGTTCACCACACCGAGCACCGCGACGATGATCGCGAGGGCGAGCAGGCCGTAGACGATGTTCAGCAGCTGGCCGATCTGGTTCTTCAGGTCCTCCTTGAAGTCGGCCTGGTTCTGCACCTTGTAGACCGGGTACTCCGCGAGCGCGGTCTTCAGGGCCGCGTACGCCTCCTTCTCCTTGCCCTCCTCGGCCTTGCCGAACATCGCCACGTTCTGCGGCATCTTGTCGGCGGGCATGTAGGAGGTGGCCGTGGTGATGTTCGTGTACATCGCGCCGCGGTCGATGTTGGTGTCGTCGGAGGTGATGGCCGCGACCTTCAGCCGCGCGGTCTCCCCGGCGGCGAAGGCGACCGTGAGGGTGTCCCCGACCTTGACGCCGTACTTCTCCGCGTAGTCCTCACCGACGGACATGGCGTTCTTCCCGTACGCCTGGGCGAGGTCGCCGGAGAGGGCGGTGCGGCGGACGTCCTTCTGGTAGGTCGGGTCGGTGGCGGTGATGCCCTCGTCGACCGTCCTGCCGTCGGGGGCGGTGACCTTCGCCTTGAGGTAGGTGTAGTCCGTCATGTGCTCCAGGCCGGGCACGGCGTGCAGGGCCTCGGCGGCCTGGGGCACGATCGGCCTCCCCGCGCCGCTGTCCTGGACGATGAGGACGGCGCCGACCGACTTGTCCAGGTCCTGGGTCGCGGTGGCCTCCTTGGAGGTGCCGACGACGGAGAGGCAGGCCACCAGGG
>NZ_JBFAWG010000307.1:0-1143 GCF_040680215.1 Streptomyces sp. NPDC052107
CTTCCGGCGTGACGACCGCGACCGTGATCGGGACCGTGGGCCGCGTCGGGATGATGACCGTGGTGGTTACCGCGGTGGTCGTCCCGGCGGCGGCGGTGGCGGTGGCGGGTTCGAGCGTCGTGACGACCGGCCGCGTGGGCCGCGTCGCGATGACGACCGTCCCAGCGGTGGTGGCTTCCGCCGCGACGACAACCGGGGTGGCTCCGGTGGCGGGTTCCGTCGGGACGACCGCGACCGGGACCGTGGTGGTTACCGGGGCGGGCAGCGGGACGACCGTGGCCGTGGCGGGTTCCGTCGCGACGACCGGGACCGTGACCGCGACCGGGAGCCGATCAAGCGGCTGCCCATCCCCGAGGACGTCACCGGCGAAGAGATCGACAAGGACGTGCGGCAGGAGCTGCTGAGCCTGCCGAAGACCCTGGCGGAGGATGTCGCGCGCAACCTCGTCATGGTGGCCCGGCTGATCGACGAGGACCCCGAGGAGGCGTACGCGTACTCCCGTATCGCCCTGCGGCTGGCCTCGCGCGTCGCCGCCGTGCGGGAAGCGGCCGGGTTCGCGGCCTACGCGACGCAGAAGTACGCGGAGGCGCTGGCCGAGTTCCGGGCGGCGCGGCGGATGACCGGGTCCGTGGAGCTGTGGCCCGTCATGGCCGACTGCGAGCGCGGTCTCGGCCGGCCGGAGCGGGCGATGGCCATGGCCGGTGAGCCCGAGGTGCAGAAGCTGGACAAGGCCGGCCAGGTCGAGATGCGGCTCGTGGCCGCCGGGGCCCGTCGGGACATGGGGCAGATCGACGCCGCCATCGTCACGCTGCAGAGCCCCGAGCTGGCCTCCAACTCCATCCAGCCCTGGACGCCGCGTCTCCGTTATGCGTACGCGGACGCCCTGCTGGAGGCCGGGCGCGAGGACGAGGCCCGTGAGTGGTTCGGCAAGGCCCTGGAGGCCGACAAGGACGGCTCGACCGACGCGTCGGACCGGCTGGCCGAGCTGGACGGGGTGGAGTTCGTCGACGCCCTCGGTGACGACGACGAGGACGAGACCGAGGACGGGACCGTCGACGCTCACGAAGGTGCCGCGGGCGACGCGGCGGACCAGGACGAGCGCGGTGACGAGCCGGGCAAGGCCTAGGGCATAAAGGCCTAGGA
>NZ_JBFAWG010000308.1:0-1134 GCF_040680215.1 Streptomyces sp. NPDC052107
GCCACCGCTCCGGGGGCGACCGAGCAGGTCACCGAGCAGCTGGACGCCGTCAAGGGCTCCGTGCTCGGCCAGACCTACGACAAGCTCGGCTACGTACGGGCGACGGTGCCGACCAGCACCGCCGGGGCCACCATCGAGGCGGCCTCCAAGCTCAAGTCCGTGCTCGGCATCGATCTCAAGCAGGAGATCAAGCTGGACGACCCGACGCCCTCGGGCGACCGGGCCGCGGGGGCCAAGCAGCTCAAGGCCACGGGCACGTACCCGGCACCGGGCAAGAAGACCCCGGCGAAGAACCCGTACAACCCGTCCTTCGAGACGGGCGCGGTCGACTTCGTGAAGAAGAACCCGAAGGCCGACGGCCGCGGGATCACCATCGGTGTCCTGGACTCCGGTGTCGACCTCGGCCACCCGGCGCTGAAGAAGACCACCACCGGCGAGCGCAAGATCGTCGACTGGGTCACCGCCACCGACCCGGTGTCCGACGGGGACGGCACCTGGCTGCAGATGTCGCAGACGGTCACCGGCCCGACCTTCACGGCGGCCGGCAAGACCTGGTCCGCCCCGGCGGGCAGCTACAAGTTCGCCACCTTCGCCGAGTCGGCCACCACCGGCGGCGACATGGCGGGCGACCTCAACCGCGACGGTGACACCACCGACGTCTGGGGCGTGCTGTACGACCCGGTCAAGGGCACCGTCCGGGTGGACCTGAACGAGAACGCGGACTTCTCCGACGACACGGCCCTCAAGCCGTACAAGGACAAGTTCCAGGTCGCGTACTTCGGCGAGGACGACCCGCGCACCAAGGTCGTCGAGCGCATCCCGTTCGTCGTCGAGACCCGTAAGAACGTGGTCTACAACGCGGCCGGCGCCAAGGCCGACTACGTCAACATCGGCGTGATCGAGGGCTCGCACGGCACGCACGTCGCGGGCATCACCGCGGCCAACGGCCTGTTCGGCGGCGAGATGAACGGTGCCGCCCCCGGCGCCAAGGTCGTCTCCTCGCGCGCCTGCACCTGGTCCGGCGGCTGCACCAACATCGCGCTGACCGAGGGCATGATCGACCTCGTCGTCAACCGCGGTGTCGACATCGTCAACATGTCGATCGGCGGCCTGCCGGCGCTGAACGACGGCAAC
>NZ_JBFAWG010000309.1:0-1132 GCF_040680215.1 Streptomyces sp. NPDC052107
TGCAGCGGCTGGTGGCCTCGGTGACCCGGTTCCTGGACCCCGACGCCGCCCTGTCCGCGACGGCCGACGGGCTGGTGTTCGTGGAGTCCCGGCCGTTGGGCGGTACTTGGGTGCTGGACGGGCTCTGGCAGCAGCTGGAGATCGGCAAGGCAAGGACGGGATCGACATCGTGGACGTCGGCCACACCGAGAACCACCCGCACATCGCGGACAGCGTGCTGAAGATCGCGGACCTCGCCATCCCGCACATGGAGCCCTCCATGGCGGACTGGCAGCGGGTCACTCAGCCGCGCACCTCCACCCCCATCACGGACATCGTGGCTCGCTCCGCGTTCGCACGCCCCGGCCGCGAAGCCCGCCGCTGTGGGTGCTGTTCAACCGGGTTCGGACCGGTGTCCGGTCGGCGAAGGACATCCGCGACATGATGCGCGAAGAGGGCTGGAACCTGTTCACCGTGATGATCCCGGTCCGGGACGAGATCAAGCAGGCGACCGCGTTCCCTGTCGAACGCGCTGCGAACGGCCCCTTCGGCGAGCTGGTCACCGAGATGGAGACGAGGGGACTGATCAAGCGTGCCTAGGCGCGACCTCCGGGCGGGGGCCGCCGCGACAGCCGCCACCCAGGCCCCGGCCAACGGTTCGACGGCTTCCGTCACCCCCGTCGGTACTGCTTTGGACACCACCCAGGAAACGAGCCCGGCGAAGCTGCGGGATCAGCCGTTCACCCTCACCCACTGGGGTGCAACCCTTCCCGAGCGGGACGTGACGCCCGAGGAGGCGAGCGGACCGCTCCGCCCCGACGAGCTGGAGCAACTGGCCGAGTGCCACCGCGCCATCGACAACGCGGGCGGTGCGGATGGCGGTCAGCACGGTGTTCGGGTCGTCGGGGTTGGCCAGCTGCACGACGCTGGCGTACGGGGTGCCCACGAGCCGCGCCGGCGGGACGGCTGCCAGCTGGGACAGCAGCGTGGCGACGGCGAGCGGGTGGCGCACGGGTGGCCCTGGCACTCGTCACACTGAAGCTGGCTCGTCAGCTGAGGCCGAGGGTGCTCAATGCCGTGGTCCAGTCGGTCACGATGGCGCGCTGGGCGGCCGTGAGGGTGATCTGGCCGGAGCAGACCGCGGTGTGCAGCT
>NZ_JBFAWG010000310.1:0-1131 GCF_040680215.1 Streptomyces sp. NPDC052107
GCGCCTTGTAGGCGTCTGGCTCCGGATCGCCAAGGGCGCTCCGGCCCTGGCTCCAGTCATCACGTGTCGCTGGCTTCGGGGCGCCCTGTAAGGGGAAGACCGGGGCCGTCGCCGGCCGCGAGGAGACGGCCTGGCGGGCGAAGCCGGAGGCGACGATTCGGCGCTGCGAGGCACTGCTGCCCAGCGCAGCCGGTGCTGTCCGACGGCGGCAGCGGCGCGAACTTCCATGGGACCAGCGACTGGTGGATCTACCCGGGCGAGTTCCGCAAGCCGTCGGCGGCGGTCCTGAGGAGAGTGTGCTCGTGCGCCCGCCGCGGCGGGACCGGCCATCCGCTCGACCGGGAGCAGGCGGATGAGCAGATGCCGCACCTCTACGACACCTCCGGGCCCCCAGGAGGGTGGGACCGGCACCTCGGGGACGCCGAAGCGCTCGCGGCCACGGTTCCCGACGAGTTCACCGTGCTCCCGGGCCAGGTCGAGCAGCAGTTCGGCCGGCTCGCCGGTGACGCCCCGTCGGCCACGCCCCGCGCGATCGGCAGGCTCGAGCACATCGTCACGGAGGCGGGCCGCACAGCAGCGTACGACGCCGGGGCCGACGCGAGAAGCGGAACACCGACCGGGCCCGGGCACAGGCTGCCGGAGGAGGAAGCCCGCCGACACCGTCCCGCGCTGCTCCCTACGCCACTGACGTTCCGCGCGAACCCCGTGGCGCGGCTCATCGGTGACGCTCTGATGAGAGAACGTACCGCCGGATTGTGTTCGGAAGCCGTTGCCGTACTGCCCCACCCCGGGGGGCATGCTGATCGATCGAGAATCCAAGCTGCACCGAGGCGGAAGCGCCGACGCCGGGCGAGGGGTGAGGTGCTGGAGGTCGGCGGCGAAGCGGGGAGGGCCTCGAAGGCGGGCACGGTGTCTCCCCCCCCCTGGAGCAGCACGACGAAGCCCCCGGCGGTTGCCGGGGGCTGCTGTAGGCGGTGCTTCCCTGGCGGTACTCGTTCCTCGGCGCGTGGCGGTGCTCAACGGTGCTGGCCAGTCACCCGCGTACGTCCCGCGAGTACAAGCAGGCTGTCTGGGACTTCGGCATGTCCCGCCCTCTTGCTGAGCAGCACGACCAGCGGGCCAAGAAGCTGG
>NZ_JBFAWG010000311.1:0-1123 GCF_040680215.1 Streptomyces sp. NPDC052107
CTGGGGCTGCTCGAGTACCGGATCGCGGCGGTGGAGACGGCGATCCAGCGCGCGGCCGACCCGCGCCACCTGCTGGCGGGACCGCCGAACCACGGGGGAACGGTCAACCAGCAGGCTCCCTCGAACCAGCGGGGAACCACGGACCGCCAGGGGCCGCCGACCCACCAGAGTTCCCCGAACCACCAGGCAACCGCGAACCAGCCAGCGGGAGAACAGAACCGGCCAGAGCTTCAGAACCACCGTGCGAAGATCACAAACATTCCACACTGACCGGGAAGACCGAGCCGGAAGGATCACGGCATGCTGGGTTTCGTGCCCCCACTTCCTCAGCAGCCGGGACGACCGCCGACGGGACGACCGCAGCCCGGGCGTCCACAGCCGGGACGCCCCCCGTCCGCCGGTCACATGATCGTCTGCGGCGACGACGCGCTGGCGCGCCGGCTCGCCGTGGAGCTGCGCTTCGTCTACGGCGAACGGGTCACCCTCCTCCTGCCGCCCGGCCGCGACGCCAACAGCCCCGAGACACCGCTGACCCAACGGGGGCGCGCGGCGGCCCTGTTCGGCCGGATGTCGGCGGCGATGAACCGCACGGCGGGGAACGCGAACGGCGGAACGGGCGGCGCGAGCAACTCGTCGTGGGGGAGGACCTGGGCACCGTCGAGCCCGGCGTCCGCGAGGCGCTCGCCCGGCGCGGGGTGCTCGGCACCTCCGTGCTCTGGTTCGAGCGCGACTGGGACGGCGACGGCCGCCCGCTCGCCCCCGAGAAGTGGCGGCAGGACTGCCTCGCCACCGCCACCACCCACGATCTGCCCTCCACCGCCGCCCGGCTGACCGGCGATCATGTGACGCTGCGCCACCGCCTCGGCCTGCTCACCCGCACCCTGGAGGAGGAGCTGACCGAGGACGTCACGGGCACCGCCGAGTGGCTGGCGCTCCTCGCCCGGCTGCGGATGCTCCCCGAGGGCGACGGCGACGAGCCCGCCGCCGTCCGCGCGGTCCACCGCTTCCTGGCCGCCACCCCCGCCCGGATGATCGGCGTCTGGCTCCCCGACACCGTGGGCGACCGCCGCCCGCAGAACCTCCCGGGCACCTGGGACCAGTACCCCAACTGGCGGCTGCCGAT
>NZ_JBFAWG010000312.1:0-1115 GCF_040680215.1 Streptomyces sp. NPDC052107
GGCCTCCGCCGTGCCCAGGTCCCAGACGCCGTTGGGGCGGGGCAGGTCCGCGCGCTCGTCGAAGTCGAGCACGGCCTCGTAGAAGGCGGTGCCCGCCGCGCCGGACGCCTCGTCGATGCCGCCGACCAGCTTCGGGTAGCGGCGCAGGTCCGCGAAGACCCGGCCGGTGAGCACCCGCTCCGGGGAGAACACCAGGTGGAAGTCCTCGCCGGGGGTCAGGCCCGAGCCCTCGGCCAGCATCGGCGCCCAGCGCGTACGGGTCGTGCCGACCGGCAGCGTGGTCTCGTAACTGACCAGGGTGCCCGGCTTCAGGCCTGCCGCGATGGCCTTGGTGGCGGCGTCCATCCAGCCGAAGTCCGGGGCGCCCTCGGCGTCCACGAAGAGCGGCACGACGACCACGACGGCGTCGGACGCGGCGACCGCGGCCGTGGTGTCGGTGGTCGCGGAGAGCAGACCGGCACCGACCGTCTCCTTCAGCTTCACGCCGAGGTCGTGCTCGCCGGGGAACGGCTCGGTGGCCGCGTTGACCAGCTCCACGACCCTCTCGTCGACATCCGCCCCGATGACCTGATGGCCCTTGGCGGCGAACTGCACGGCGAGCAGAAGCCCGATCTTGCCGAGCGCGACTACACAGATCTTCATCGGGTCACTTTCCTCTTCAGCCTGGACAGCATGCGGCGCAGCCGGACGCCCATGCGGGGTGGCGGTTCCCACAGCAGCGCCGTCGTGATCACGAGCCGCCCCTTCGGATTCCGGTTGGCCGAGGCCCGGTAGGGCGTGGTCCTCCCCCACCGGCGGGCCAGCGGCAGCGGCAGCCCTCCGGTGCGGACCGGGATCTCGTACGTCGTACCCGCTACGTCGACGTAGACGCGTACCCCGCGCTCGGCCCGGACCCGGTCGACCGGGATGCGGGCGGTCAACAGGGTGCCGGTGCCGTCGGCGGCGGGCTCCCGGGTGAACGCACCGACCGCCTCCGGGCGTACGGCCTTCTCGGGCAGCCTGCGCGCCCCCGGTTTGTCGGCGCTCTTGGGCAGGGCGCCCCGGGCGAGGGCGACGAAGGCGGAGGCGGTGTCGCCGGTGATGCCGATCCGTACCTTCAGGACGAGGGCGAGTCC
>NZ_JBFAWG010000313.1:0-1113 GCF_040680215.1 Streptomyces sp. NPDC052107
GCCCGCGGCTCGCCGCGCCCCGACAGGAGCACCACCCGGCGCACCCCGGCCTGTGCCGCGAGCCGCCCGAACTCCGCCATCGCCTCCGCCGCGCCGGGCACCGCCAGATCCGGGGGGTACGCCACATAGGCGGCCTCCGTACCGTCCAGCGCGACCGCCCACCCCGACGGGTCCGCCCAGTCGAAGCGCACCCCGCCGCTCCTGCCGCCCGCCGCCACGCCCGTCGGCGACGCGTTCCGTGAACCGGCCCGGACCGGCACCCCCTGTTCCGTCAGCCGCTCCGCCACCCGGCGGCCGGTCTTGCCGGTGCCGCTCGTCACCAGAACCGTTCCCATGGCCTCCACCCCTCTCCGCGCGTCCTCGGACCGCTTCGTATACGACGTCTTCTTGGCGTTCTCCGTCATGGCTCCAGGCTTCCGGGCGGCGGGCGCCGGGGACATGGCCGAGACGCTCAGCTCCCTCCGTCCGCGTCTACGCTGTCGGCCATGGACCCTCTCGCCGGACTCCTGGACGGACCACGGGCCCGGGGTGCCTTTCTCCTGCGCATGGTGATGGAGCCGCCCTGGGCGGTGCGGGTCGCGGACCACGCCCCGATCTGCCTGATGTCGGTCACCCGGGGCGCGGCGTGGATCGTCCCCTCCGAGGGGGCCGGGCCGGTGCGGCTGGAGCCCGGTGAGGTCGCGGTGGTACGGGGCCCCCACCCGTACACCGTCGCGGACGCGGCCACCACCGAGCCGCACGCGCTGGTCGGCCCCGGCGGTCACTGCACCACTCTGCACGGGAAGCCGCTCTCCCAGGAGATGGTGCTGGGGGTACGGACCTGGGGCAACGCGGCCCAGGGGGCGACGGCGGTCCTCGTCGGCACCTATCTGATGGACGGCGAGATCAGCCGCCGACTGCTCGACGCCCTGCCCCCGCTGCTCCGGCTTCCCGCCGACGACCGGACCGGCCCGCTGCTGCGGCTGCTCGACACGGAGATCGCGAGGGACGAACCGGGGCAGCACGTGGTGCTGGACCGGCTGCTCGACCTGCTGCTCATCGCCGTGCTGCGCGGCTGGTTCGCCCGGCCGGGAGCGGAGGCCCCCGCCTGGTACCGGGCGATGGGCGACCCCG
>NZ_JBFAWG010000314.1:0-1113 GCF_040680215.1 Streptomyces sp. NPDC052107
CACCCCCGAAACAGTGAAAGGCTCCGCAGCCATGGACTGGACCCTCGAAGTGATCGTGCTCCCCGTGACCGACCTGGACCGGGCCCGCGACTTCTACCGCGACAAGCTCGGCTTCCACGTCGACATCGACGGCGAGGTGATGCCGGGCGCCCGCGTCGTCCAGCTCACCCCGCCCGGCTCGGGCTGCTCGATCGCCCTCACCGACGGCGTACCCAACCCCACGGGGGACCCGCAGCCGGGCACGTACCACGGGCTCCAGCTCTGCGTCACCGACATCGACGCCGCCCACGCGGAGCTGGTCGCCCGCGGGGTCGAGGTCTCCGCACCCCAGCGGTACGCCCCCGAGGACGGGGCCACGTTCATGTACTTCACCGACCCCGACGGCAACGGCTGGGCCGTGCAGGAGTACCGCCGACGGCTCACCGAACCCCTCCACAAGGTCCTCGCGGACCTGGCCGCCGGGGGGAGCGGGGAGAGCACGGGCTGACCGTCCCGCCTGCCGTGGTGGATCGCGCCGCTCCGGTCCACGACAATGCTCCCCGTATCACCGCAGTGATCCATGGACACGAGGGAGCAGCATCCAATGGCCGGCAACACAGACATGGTGGCCTTCGTCCTGGCGCGTCTCGCCGATGAGGAACAGGTCGCCCTGGCTGCCGGCGGGGACCGATGGCGGTGCCCGGCGGATGTGCCCGGCGAGGTCCACGACCGCAAGGGCGGCGTCGCGTTCACGGTGCGGGACCGGGGCTTTGACCACCACATCGCGCTCCAGGACCCGGCGCGCACCCTGGAGCGGATCGAGACGCACCGGGTGCTGGTGGGGGAGTACGTGGAGGTGGCCGAGCTGGACACCGACCGCCCGGCGCAGGACTTCCGCTCCGGCCGCGCCGTGGGCCTTGGCTTCGCCGTACGCCAGCTCGCCGCCGAGTACGCCGCGCACCCGGACTACCAGGCGCGGTGGCTGCCCCGGTTCATCCAGTAGCGGGGGCGGCCCGCCCGTCCTGCGCGGCCGAATGCCCTGATCGGACGGTGTGCGTACAGTTCGAGCCAACCGTGAGGGGGAAGATCCACGCCAAAATGGCGTTGCTCTCTGGTGAGGAGTGATCCCGCCGT
>NZ_JBFAWG010000315.1:0-1106 GCF_040680215.1 Streptomyces sp. NPDC052107
CGAGTCCTCGGCGAATATGGCGCTGGCCGACGTCTCTCCTGAAGCGGCCCTGGCCGCGACCTCGATCCCTGCCGACCGGCCCGGCGTCGCAGTCGTCGGTGACTCCTCCGGCGGCTGGTCCCGCGTCCGCTCACCACACCTCACCCTCGACGACGCTGCGGCCATCTGCCGCGACACGGCCGCCCTGGCGCCCGAACTGCCCCGGCTCGACTCCTTCCGGCCCGTCGTCACCGACGCGGCCAAGTCGTCCTCGTCCTCGGCTGCCGTCCCCGCCGCTCGTCCAGTGATCGAGTAACCGCCCTCCCCCTCTCCACGGTCTGCGTGACCATCTCGCGCCGCGTCCCTACCCCCTCCATGCCCGGAACCGAAAGGAAACCCATGTCACGCCCCGCCATCGCCGAGGTGAGCGCGCTGATCGCCGACTTGGCCGCGCTCAGGCAGAGCCGCACTTCCGCCGACTACGCCGCGCTCATGGAGCGTAAGGCGGAACTGCTGGAGCGGATCGCCGCCCACACGCCCGGCGACACCGGCGCCGCCGAGGTGGCCCGACTCGCCCGCGAGCGTGCCGACTCCTTCAAGTCCGACGGCTGATCACGCGGAAGGAGTCGAGCCGATGCGTGCTCACCTGGCCCGCGTGGACGCCGTGATCGTTCAGGCCGTCATCGCCGGCGCTCTGTCCTTCTCCCATCTGCACGACCTCGCTGCGGCGGCCGGACAGGACGGCTGGAAGGCATGGGCCTACCCCGTGAGCGTCGACCTGCTCCTGGTCGCCGCCTGGCGCCGGATGCGGCAGGCGCAGCGAGCGGGACAGACGGCCGGTGGTCCGCGGCTGTGGTTCCTCATTGCGCTGGCCGCGTCCCTCGGTGCCAACGTCGCCACGGCCGGACTCCTCGACCTGGACGACGTACCGGCCTGGCTTCGCGTCACGGTCGCGGGCTGGCCTGCCGTCGCCTTCTTCGGCGGAACTCTCCTGGCCCACACACCACACATTCAGGAAGAGCCGAGGGAGCAGACCGCGTCGACCACTGACACGGAAGCGGAGCCGCACCCCGCCCCACCCGTCGCCGTCGACGTGACCGACCGGCACGCGCGCCCGGCACCACTCG
>NZ_JBFAWG010000316.1:0-1103 GCF_040680215.1 Streptomyces sp. NPDC052107
GATCGAGGCGGCCGCCCCCGCGACACTCTTCACCGCGATCCTGATGGGCATGTGCCTGGGCTTCCTGCCGCACAACATGCACCCGGCCCGGATTTTCATGGGTGACTCCGGCTCGATGCTGATCGGCCTGGTACTGGCCGCTGCGGCCATCTCGGTCACCGGCCAGGTCGACCCGGACAGCATGCGTATCTTCTTCGAGGGCAGCGAGCGCGGGGCGACCCACGCGATGCTCCCGGTCTTCATCCCGCTGGTGCTGCCGCTGACGATCATCGCGATCCCGGCCGCCGACCTGGTCCTCGCCATCGTCCGCCGCACCTGGAACGGCCAGTCCCCGTTCGCTGCCGACCGGGGCCATCTCCACCACCGCTTGCTGGAGATCGGCCATTCGCACAGCCGTGCCGTCCTGATCATGTACTTTTGGTCGGCCCTGATCGCCTTCGGGACCGTCGGCTACTCGGTCCACTCGGCCTCGATGTGGATCGTCTTCGTCATCATCGCTGCGAGCGCGGTGGGCCTGGTCCTCCTCCTGATGCCCCGCTTCACCCCCCGCACCCCGCACTGGGCCAACCGCTTCGTCCCGCCGCGCTACCGGCGCCAGGTGCCCGAGCGGGCCTCCGCGTCCCGGTCCCCGTCCGCGTCCTCGTACGGCGAGAAGCCGGAGCCCGTGACCTCCGGGTCCCAACCGGCCCTGGAAGAGGCTCAGATGGGCCAGGAGAGCCCCGAGCGGGCCCCTGTGGCGGTCGGGGTGTCCGGCGTCAACGGGGCGACCGCGATCGGCCCTCGTTCGCGTTTCCCTGAACGCCGGTCCATCGACTCCTCGCGCTGACGTTTCCGGATTCCGCCGCCCATTACCAGACATAACGCCGTCTTGTCGTGCACACACGCGCGGGGTAACTCTCATGTGTGACAGTTGGCACACTTTCCAGGTAAAGACCTCATCAAATAGTTTGTGATACCGTTCACGAGACCCGGCGACGGAGCCGAAGAACCCTGGTGAGACGGTTCCTCGGCCTGGTAATCCGCCTCGCGGGCCGGGCCTACGCTCGTCCATGACGACGCCCCATTCCTCCCCAAGACCAGTGGAGCTGCCGCCAGATCGGAGA
>NZ_JBFAWG010000317.1:0-1097 GCF_040680215.1 Streptomyces sp. NPDC052107
TCCCCGCCCAGCAGACCGCGCGGGGTCACCTTCACCAGCCCCATCAGCGCCTTGTAGCGCGGGTCCGGGATCGACACCGACTTCCCCCGGGCCAGATCCGCCAGGGCCGAGGCCACCAGCTTGTCCGCGTCCAGCCACATCCACCCCGGGATGTTGTCCGTGCCCATCCCGGCCCGCTCGTGGAACTCCGTACGGACGAAGCCCGGGCAGAGCGCCATCAGCCGCACCCCCGAACCGGCCAGGTCCTTCGCCGCGCCCTGGGTGAACTGCACGACCCACGCCTTCGACGCCCCGTACGTCCCGCGCGGCACGAACGCCGCCACGGACGCCACGTTGACCACCGCGCCCCGGCCGCGCTCCTTCATGCCCGAAGTGGCGGCCGAGGTCAGCCGCAGCACCGCCTCGCAGTGCACCTTCAGCATCGTCAGCTCATCGGCCATGGACACTTCCAGATAGCGCCCCTTGTTGCCGAACCCGGCGTTGTTCACCAGCAGATCGACCGGGTGCGTCCGGTCCGCGAGCCGCTTCTCGACCGCCTCGATCCCGCCGTCCGTGGCCAGGTCGGCGCTGAGCACCTCGGCCTCGATGCCGTGCCGGTCGTGCAGTTCGGTGGCCTGCTCGCGCAGGCGTGCGGTGTCCCGTGCCACCAGCACCAGGTTGTGCCCCTGGGCCGCGAGCCGTCGCGCGAACGCAGCCCCGATACCCGCCGTCGCGCCCGTGATCAGTGCAGTCGTCATACGCGGCACGTTAGTGCCCCGCGCCCGCCTCCCGGCCACCGGCCGCCGCCACGTACTCCCGGGCCTTGCGCAGCGCCTCCGGGTGCAGGGCCGACGCGGCGGCCAGCAGGGAGGGCAGCAGGGTGCGCTCCGTCGTGACGGCCCGGAACTGGAGCGAGGCGGTGACCCGGTGGTCCGGGCGGTGGACGATCTCGACGGGGTCCCCGGCCCGGATCGTGCCCGGCTCGATCACCCGGAGATAGGCGCCGGTGACGGCCTCCTCGGTGAACCGCCGGATCCACTTCTCCTCCGCGATGTGGTCCGCGAACGTCCGGCACGGGATACGGCCGGAGGTCACCTCCAGGAGCAGCTCGTCCCCCA
>NZ_JBFAWG010000318.1:0-1096 GCF_040680215.1 Streptomyces sp. NPDC052107
CAGGACCCGGATCAGCGGGCGTACGACCTTGACCACGGCACGGAACGCCGGGCTCAGGAGCATCGCGGAGCGCTCCGGATGGGCGATGGCCCAGGACTTGGGCGCCATCTCACCGACCACCATGTGCAGGAAGACCACGATGATCATGGCGAGCGCGAAGGCGATGCCGTAACTGAGCGCGGTCGGCAGTCCGAGCCGCTGCAGGAGCGGGTCCAGTTCGTGCGAGATGGCGGGCTTGGAGAGGGAACCGAGGCCCAGGGTGCAGACGGTGATACCGAGCTGGGCACCGGCGAGCATCAGGGACAGCTCACGCATCCCGGCGAGGGCCGCCTTGGCGCCGCGCTGACCGGCCAGGGCGGCCTGTTCCATGCGGTGGCGCTTGGAGGCGACCAGGGCGAATTCGGCGGCGACGAAGAAGCCGCTGCCGATGAGCAGCAGCACGGTGACGAAGAGCGCCATGGGGAAGCTCATGCCTGCGGCTCCTGTTCGCCGTGTTCCGTGCGCTGCGTCTGTTCCACGCGCTGCGCCTGCTCTGCGGGCTGTGCCTGGTCCGCCTGGTGTTCCTGCTGGGCGGGTTCCGTGTGTTCGATGCGGACGTATTCGGCCACATGCCGGTCGAGCGTGCGGACCTCGATCCGTACGTCCGCGACGGTGAGGCGGTCCCCGACGGTGGGGAAGCGGCCGAGCCGGTCGATGACCAGCCCGGCGAGGGTGTCGTAGTCGCCCTCCTCGGGCAGCACGATGCCGGTGGCCTCCTCGATCTCGTCCAGGCGGCGCCCCGCGTCCACGATCCAGCCGGAGCCGTCCGCGACCGCGAGTTCGGCGACCGTGTCGGACTCGTCGGCGATCTCTCCGACCAGCTCCTCCGCGATGTCCTCGTACGTGACGATGGCCGCGTGACCGCCGTGCTCGTCCAGGACGACGGCGAACTCGTCGTCCCGCTCCCGCATCTGGGCGACCGCCGCCGGGAGCTTCATGTATCGTCCGGGCCTCCACGGCGATCGTCATGGAGAACCCGGTTCCGCTGCGGATCATCCCGCTGGTGGAACAGGCGGCCCAGGACACCGTCTGAGCCGGGGAAATCCGGGCAGGGGAC
>NZ_JBFAWG010000319.1:0-1094 GCF_040680215.1 Streptomyces sp. NPDC052107
GGCGGCCGTGCGGCTGCACCGAGGTGTTCTCCATCGACGCACCCCCTCGGTGCTTTCCGGAACCGCCGGTCGCGGCCCCTTCCGCGTCGCCCCCCGGCGTGCGCGGCGTGGTCGTGTCGGTTCGGGCTTCGGACATCTGGGAAGTCACCCCGTTGTGATCGCTTGCCTGTGTCGCACGCGGGTGTTCCTGATGCACCCGCGCGTGTGGTGCGTGTACCGCAGGCCCGCCTCCGCCGCCCGACGCGGTCACCGCCGGTGCCCGCCCCGTACGGCCGCGTAGCCTCAAGAGCCCCGAGTCTAGTCAGTCGACGCGACCCGGTGCAGCGGCGCCTGCCCCAGAGGAACCGGCTTGCACACGGCAGGAGGGGCGACGGCTGCGGACGGTTCCGTTCCGTGTCCGACGCCGCCCGTTCCGTCCGTTCCGCCCGCCTCCGGGGGCGGTTCCTCGTCGCCCGGGGCGTCGATCAGCGCCACCCCGCAGGGCGTCGAGGCGTTGGCGTACGGAAGGTGCAGCACGCCGTCCCGGCTCCAGAAACCGGCCCCCGCCGACCAGCCCTCCGGCGCCGCGACCTGGTGCAGCCGCCGCCCCTGCGGACGCCAGATCCCCACCCAGCTCCCGGCCGGCCCGTCCATCCGCAGCGCCACGGCACAGCTCTCCGGCATCAGCATCTGACCCGGCTGCACGGCGAACGGCGTCACCGCCACATCCGCCGGACGCAGGCACTCCGGGAAGCGGACGGGCAGACAGCTGCCCAGCACGCCCCAGCCGAGCCGGTCGTGGCCCGGCGCGTTCGAGCGGATGAGCAGCAGCCCGCTGTCCGCGTCGGCCAGCAG
The DNA here is from genome assembly GCF_040680215.1 of Streptomyces sp. NPDC052107. Taxonomy (NCBI): domain Bacteria; kingdom Bacillati; phylum Actinomycetota; class Actinomycetes; order Kitasatosporales; family Streptomycetaceae; genus Streptomyces; species Streptomyces sp. NPDC052107. Next base: position 835 of record NZ_JBFAWG010000319.1, read on the forward strand.
CAGCCGGTCGTCGCTCGCGGGCGCGATCTGGAGCAACGGGGTCACCTCGCCGTTCCGCTCCAGGTCCACGGCGACCGCCTTGACCGGCCCACCGCCCGCCGGCCGCCGGTCCAGGGCCAGCATCCGGCCCGCCCGGTCCAGCCACACCCCGCCCGAGCAGTGCCCGGGCACCTCCGCGACCAGCTCCGGCCCGAAGGAGCCCCCGGCCACCAGCCAGAGCAGCGAGGAGTGGTCACCGGCGGTGAGGCCGTACACGCTGC
>NZ_JBFAWG010000320.1:0-1091 GCF_040680215.1 Streptomyces sp. NPDC052107
CGGGGCTGTCGTTGACGACGTCCAGTTCCACCGTCCCGGCCAGGGCCCGCAGCGTCACGGTCACCTGCCGGGCGTCCGGGGCGTGTTTGCGTACGTTGGTCAGCGCTTCCATGGCCACCCGGTGCACGGCCGCCACGGCCGCCGTCGGCAGCCGGTCGACGGGGCCCTCCTCCGCCAGGCGGGCCGAGCCGCCACCGGGCAGGGTGAAGGCGGCGACCAGGGTACGGAGCCCCGCCACACCGCCCGCAGCGGCATCGCCCCCCGGTGCGAGCCCCGGCGCGAACGCCGCCTCCGTGCGGAGCCCGCTCACCATGTGCCGCAGGGCCCGCAGCGCCTCGGAGCCCGCCCGTTCGATCTGCCCCAGCGCCGAGACGGCCAGCTCCGGCCGGGACTCCGCGACGACCTGGGCGCCCTGGGCCTGCACCACGATGCCCGTCACATGGTGGGCCACGAAGTCGTGCAGGTCCCGGGCGAAGGTGAGCCGCTGCTCCAGGCGCACCTGCTCGGCGTGGCGCCGGCGGTCGAGGGCGGCCAGCCGGGCGACCAGCGCACCGATCAGCCCGGCGCAGACGGCCACGGTGCAGAACATGGCCAGGATCAGCCCGTTCTCCGTCACCCGCACGGCCACCGGCCGCAGGACCACGGCCAGGCTGAGCAGGACGGCCGCCCCGGCGGCGGGCCGGGCGGCCCCGTACCGGACGGTGAGGACCAGCACCACGATGAGCGCGGCGAGCTCGAACAGGGTGTAGGCGTCCGCGTGCCCCGCCGACGACCCCGGCCGCTCCGCCACCACCCGCATCCACGCATCGCACCCGAGGGACCAGGCCCCGGCCAGCGCCCCGGCCGCCGCCACCACCCGTGGATCACCGCGCCACCGGCGTACGGCCATGAGCGACAGCGCCGCCACGGGCGCGAGCGCCGAGAGCCGGACCTGACGTGCGAGGGCGGAGTCGAAGACACCGGTGCGGTGGTCGGCGGCCAGGGCGAGGACCAGTGCCGCCCCGACGAGGACGACACCGACGCGGAACAGGGCACGGCGCGTCCGGGAGGAGCCGCGGCCGAAGTGCGGGGAGTGCATGCCCGCAGCGTAC
>NZ_JBFAWG010000321.1:0-1090 GCF_040680215.1 Streptomyces sp. NPDC052107
GTGTCGAGTAGGGTCGGGGACTGGCGCGGTGGATGAGTCTCCGTTTCCAGTCCCCGCCGCTTCAAACCGGACATGCGGTTCTCCCGCATCCGGCTTACCGACACCGTTCACCGCTGACATGCGCCGTCGCCCCGTGCCACTTTCCGGCCAGGCGGAAGACCTCGAGCCGACTGATCCACCCGTAGTTGTAGCGGGCGGCCCAATTCCGGCCTGAGAGGCCATGTTTCCTGCTGGTGAAAATCGCCAGCCGCTCGTGGACGTACTGGTCCACCGCTTCGAACTTCCGCGCAGAATTCCCGTTGCGGAAGTACCCGGCCCATCCCCGGAGCACAGGGTTGAGCTCGGCCACTACGGCAGCCACCGGCCGCTCGGTCCGAGAGCGCGAGGTAGCCGCACGGACCTTGTCCCGCAGCACCTTCAACGCCCGTTGCGAGGGCCACCGGTACAAGTAAAACCTGCCCCGCCACTTCCACGACTCCACTTTCCGGTGGTGGAAGCCGAGGAACTCGAAGCCCTGCCCGCCTCGGGTGAGGCAGGTGATGCCGGACTTCTCGGGGTGCAGTCGCATCCCGAGCTGTCCCAGCACTCTCGCCGCCAGTTGCTGGGCCTGCTCGGCCCGTTGTCTGGTCGGCGACAGGACCACGAAGTCATCGCAGTACCTCACCAGCACTCCCAGCCGGCGCCCCTCGTCCTGCCATGCCTCATCGAGGACGTGCAGCGCGACATTCGCCAGCAATGGGGAGATCGGTGAGCCCTGTGGGGTTCCCGCCCCGGTCGGGGAGGTCACCCCGCCCTCCATGACGCCCATCCGCAGCCACGACCGGATCAGCTTCAGCATCGACCGGTCCACCACGCGCCTCGCCAGCTGAGCGACGAGTGCATCATGCCCGATCGTCCCGAAACAGTCCCGGATATCGGCCTCGAACACCCACTCCCGACCTTTGTTCGCCGCAACGCGCACAGCGTCGCACGCGTCGATCGCGGACCGTTTCGGCCGGAACCCGTAGCTCACCTCGGTGAACCCGGCCTCGAAGACCGGTTCGAGAACCATCTTCGCGGCGGTCATCACCACCCGGTCCGCAACGGTGGG
>NZ_JBFAWG010000322.1:0-1071 GCF_040680215.1 Streptomyces sp. NPDC052107
CGATGCGCCCGGCTGCGGCTACTTCCTTCTGACAACCAAGTGACGCCGCCGCCCCCTTTGATCTCGGCAGGCGCGGGCGTCTTCGCCCCGTCGGACCATTTGGCCGGGGCGTCCAATCCTTTGAATCCGGGGGGATTCGCTGCCTGGTTACACCCCACGCGTCTCCAAGATCTGGTCCGAGATGCTCGTGGCCCCGCACATCTCGGCGGCCGCCAGCTCCCTGCCCCCACCACGGTTCCATCACGGGCCCGCCAGAGCGGACTTGTGCACCTACGAGGGCGGCCCGGCCTTCGTCCGGGAGCCCCGCGAGGAACTCTTTCTCCTTGCGGTTGGCAACTTCGTCTCCCAGCGAACCTTCTACGAGAGCGGTGAGGAGCGGGACGACCGCTACACCCGTCTCGTCGGTGAACTCGCTGTCCAGGACCCCGTGTGGACGGCCGGCCTGCTGCGCTGGCTTCGCGGCGAGGGCAACATGCGCACGGCGTCCCTGGTGGGCGCCGCCGCGTACGTGCAGGCTCGGCTCGAGGCCGGGGCGTCCGCAGGCCCGTCCAACCGGTCCGTGATCGACTCGGTGCTCCAGCGCGCCGACGAGCCCGGCGAACTGCTCGCCCACTGGATCTCGGTGCACGGGCGGAAGGTGCCACAGCCCGTGAAGCGGGGCATCGCCGACGGTGTACGCCGGCTGTACACGTCCCGGTCCCTGCTCAAGTACGACACCGCGTCCAAGGGCTTCCGCTTCGGCGACGTGCTCAACCTGGTGCACGCCTCCCCCGACCCGGACAAGCCCTGGCAGGGCGCGCTCTTCCGGTACGCCCTGGACCGCCGCCATCATCCGGATCAGGCGGTTCCGCCGGCCTCCGACCACCTGCTGACCGCCCACCGGGCGCTGATGGAGTCGGCTGCGGATGAACGGCGAGCGATGGTGACCGGGCCGGGCGGCTCCGAGCGGCTGGCCGCGGCGGGCATGACGTGGGAGGCCCTGGCGGGCTGGCTCCACGGGCCGATGGACGCCGTGGTCTGGGAAGCCGTGATCCCCACGATGGCGCCGATGGCGCTCCTGCGGAATCTGCG
>NZ_JBFAWG010000323.1:0-1066 GCF_040680215.1 Streptomyces sp. NPDC052107
GTGGCGGGCCTTGTCCGCGCTGGAGATCTCCACCGGGGCGGCACCGGCGTAGTTCGCGAACGCCGCCGAGGTGGGGAATCGGTGAGCCCGTCGGGTGCGGCCGATCAGCCGGGCGGCCATGACTGGCCCGATGCCCGGGGTGTCCATCAGCGCGCTGCCCGATGCCTCCACAAGGCTCTGCATGCGGGCAGCATTGTCTGTGAGCTGCTTGTCCAGTTTCCGGATCTCGGCGACCAGATCCCCGGCGATGTCCTTGCGGACGGTCTCGACGTCGCCAGCGGGCCGGACGGACCGCAGCAGTTTGGCGGCCAGGTCCGCGGACAGCTGGGTCGGGGCGCCTCCGGGCAGCAGATCGCGCAGCAGCGCGTGGAGCTGATTGACCGTGCGTACCCGGGCCTGGGCCAGGTTCACACGCCGTTCGTCCAGGAGAGCCAGCGCCGTGGTGTGGTCCTCGGGCTCGACATCCCGTCCGTCGCCCTGCAGACAGGCGACGGTAGCCGCGGCCGCAGCGTCGATCTGGTCGTTCTTGCGCCGTCCACCGCGGGAGAGTTCGCGCACCCGACTGGTCGCCGCGGCAGGCACGTCGACGACGCTCTCGCCGCGGGCGATGAGCCACTGAGCAAGATGCCGGCCCAGTCCGTTGGCGTTCTCCACCGCCCACTTCCGCTGCGGCCACCGCTTGGCCCAGGCCAGCAGCCGCCGGTAGTCCGTCAGGCTCGCCTCGATCCGCATCGTCCCGACCTGCTGGTTTGATTCCGGCTCGACGGCGGTGGCGGTGTGGGTGGACTTATGGGGATCGACACCAAGCAAGATCACGGGACTGTGTTCCTCACGGTCGGCCGACAGGGCAGCCACGGCCGACACGCCGACTTCCGGAACCAACCGGCCGGGACACGCCTCTGTTGAGTCAGACCGCGGACGGACACCGGACCGGCGACATACCCCGGGAGAGCCAGCTCCGAAGAGCGGCAGACGGTTCACGAGTCACCCGGCCCGGCGTCCTACGGCACGCTACGAGCGGCCAACCCGACCGCGTCCCGCTACCCCCATACAAGTCGGCGGTTCA
>NZ_JBFAWG010000324.1:0-1061 GCF_040680215.1 Streptomyces sp. NPDC052107
ATCCATGTGCTGGCGAGGCAGCCGATCGACACGTCCAGGCCGCATCCGTTCACCGAGGCCGGCAACACCGAGTTCAACATGTTCCTGTGGATGCCGCCGAGCGGGGACCGGGCGGGCGATGTGCTGCTGGCGGACTCGACGATCTTCAGTTCCCTGTTCGGGGGTGATGAGAGCCTGCGCAGCTTCTGGCGGAACCTCGTCTCGAAGTAGGGCCCGCAAGGAGGTGACCCGTGAGTGCGCCCCTGGCAGCCGAGCTGGAACTGGAGGACATCCAGCGCGGCGTCCTCAGCCCTCGGCCAACCCCTTACGCGGCCGCCTACCTGGCCTTCCGGATCGACGACCGGGAACAGGGACGGGAGCTGATACGGCGCGTCAGCGGGGCGGTGACCTCCGCTGCCGACTCGGCCAGTCCACTCGGGGACACCTGGGTCAGCGCCGCCCTGACCTGTCACGGCCTCAAGGCCCTCGGAGTGCCGGCCGCATCGCTGGACACGTTCGCCTGGGAGTTCCGGCAGGGCATGGCCGCCCGTGCCCGAGCGCTCGGCGATGTCGGCGACAGTGCCCCGGAGCACTGGGAGGCACCGCTCGGCACCCCCGACCTCCACGTGATGATCACTGCCGTCGCTCCCGACTCCCCGCGCCTGCAGGCGGCCATCGACCGCTCTCGCCCGGCCTACGACCGCCTTCCCGGCGTGACCGCGATCTGGCGGCAGGACTGCTACGCGCTGCCCACTGAAAGGGAGCATTTCGGCTATCGCGACGGTGTCAGCCATCCCGCGGTCGAGGGAAGTGGTATCGCCGGGTCGAACCGACTTGAAGTTTCCCTGAAGGCTGGGGAGTTCGTCCTCGGGTACCCCGACGAACTAGGGGGCATCCAGACCCCGCAGCCCGCCGTGCTGGGGCGTAACGGCAGCTACGCCGTCTTCCGTAAACTCCACCAGAACGTCGCCGAGTTCCGGCGCTTCTTGAGGGACAACTCCACCGGGCCCGAAGACCAGGAACTCATCGCGGCGAAGATCATGGGGCGCTGGCGCAGCGGGGCTCCCCTCGCACTCGCCCCC
>NZ_JBFAWG010000325.1:0-1058 GCF_040680215.1 Streptomyces sp. NPDC052107
GGCTGCGGGACGTTCACGCCCCGGTCGATCCCGGTGCAGAAGGCGCGGGTGCCGCTCCCGGTGAGGACGACGGCCCGCACGCCCACGTCGTACCGCAACTCCCGCCACGACTCAGCCAGTTCCTCCGCCGTCTCCAGATCGATCGCGTTGAGCTTGTCCGGCCGGTCGAGCGTGACGAGGGCGACCCCCTCGGCCGCCTCCCGCTCGATGAGCAGCGCCACCGCTCACCGCTCCAGCAGCCAACGCACCAGCGTGACCGACCCACTTGGACCCGCCGGGCAGAACACCGCCCGCACCGGGGCCCCGATCCGCAGCCGCGCCGGAGCGACGGAGTTCAGCGGCGCGTCGGCGGAGGCGACGACGTTCCCGGCCAGCCGGATCCGAGGGGCATCCACCAGCTCCACCAACACCGCGTTGTACGGGGCCTGTTCGGCGTACGCGGGGAGCAGCGGCGGGTGCGGGATCACGTACGACCAGATCCGGCCGCGCCCGCTCATCGCCCGCCACTCCCTCTCGAACGACCCGCAGTGCGGGCAGCATGGCCGGGGCGGGAAGCGGAGTTCGCCGCAGGCGGGGGAGGCGCAGGCCTGGACGCGCAGTTCGCCCCGGGCGGCGTACTCCCAGAAGGGGGCGCCGTCCTCGTCGACGACGGGAAGCAGCAGGGAATCGTTCACATCCATCTCCTCAACTCTCAACTCCTCAACTTCTCGACTCCTCAGTTCCGCAGCAGAACAGCCGACGTCGGTACGCCCTCACCGGCGGTGACCAGACAGGTGGCGGCGTCCGGGACCTGGGCGGTGGAGGTGCCGCGCAGCTGTTTGACGCCCTCGGTGATGAGGTTGAACCCGTGGACGTACGCCTCGCTCAGCCCGCCGCCCCCGGTGTTGAGCGGCAGCCGGCCCCCGGTCTCCAGCGCCCCGCCCTCGGTGAACGCGCCGCCCTCGCCGCGGCCGCAGAAGCCGTACCCCTCCAGGGAGAGCGGGACGAGAGGGGTGAACGCGTCGTAGATCTGGGCCACATGGACGTCGTCAGGACCGAAGTCGGCCTGCTTCCACAGC
>NZ_JBFAWG010000326.1:0-1055 GCF_040680215.1 Streptomyces sp. NPDC052107
ACCACTCCGCTCTTCAGATCTCACGACTTCCAGTCGCGGCTCTCTCCGTCGGCGGACGCGTCCGCCCACTCCTTCGTCGCGCCGATGTACTCGATCGGGGCGTCGAACCAGACGTAGAAGACCTTGCCCTCGGCCGCGAGCTCCGGCCAGGTGTCCGCCGGGACGGGCACGCCCCAGTCCAGGTCCCGCGTGATGGACCGGTCGTTCAGGCCCTCGGTCAGCCACTTGCGCGCGATGGACGTGGACAGGTGCGGCCACTCGGCGCTGACGGTCGCGATCCACTCCTCGACCTCGTGCTGAAGCTTGGACTGCAGCAGGAAGAGGTGCTTGGTCTCGCGGACTTCCAGGTCCGTGGAACCGCTGATCGCCGAGCGCGGGTCGATCAGGTCGGTCGGGTCGAGGACGCGGGTGCAGTTCTCGCACTGGTCGCCGCGAGCCTTGTCGTAGCCACAGTGCGGGCAGGTGCCCTCGACGTACCGGTCCGGAAGGAAACGGCCGTCGACCGGCGAGTACACCTGCCGGATCGCACGCTCCTCGATGAAGCCGTTCTCGTGCAGCTTGCGCGCGAAGTGCTGGGTGATCTCAACGTTCTGCTGCGAAGAGCTGCGGCCGAAGTAGTCGAAGGCCAGCTCGAACCCGTCGTACACGGCCTTCTGCGCGTCGTGGGCCTGCGCGCAGAACTCGGCGACCGAGAGTCCAGCCTCCTTGGCGGCCAGCTCGGCCGGCGTGCCGTGCTCGTCGGTGGCGCAGATGTAGAGGACGTCGTGACCACGCTGGCGGAGGTACCGGGAGTACACATCCGCCGGAAGCATCGACCCGACCATGTTGCCCAGGTGCTTGATCCCGTTGATGTAGGGAAGCGCGCTGGTTACCAGGTGTCGAGCCATCCTTGGATGCTCCATTTCGTACGCATTACGGCGCCGGTGCCACTGCCACGGCGGGCCCAGGTCGGGAAGCCGCAGTCGATGCGATCACTCCGATCACACGCATGCGTCACACATGGTGACGGAACGAGGCTGCAGGCCAGCGTCATCGTATCGAATCGGGGGTTGGGC
>NZ_JBFAWG010000327.1:0-1050 GCF_040680215.1 Streptomyces sp. NPDC052107
ACCATCTTGAAGGACGCGGCCATCGAGGTCGTGTTCAGCGGCGTCCAGATGCCCCGAATGAACTCGATTATGGAGCGGTGGGTGCAGACGTGCCGGCGTGAACTGCTGGACCGCACGTTGATCTGGAACCAGCGCCACCTCTGCCACGCGGTGCGGGAGTTCGAGCGGTTCTACAACTCCCATCGGCCCCATCAGGGAATCGCGAACGCCCGACCGCTCCACCCCTTGCCCCAGGCGATCAGCGATCCAGGGCAGATCACCCACCTTGACATACGAAGGCGTGAACGCCTGGGTGGCATTCTCCACGAGTACGAACATGCCGCGTGACCTGGGCGGACGAGGTTTCCGGCAAGGGCGACGTCTTGTACTAGCCGTTGGCCGCTGGGATTGATCATCGTCGCGAGTGAAGGGCAGCCGGCCTGCCGTCGGGTCCGGTGGGTCGGAGTCGGTGGAGGTTGACACTAGGCAGGTGGGCTTGAACGGCGGAGAACCCCGGCAGGTGTGCCGGGGTCCTTGGAGCAGCGCTGTGCGTCTGGCGGGCGGCGTTGAGGTGGCACCCGTCTTGTCAGGCTGAGGTTTTCGACTGGGGCTGGCTGCCTTGGGTGCGCAGTTGCTCGTTGATGCGCTGGGCTTCTTCGAGCTGGTCTTCGAGGATGACGATGCGGCAGGCGGCATCTATGGCGGTGCCCTGATCGACGAGTTCGCGGGCGCGGGCGGCGATGCGCAGCTGGTAGCGGGAGTAGCGGCGGTGGCCGCCTTCGGAGCGCAGGGGGGTGATCAGGCGGTGTTCGCCCAGGGCGCGGAGGAAGGCGGGAGTGGTGCCGAGCATCTCGGCGGCCCGGCCCATGGTGTAGGCGGGGTAGTCGTCGTCGTCGAGGATGTCGGCGGGGCGGGTACTGCGAGGGGGCATAGACCTCTTCTTTCCGGGGGATGCGTCGGGGGGCCCGGGTGCCGTGGGCGAGGAAGAGCAGTTCCGTCTTCTTGGTCCTGACCGTGCGGAGCAGGTCGGCCGCGGTGGACTCGTAGTCCAGGCTGCCCGCGAACGGCGGA
>NZ_JBFAWG010000328.1:0-1047 GCF_040680215.1 Streptomyces sp. NPDC052107
GACGGGGCCATGCCGGTCGACGCCAGGAAGAAGCCGAAGAGGGCGGCGACGATCGCGGGGCCGGGCTTGATGGAGCCGCCACGGATCATCACCACCAGGATGACCGCGAACAGCAGCACCATAGACAGGGAAATAGCCACGTCTGATCACACCCTCGGTCGGTCCGCCTTGCCGGCCCGGAAACGCACACCACCGCACGCCCCGTCGCGTCCATCGTGCCACCAACTCCCCGCTGTCCACTGCCGGGTGACGGATCACACTGACCGGATCCCGCCATCCTGCCCAGCTCACGGGAGCTCTACGCAGGGCGGGGCGGGGGGCTCGGGGCACGTAATCCTTCGGGTGCATATTCAGGGGACGCCGCCCGGCTTCGGCGGCGGATTCCGTTTCCCTTCCCTCACAGGTCGTTCACAGGTAATTCGCGGCGCCGCGAGGGAGACAATTCACACGCCCAACTCCTCGGCCGATATGCCCTGTTTAAGATGGATCAAGTGTGTCATAACGGGCGCTGTTCGACGGTTTCATATTCGAATGGAGGGGAACACGCGATATCCCGTCGCAGTTTTACGCGAAGCAATCGACAGGTCTAAGGTGCCTTAGATGTTCCAAGCTCCGAGCGTATTCACAAGGGCCCCGCTCCCCCCGGCGACCCCGGAGTCGGAGCCCAGACGCGAGCAGACGCCGAAGGCCACCGCTCCGGCCTCCGCGCCCGCATCCGCGGCGGCGGGGAAGCGTGACCCCTACTTCGACAACGTGAAGTACCTGGCCATCGTGCTGGTCGCGGTGGCGCACGCCTGGGAACCGGTGATGGACGGCAGCCGGGCCACCCGGGCGCTCTACATGATCGTGTACACGTTCCACATGCCGGCCTTCATCCTCATCTCCGGCTACTTCTCCCGTACGTTCGACATGTCCGCGCCGAAGGTGAAGCGGCTGCTCACCGGTGTCGTGGTGCCGTACATCCTGTTCGAGACGGCCTATTCGCTCTTCAGGCGGTACGTGGACGACGCGCCGGACACCCCGATCAGCCTGACGGATCCGCTCTAT
>NZ_JBFAWG010000329.1:0-1047 GCF_040680215.1 Streptomyces sp. NPDC052107
GACGGAGAGCTGATCGCGGGCGCCCGGGTCCACATAGACCGGGTCCTCGCGCAGGGCCTGGGCGGCGTCGTTGATCGTCGCGGCCGGGGCCGCCGACGCAGGGGAGGTCAGGGCGAGTGCAGCCGCTGCGATGATGAGCAGCAGGCCCGCCAACAGCGTGGGGAAGAGCCTTTTCCTCATACTTAACGCTACTCCAGGCGGGCGACGAATGCCGTCGCCCGCCCGGAGAGCGGGGTGCCTACGCGGCTCGGTAGGCCGTGCGCAGCTTGGCCACCGCGCCCGTCAGATCACCCTTGAGCAGCAGGTGGTCCGCCTCCGCGAAGGGCTTGGAGACACTCTGCGTGAACTTCCCGTTGATCTTCTGCTGGACCAGCAGCCGCGCCTGGTCCACGATGGCCTTGCCCGCCGGGGTCTTGCCCAGCTTCGCCTTCTGCGCCACCTGGGCGGCGACGGCGAGGGCGGCGAGGGTCAGCTCGCCTCCGGCCGGGGGCTTGTTCAGGGTCGTCAGGCCCCAGCCGTACGGGAACTGCGGGTCGTACGCCGTGTCCCCGACGTTGATCGGAAGCTGCGCCTCCGACTTCGGCCAGGTCACCGGGAGCTGCCCGGTGAAGGGGCGCTTGCCGTAGAGCACGTCGGCCACGCCGTCGCCCTCGGAGCCCGGCAGCCAGGAGGCGACCAGCGCGTCCATGTCCCCGAGCTGGTCCCCGATGAGCTGCGGGCGGCCCGAGACGATGAGGACCGCGCACTTCATGGCCGCGCAGACCTTCTCGACGGCGGCCTTGTCGGCTGCGGTCAGCTCCAGGTCGTGGCCGTTGCCGACGTCCCCGATGCCTTCGGCGTACGGGGTCTCCCCGACGACCACCACGCCCACGTCGTGACCGTCCGTGGCGGCAGAGGCGTCCTTCGAGTACGTGACGGAGTCGGGGTTCTTCGCCGCCTTCTTCATCCCCTCCAGGATCGTCGTGCCCGGGGTGATCTTGCCGGAGGAGCCCTGCCAGCTGATCGTCCAGCCGCCGGCCTGGTTGCCGATGTCGTCGGCGTTGGACC
>NZ_JBFAWG010000330.1:0-1044 GCF_040680215.1 Streptomyces sp. NPDC052107
GTTCGCGGCGCGCAAGGCCGTGCCCGCCTCGCCCCGGCTGATCGCGCGGCTCGAACAGCTCCTGGAGGAGCAGCGCGAACTGGCGGAGGCCGGGGATCTGGCGGCGGTGGCCGTCAAGGACCGGTGTTTCCACGCGGAGATCGTCAAGTACGCGGGGAACGAGATCCTCTCGCGCCTCTACGACCAGCTGCGCGACCGTCAGCTGCGGATGGGCGTCGCGGTGATGGAGGCCCATCCCGGGCGGATCGAGGCCAACATCACCGAGCACGCCGAGCTGTTGGAGGCGATCCGGGGCGGGAACCCCGAGGAGGCCGCGCAGGTCGTGCGGCGTCATGTCGGGCGCGTGCGGGAGCTGGTCAGGGGTGAGGACCGGTGAGTTCAGGGGCCGCGCCCACCCTCCCGCTGCCCGGTGACCCGCCCGGAGGCCGGCGGGCCGCCTGGGTCTGGGGCATCGGCGTCGCCGTCTACTTCGTCGCCATCATCTTCCGTACGAGCCTGGGGGTGGCCGGACTCGACGCCGCCGACCGGTTCGACGTCAACGCCTCCGCCCTCTCCACCTTCTCCATCCTCCAGCTCCTCGTCTACGCGGGGATGCAGATACCCGTGGGGCTGATGGTCGACCGGCTCGGCACCAAGCGGGTCCTCACCATCGGGGTCGTCCTGTTCACGGTCGGCCAGCTCGGCTTCGCGCTCTCGCCGTCGTACGGGATGGCGCTCGCCGCGCGCGCCCTGCTCGGCTGCGGCGACGCGATGACGTTCATCAGCGTGCTGCGGCTCGGCAGCCGCTGGTTCCCCGCCCGGCGCGGCCCGCTGATCGGCCAGGTCGCCGCCCTCTTCGGGATGGCGGGCAATCTCGTCTCGACCCTCTTCATCGCCCGCGCCCTGCACAGCTTCGGCTGGACCACCACCTTCGTCGGCAGCTCGCTGGCCGGTGTGGTCGTGCTGGTGCTGCTCCTGCTCTTCCTGAAGGACCACCCCGAGGGCCACGAGCCGCCACCGGCCGAGCATGCCGGAGCCACGTACGTGCGCAAGCAGATCGCCGCC
>NZ_JBFAWG010000331.1:0-1035 GCF_040680215.1 Streptomyces sp. NPDC052107
CGCCAGGAGGACAGGGTGGCGACGGCGCCGATCGCCATGACGGCGATGAGCGCGGTGGACGTCAGACCGGTGGGCGGCGGCCCCGGCAGGGCGGACGCGCCCGCGGTGAGACCGACGGCGGCCGGCAGGACCCACGCGAAGAGCACGGGAACGATGATCCGCACCGCGGCCTGCCAGCGGGCGGCGCCCACCATCGCGGCGATCCGCCAGGTGGGGGCGAGAGCCCGGGCGAGCACGCCGAGAACGCCGAACAGGGAGACGACGGCGCCGAGCACCGCCGCGCCGAACAGGACGAGCAGCGTGCGGGAGCTGGCGCTCAGAGACTGCAGCAGCGCAGAGGACTGCGGGGTCAAGGGCTCAGCGTTGACCACCAGAGCGTCCGTTTCGAGGGCTCGTCCGGCCGCATCCAGCGCCGGGACGGCGTCCTGGCCCAGGACGATGGTGCGCAGCAGGATGGCCTCCAGCGCGTCTGGCGGGTACAGGCTCGCCAGCGCCGAGGGCGGGACGACCACCAGGACGGCTCCGTCCAGCGGAACCGATCCCATCATCGGATCCAGAGCGGTGGCGCCCGGCGCCAGTCGTCCGGTCACCGGGATCATGGCGTCCTGGAACTGCACACGCGTCGGCGGCGGCAGGACGCCCCCGACCGTGAGCGCGTACGGGTCCTTCGCCGAGGAGTCGCTGCCCAGCACCGCGTAGGGAGCGGCAGTGCCGTCGGCGTCGCGATGCGGGGACTGACCCGTCGGAGACATCGCCTCGGCGAGACCGGACCCGGCGAAGAAGTCCTCGGTCACCAGCAGGGCGCCGGGGAGGTCGTCGCCGAACCGGTCCCCGTAGGGGTCCATCGTGTACGCCGTCCGGTGCGGGTCCTCCAGGAGGGCCAACAGCGCGGCGGCGCGCCGACCGTCGTCGGCGGAGGCGGCCTTGGAGTCGGCAGAGAGGTCGGGCTCGGGCGGCTCCTGCTGCGATTCGCCAGGGGCGGCGCCGCCTCCCTCCAGATGCCCTGGCGCCGCGAGGTAGAAGCCCCGCAACGAG
>NZ_JBFAWG010000332.1:0-1022 GCF_040680215.1 Streptomyces sp. NPDC052107
GTCTGTCCCGCCCCTCACCCCTCCTCGATGAACCCCTCCGCCACCAGCCACTCCTTCGCCACCGTGTGCGGGTCCTCCCCGTCCACGTCCACCTTCGCGTTCAGGGTCTGGGCGACCTCCGTCGTCAGCTTCTTCGCCAGCGGGGCCAGCAGCTCCGCGATCACCGGGTACTTCTCGAAGGTCGCCAGGTGGATGACCGGGGAGGCGTTGTAGTTGGGGAAGAAGTGCTTGTCGTCCTCCAGGACGTCCAGGTCCATCGCCTTGATCCGGCCGTCCGTGGTGAACACCTCGCCCAGCAGGCAGGAGTTGGACTCCGAGACCTGGGTGTAGATGATTCCGGCGTCCATCTTCTGGATGTTGGCGGCCGGGATCTTCATCCCGTACCGCTTCTCCATGCCGGGCAGCCCGTCGTCCCGGGAGGCGAACTCGTTCTCCACGCAGATCGTCACCGCGGACGGGTTCGACTTCGCCAGGGCGGCGACGTCGGAGAGGGTCTTGAGCTTGTACTTGGCGTTGTTCTTCTTGCTGATGGCCAGCGCGTACGTGTTGTCGAGCGGGGCCGGCGGCAGCCAGACCACGCCGTTGCCGCGGTCCTCGTCCCGTACCGCCTCGTACTGCTCCTTCGGGTCCACGATCGGGTCGGCGTGGCCGAGGAAGGTGATCCAGCCGGTGCCGGTGTAGTCCCACTGGGCGTCGGCGTCGCCGTTGATGATGGCCTCGCGGGCGCTGATCGAGCCCGGCAGGTTGGTGCGGTCGATGACCTCCGCCCCGGCCGCCTTGAAGACCAGGCCGGTCATCTGGCCGAGGATGATGTTCTCGCTGAAGTTCTTCGAGGTCACCGTGAGCGTCGCGCCCTTCAGCGGCTCGCCCCGCCCGACCGAGCCGGGGGAGACGTCGTCCACCATCGGGGAGCCGCTCTTCAGCCCGCAGCCGGCCACCAGCAGGGCCAGCGTCAGGGAGAGGGCCGCCGTCCTCCGTACCCGGCAGGGCCTTCCGTACGTACCCCTCACCGCTCCTCCAAC
>NZ_JBFAWG010000333.1:0-1004 GCF_040680215.1 Streptomyces sp. NPDC052107
CTGCTCGGCGGCGTGGCAGCGGCCGTCGTGGCAGGCCGTGACAGAGGCGGCGACGGCAGCAGTGGCACGGCAGCGACGACCGTGCGTGGCGTGATCGGGTCGGAGAAGGCCGAGTTCTTCGCCGACCCCGACACGGTGAAGGCCCTCGCCGCCCGGGGCATCACCGTCAAGGCCGAGACATCCGGCTCCTGGGCCATGGATCAACTCTCCCTGGAAGGAGAGGACTTCGCCTTCCCCAGCTCCAAGGCGCCGGCCGACGAGCTGCGCCGCAGGTCCGCCGTCGAGGGCGGTCCGCTGCGGCCCTTCTACTCACCGCTCGTCGTCGTGGCCCACCGCAACGCGGCCGAGGTCCTCGCCGCCAACGGCCTCGCCCGGCTGAAGACCGACGGCACCTCCAACTTCGCCACCCGGGGCACGCTGCTCATGGGCCCCTACCTCAAGGCGGCCGAGGCGGACCGGACCTGGCAGCAGCTCGAAGGGGCCTCCGGGCACGCCGAGTTGAGCGGCACGCTCTTCATCACGAGCACCGACCCCGTCTCGTCCAACTCCGGCGCCCTCTACCTCGCCGCCGCCTCGTACGTCGCCGACGGCGGCCGGGTCGCGGCGGACCGCGCGGCCGTGGACCGTACGGCGGTGCTCATGCGGAAGCTGGTCCAGGTGCAGGGGGCCCAGCAGACCAGCAGCGACGCCCCGTTCCGGGACTTCATCAGCGGGGTCGGCAACCCGCTGGTGCTGGTCTACGAGTCGCAGGTGGCCTCCCTCCTGACCCACAGCAAACGGCAGGAGATCGGGGACCTCGTCGTGCTCTACCCGGACACCACGGTCTCCAGCGACCACACCCTGGTCCCCCTGACGGCGGCGGGCCGACAGCTGGGCGAACTGCTCTCCACCGACCCGCGGTTGCGGGAGCTGGCCGTACGCCACGGCTTCCGGCCGCAGGGCGCGGCGGCCGAGTTCACCGCCGCCACCGCGGCCCACACCGACTACATCGACCAGCAGCTGAC
>NZ_JBFAWG010000334.1:0-1004 GCF_040680215.1 Streptomyces sp. NPDC052107
ATGCGGTGCAGCCGGGTGGCCACCAGGAGCCGCTGCATCTGCGGTGGGACTCCGCGCAGCACGAGCCGTCGTCCGGCCCGGCCGGCCCTGCGGTGGGCCCCCATGATGACGCCGAGTCCGGTGGCGTCCCAGGAATTCAGCTCGGTCAGGTCCAGCACCAGATCGCCGGCTCCGTCGTCGACGGCCGAGTGGAGGACCGTACGGGCGTCCGCCGCGCTTCGGACGTCGAGGCGGCCCCCGACGACCAGCTCGGCGTGGTCGCCCCTGATATGCATATGCGCTCCCCTGCGGTTGCTCCGTAGCGAGGTCCGTCTGTCTGCTTCTTCTCTTCCACAACTGACTGCCGCGGCGACAGGGAAGTTGCCGCCTGTAAGCGAACCGATACCGAATTCACTCGGTGGAGTGACGTCGGTTCGCCGGAGGCCGGGCCCGGCCGGGTACACTCCCCGGCTTTCCCGGCCCCGGCGGCGGTGGGCCTGCGGGGCGGGGAGAGCCGGTGGGGTGCGGCCGTGGTCAGTACGTGTAGAAGCCCTGCCCGCTCTTGCGGCCGATGTCACCTGCGTCGACCATCCGGCGCATCAGCTCGGGGGCGGCGAACTTCTCGTCCTGGGACTCGGTGTAGATGTTGCCCGTGGCGTGGAGCAGGATGTCGACGCCGGTCAGGTCGGCCGTGGCGAGCGGGCCCATGGCGTGGCCGAAGCCGAGCTTGCAGGCGGTGTCGATGTCCTCGGCCGTGGCGACGCCCGACTCGTACAGCTTGGCGGCCTCGACGACGAGCGCCGAGATGAGCCGGGTGGTGACGAAGCCCGCCACATCGCGGTTGACGACGATGCAGGTCTTGCCGACCGACTCCGCGAACTCCCGCGCGGTGGCGAGGGTTTCGTCGCTGGTCTTGTAGCCCCGGACCAGCTCGCAGAGCTGCATCATCGGGACCGGCGAGAAGAAGTGCACGCCGACGACGCGCTCCGGACGCTCCGTCACGGCCGCGATCTTGGTGATCGGGA
>NZ_JBFAWG010000335.1:0-1003 GCF_040680215.1 Streptomyces sp. NPDC052107
CCATTCCTGGCTCGTGCCCGGGAATGGTCCATAAAGCACTGAATGCGCGAAGAGCCGCCAAGCGGGCGTTGCCTACGCCTCCCAGCACGGCATAGGTCATGCCGCTGGCTCGCGCTTCGCGCAGACACTCCTCGATGAGCGCTGTTGCCAAGGACAGATCGCGACCGCGTGCCTCGGGCACGAGCGCAATCGCAGACAGCATCCCGAGCCGCGCAGTGTCGTAGGCAAGGAAGCCGAGCAAGCGGTCCTTGGGCGGCAGTTCCTTGTTCCGGTCGACCACGATCACAGACGAGATCGGATCCCGTGAGAACGACCGGTGGATCTCGCTTGCCCAGCCTCCACCGAAGGTCTCTCTGAGCCAGTCGACAATCAGCAGCTCCTCACTCGCTTCGGGACGACGCACCCACAGGTCTCGGCCGTTGACCGTAAGAGACGTGGGAGTGGAACTCGGCGTCCAGGTCCGGAAGTCGATGAAGAGATCCGCCCATTCAAGGCTCTTGTCGTCCCGCGCCGCCGTGCTCTTGCGTTCGCTTGAATCGGGAATCCACCACGCCGCCTGCCGCAGCACCGACGGGAAGTGGTCCGCGTATTCGCTGACTTCCGTCATCGCGTAGGCATACCCCAGCCACTGAAGCCGCTCGAGTGCGACATGGACGAGAAGCCAGTGCATGCCCGCACGCTCCGCCGGGGCGACCACGGCGGCCACCTCGCAGGCGCCGACTGTGCCCGGGCCCTTGACGTTGATGCCACACCGGCCCAGAAGCGTCCCTTCCCGGTGCAGTTCGACGAAGGACTGGGCTCGCGGCCCAGCGGCCCCTTTGAACCGGGGAACGACACGAGCGATATCGGGCGATGCGGTGGCAGAGCTCAGAGCGTCGAGCAGAGGCTGGGACGGTGTGAGGTCGTACAGGCGTATGAGGGCCTCCCTGGACAAGGCCTACCTCACCTCCGCGCCTTCGAAGATCTGCCGGTCCAGCAGCGAGGTGAGCGGGGGACCGTCCGG